>DATKMS010000182.1:0-5597 GCA_035541735.1 Candidatus Margulisiibacteriota bacterium
CGGGATGCCCGCCGTCTGGATCGTGGTGAGGCCGTAGTCGTTCACCGCGCTGGGCAGGTTGGCCTGCGCCTGCGCCAGGCGGTTCTGGACCTGCACCTGATCGATGTCGATGTCGGTGCCGGTTTCGAACGAGACCTGGAGCGTCATCGTGCCGTCGTTGCCGGAGATCGCCTGCATATAGATCATCCGCTTCGCGCCATTGACCTGCGCGTCGATCGGCGTGGCGACGGACTGCTCGACGGTGAGCGCGTCGGCGCCGGTGTACAGGGCGGTCGTCTCGATCTGCGGCGGAGCGATCTCGGGAAACTGCGCGACCGGCAGCCGGAAGACCATGACGGCGCCGCCGACCACGAACAGAATCGCGATGACGATCGCGACGATGGGTCTGCGGATGAAGAAGCGTGACATAGACGCCTCTATCCTTCGGCGCGCGGCGACGGCACGGCGAGGACCGAGGTGTCCGGTTTCGGGCGCACGACCATACCGTCCCGTACCTTCTGGAGACCTTCGGTGACAACGCGGTCACCCGGCTTGAGACCGTCGTTGATGATCCAGAAACTCTCGACCTGCTCGCCGACGTTCACCGTGCGGAACGCGATCTTGTTGTCTGCTTCGAGGACTGCCACCTGGTATATGCCCTGCGTTTCCTGCACCGCACGCTGCGGAACGAGCAACGCGCCGCGACGCATCACGGTGGGGGCGCGGACCTTGGCGTACAGGCCGGGGCGGAGGATGGCATCCGGATTCGGGAAGAGGGCTTGCACCTGGATCGTGCCGGTCTGCTGTTCGACCTGCCGGTTGGCGACGTAGAAACGGCCCGGAAGAGGATACGTGCTGTTGTCGGCGAGGATCAGCTGAAGAGCCGGGTCATTGGGTGCGTGGCCCTTCTCCTGAATCTCTTTGATCTTATCGGCAAAGCGCAGGTACTCGCGCTCAGTGATCGGGAAGGTGACCTTCATCGGGTCGACCTGGGAGATGGTGGTGAGCATGGTGGACGGCGTCACAAGATCACCGACCTGCACAGGGGCGATACCGGCAACCCCGTCGATGGGCGAGCAGACCTTGGTCCACCCCAAGTTGAGCCGCGCGGTTTCGACGGTGGCCTCTGCGGCCTGCACCTGTGCCTCAGCGGCCTGGGTTGCCTGGACCGCGTCGTCGAGTTCCTGCTTGGTGGCCGCGCCTTGCGCGGCAAGCGGTTTGTACTTCGCGACATCGAGCTGGTTCTTCCGGAGATTGGCGCGCTGCGTCGCAAGGTCGCCGAGCGCCTGGTCAAGGGCTGCCTTGTACGTGCGGTCATCGATTTCAAAGAGGAGCTGACCGGTCTTCACATAGGTGCCGTCTTTGTAGTCTTGCTTGAGCAGATAGCCCTGCACTCGGGGCATGACCTGGGCGTTCACGAAGCCGACGGTTGTCCCCACCCACTCGGTGTAAATCGGAACATCCTTCTGGAGGACCGGCATGACGAGGACCTCGGGCGACGGCGGCGCCGGCGGCTCGGCTTTCTTGCAGCCGGTGCCGCCAAGTATCGCGAGTATCGCGAGCGTCGCTGCAAATACGGGTCGCTGCTCACATCGGCACATCGCGGCTCTCCTGTCCCCCTGAGAACAAGCGCGGCAGGAACCTTAATATCTTTTGTTCGGAGGAGGCAACGGCAAACATCAGGGAGAATTCGAGAAGATGTTTCGCTTCCATGTCGTCGGACCTACGAAGCGTTGCAGCGCAGTCCGCGTGCCAAACCATCAGACGCGGCAAGTGTTGAAGGTGCGGACTCAGGACAGCTGGGCAACCGAAATCGACTGCCCATATGCGGGCAGCTGACGCGCTGTGGGCTGATCGGTTGGCTGTCGCACGCGAATGCCGAGCGCAACGAGAGTTTGCTTCATCTGGCAAACAGCGGCGCAGGAGCCGCTCAAAGAAGGCGGCGTTGGCTTCGCCCTCGATCAGAATGCCGATCTCAACCGTGCGATCACCCAGCACATGGTAACAGTCGGACTTGGCAGCCCCTGGCGACCAACGGGGGCGGTCCATAGAAGAGTTATCATGTACGTTGAGATGAACAGCACCGCTCGCCGCGCTGAGGCGGCGGATGCCCCCCGCCCCACCGCGGCGCCGGGCAGCGTACCGGCCGCGCCGCCCCCGCCCCGTGCGGGACACACGATGAGCGGGCTGAGCGATGCTTGGATAAGAAGAGACGCCGACCGCAGGTCCTAGAGCCAACGGGCCACCTGCCGTGCTCGCCGGATCACCGCGAAGCGCGCGACGACCTTCTCGCGTTGGTCGGCGACGTCGATGCTGACCAGGTCGCTGAGTCCGCCATAGCGTGTATCACCGCCCGCCAGCGCTCGCAAATGGCCGTTCTTGAGAACTTGAAAGCCGTCAAAGTGTGTCCATTGCTGCTGCCGGCCCCAGCCGCGATCGCGACCGAGTCCGATGTAGAGGTCGAGGGGAATGCACACCAGCCGAAACTCGTTGGGGTCGAGGAGAAGCCGTTCCCGCAGAACTGCTGCCCCGTGCTCGAGTAATGCGACTTCGATGTCGCGGCGGGCGAGGGCTCGGCGGCGTCCGAGGCCGAGGGCGGAGAGCAACTCGCCGGTGGCGGGCACCTCCTGCGTTTCGGGAAAATCTTCAACCAGCACGGTCTCGGCGCTGAACGGGGGAATATAGCGAGCGCCTCCAGAATTGATGAACGGGTTGAGCAGGAACTGGCCGACGAGATCCTTCAACGGCCCCGACAGTTCTGACGGAAAACCGCTCTCGTCCACCAGGGCTTGCGCGCGTATCGTCCCTTCGTTTGCGACGTCGGTATCCGATAGGGTCGGCTGCCAGAGTTGTGTTGTCACATAGTCGAAGAGGACCTCGGATTGTGGAGGCGGTTCGGCGCGTGCCGCCGACAGGCCAAGCCCGCGCGCCCGCCGCACGACCTCATCCGTAAACGGCGCGGAAAGGTCCACCGGGCACGCAGCGCGCGTCATAGCGGGTGACGTATCTGATTTGGGATCAGCGGCCGGTGCGGATGCCGCCTGCCATGCCGACAGCTGTTGCGCATAGCCCCGCAGCTGAGTCATATTGCCTTGTTCCGCCGCCTGCATCGCGAGTTGTTGGAGTTCTTGAATAGACTTCACGGAAGACGGTGCGGCCGCAACATCGCTCGATGCCAGCTTGAGGCCCGCAAAGAACGCTGCACGCGATTCGTAGAGGTGAGCACGCGGCGCGTCGGCGCGAGCCAGCACCTTGAGACTGGCAACCAAGGCGTCGCGCCTCTCTGCCAGTTCCTTGCCGAATCCCGGCAGGAACTCAAATCCGGGAGAGAATGGATCGATGCTCACGTCGTGAGTGTCGTAGACCGCCGCCCCGAGCGTGCTGAGCGTCGCCTTTTCCGCGGCGCTGCGCCGCAGCTCATCGACCCGCGCGGCAAGCGATTCTACCGTCCCCCAGTCCTGGGACGCCGTCGCAGCCCTGATCCGTTTGACCGCCGCATCGATGTCAGCCTGGATTCCCCTCAACGCGTTATATTGCGACTGCGAGAGGACGGTGCCGAGCAGCTCGCGGGCGCGCCGGAGGTAAACGTCCCCATAGACGGTATCGGAGGCGCGGACAGCGACGAGCCTTTTGACCACCGCCGGGATGGCTTTGGAAGCGTTGGCATTTAACGGTTCGTTCATACGAGATTCTCCTGTGAGCTTAGTCGGAGATTGAGGCGCTCGCACAAATCGCGCGAATACGCGTTGTCGGCAATGAACTCGGCTCCAAGGTGGCCGAAGAACGACAGCACCCCCTCTCCTACGGAATCGACAAAGGTGACGTCCGTCAAGTCCACGACCAGGGGCAGTTCGGTGTTGCAGCGCGTCATGAGCGTCCCGGTGTGCTCGGCGTAGTTGCCGCTGAGTTGTCCTTCGATCTTCATCACCAACGCAGTTGCCCCGTGGTGCATTTCCACACGAAACATGAATCAACCTTTTTCACCGATAGAGGCTCCGAACCGGAGAGTTCATCCCTGTAATGGACGCTAGAATAGAGGGCCTGGTTTTTTCGGCTCTGCGGGCGGCGTTGCGCCGGGCTTGAGCTGAACGCCTAGCCGCCACAGCTGCCACGCGCACCGCTTTGACCAGTAGTCGATCGCCGGTTGCACGTTGTCACCCCACCTCTCGTACGAGCTTCGGCCAAACGGCGCCTTCGTCTCGGCGCGCGCGTCGACATCCGCTGCCAGCCGCTCGCCGGAAACGGAATCCCGCACGTCGGTGGTGATGCGCAGCTGCGGTATGGGCCCCGATTGCCCGACCGTCGTGCTGGGCGCCTGGGCCCACGCCGTGCGCACGCGCAGCGCGTTCGGCGCCGGCGTCGTCACGAGATCGAAGTACTTCCCGAACTCCCCGGTCATCGTGTTGGACAGCATGCCAGCGAGCAGCGTCTGGTCCTCGGGACTGGGCGCAGTCGACGTGTCGGTCACGTGGAGGCCGGCCGACTCGAGCTCGATGGCGCTGTATCTTCCCCACTGCACGTCCGGCTTCACGTAGACGAGCGCCGCCGGAAAGTCCGGGTTCTTCTGCAGGCCTGAATAGTCTCCTCCAAGGAATCCGGACTCCGCTGGCGCGCTGCGGTCAGCACGCGTGGCCGTGCATCCAGTGCTGAGGACCGCCAGCGCCAGCGCTACAACGCCTGTCCTGCTAGCGTGAGATACCGTCGGCGTCTTCATGGTTCCATCCTTTTTCCGTTCGTTGAGAGGGCGTCAACATCCGCTCCTGCCCTGAGCTCGCCGATGGCACCAGTGCATATGGATTGCCAAACATGCTTCGGCTTGTAATTGCTTGGAATCGCGCGCTTTGAGGCGCGGCGAAGGATGACTATGAGGCGCAGTCGCTGCCCCCGGGCGGGCAGGGTGCCCGAATGCGGTCAGTGCGAGTAATCGGCGCGGGTGATCTTAAGGCCCTCTTGGGCGTGATCGTCGTCGATGCACTTGAAAAGCGAAGCCTATCTTTGTCGAAGGGCGGGACTGCCTCACCTGGCACGCCCCTTGCGCTAGTCGGGCCTGAAGACGCTCGGGCTCAGCGATCGCCTTGTGGCAAAGGCACGGAGGAACCAATGATGACTCGGGTTCTTGGGGTGATTGTGATCGTCGGTTTGCTCGGCGGCGTTACCGGTCCGATGGCCAAGGTCGGCGGACCGCTCGACGGGGTCGGGTCGAAGCGTGACGAGGTCTGGCTCCGGGCCTACTTCAGCTGGTGCTCACGACCGAGGAGGTCGACTGGCGCTGCGACGTTTGCAACGCGGCAATCCCCTTCGGCGCCGCTCTCGTCTGCCCCACGTGTATCTTCCCGGCGCGGCTCGCGGGCGGAGACGCGATCGTGCTCGAGCGGATCGAGCTGGAGGTGTCATCTCATGTGTGATGTCTGCGGATGTGGAGACCCGAAGCTCGTGCCGGTCGCACCGCGGCTGATCGCGGTATCGGCCCGCTCGGACGAAGGGATGGGCAAGTGGGTCGAGTGGCTCGAGGAACGACGCACGCAGCTGACCGCAGAATGCGTATCCGAACGGGGGAAGGGGGACCTACATGCGTGAAACTTCGCACTCACGAGGTCTCGAGGCCATCGATGATCGCC
>DATKMS010000183.1:0-4258 GCA_035541735.1 Candidatus Margulisiibacteriota bacterium
GGTGGCGCGGTGGGAAGAGACGACGAGCGTGCGTCATGTGGCCCCTGACGTCGTTCCAGCAGCCCACCCCAGCCCACGCCGCGCCTCCCCTGCGGCGCGAAGCGGCTTCCGCTGGTGCACAGCAGTGGTCACGCCGGCCACCTTCTTTAGTTCGGCGAACTCCGCGGTGAAACAGGCGACGAGAGCGTGCAAATCCGCCATCGCATCCCAGTCGGCGTTGAAGCCCCAGTAGAGCCCACCTGCGTAGCTGAGCAGCGCGATACCCAACGCTTGGTTGGCCATCATCGGCACGAACGGGTAGCCCTCGAGCAGCGGCGCCCCGAGAAAATACAGGGGAACCTGGGGCCCGGGGACATCGGTCACGATCAGGTTGCCGGCCCACCACCGCGTCATCCGCCGCACCAGCTCGGCGACCGGCGCGGCGTCGATCCAATTGGAAACGTCCTCGAACCACTCGATGGCGCCAATCTGCTTCGACCGTTTCAGGGCCTGGGTGGTGTGAGCGATCATTTCCAGCCGCTTCCGAGCATCGCGCATCTCCAGCGGCAGGCGGGCCAGCGTCGGCACGACGCGATTGCCCAATGTCCCGAGTGCAGAGGCGGGACGGGTGTTGATCGGCACCACGACCCGGAAGTCCAGGCCGTTCACGGCCGTCCGATGCGCCCGGAAGTAGCGGCGTACCGCCCCGGCGACGGTTGCCAGCACGACGTCGTTTACTTTGCCCCCGAGCCGGTTCTTGACGGCTTTCACGTCGTCAAGATCGAAGCGCACCCAGTCGACGCGGCGGTGCGGACCCACCTCATCCACGTTGAGTGGCGTTCTCGACGCGGGCTGCATCTTCCCCGCCACCGCCTCGACTACGCCCTCGGCTGTATCGCGTATCGTGCGAATGGCTTCCCCAGGCTGTGCCAAGGCCCCGGCGACGCTGCGGGCCAGCGCCAGCGGCGCGCCCGCGCGCCGGCGCAGCCCTTCTCTCGCGAGCTCCACTGCGCGCGGTGCGGGACGCGGCCGCCAAATTGAAGGGCGGCGCGCCGGCGCCGCTGGATCAGGGGAGAAGAATGCAGAGAGCACGTTGACCGCGGAGATCCCGTCGACCATGCAATGATGCAACTTGTTCACCATCGCGAACCGCCCGCCCTCGAGTCCTTCGACCAGCCACAGCTCCCAGAGCGGCTTGGACAGATCGAGTTTCTGCGACATGATCCGACCCACCAGGCGCTTGAGCTGCCGCAGGGTGCCGGGTGGCGGCAGGGCGGTATGACGTAGATGGTAGCCGAGGTTGAAACGGTGATCATCCACCCACACGGGGTGGTGTTCGAGGGGAATGAACGCCAGCCGCTGCCGGTGACGTGGAACGCCGTCGAGGCCGCTGGCGATGTGGGCGCGGATCCGCTCGATGTCGAGCGCACCATTCCTGGTCATCAACGGGCCCGCCTGCAGGATGCCCACCTCGCCGATGTGCATGTGGGTGTGGCTCGTTTCCATGAAGACCATCGCCGCGTCCAGCGCCGACAGTCGCTCGTAATGGGGCCGCGCCATATCTGCCTCCAGCCAGCCAAGACAGCGGGATGCACAATGAATGCCTTAACGTGCGGCACGGGGTGGGCGCGAGAACGATGGCATCGGACCCGCGCTCCTTCTCAAGGGATGGAAACATGGCCACAAGGCGTTTGCCAAGGGACGTGATTCGTCACGTCGGGGACGAACTCTGGCGCGGCCGGGAAAGACGAAGAGTGCGCTGGCGGCTATACTAAGATCGCGAGGAGCACAAAAGGGACGCCATGCTGTCGCTGCCCAATAGTCTGCAAGTCCTCCTCGATCGCTTCGACATGAGCACGTTCGATGCGCCGCAGGGCCGCGCACGGATTCGGCTGACGGTTGTTGACGAGGCGCAGTGGGATGTACTGGTCAACGGCGGTGTGCGTGTCGCAGCCGCAGATGCGCGGGTGGCCGCGGACGCGACCCTCAGCGCCGACCGTGCCACCTGGGATCAGATGGCCGAAGACCTGCGCGGTGGCATGGATGCGTACCGTGCCGGCCGACTGGTCATTCGCCACAACCTCCACGTGGGGGTGGGATTTCTCGCTGCCACCAGTGGCGCGACCGGACCGCAGCGGCTGCGCTTCCAGCACGTCGAGACGG
Organism: Candidatus Margulisiibacteriota bacterium; assembly: GCA_035541735.1. Taxonomy (GTDB): domain Bacteria; phylum Desulfobacterota; class Binatia; order HRBIN30; family HRBIN30; genus DATKMS01. Next base: position 2,143 of record DATKMS010000183.1, read on the forward strand.
CCTCGGGTACGCTCTCCATTCTCTCGGCCGGCACGGGCGAGCCGGTCGTCATGATCCACGGTCTGGGAGCGACCAAAGGCTCCTTTCTCCCCACGGTTGCCGCGCTGGCAGGTTCGTTCCGCACGATCGCGCTCGATCTCCCGGGGTTTGGCGACTCGGTCAAACCGCTGGGCGCCGCCTACCACGCGCCATTCTTCGCACGTGCCGTTGTCGATTTGATGAATGCACTCGCGCTACCCCGTGCCCATGTGATCGGGAACAGCATGGGCGGACGTGTCGCCCTCGAACTGGGCCTCCGCCACGCCGAACGGGTTCGACGCTTGGCATTGCTGTCGCCGTCGCTGGCCTGGCGGCGCGAGCGGCCGTGGGCGCCGGTGGTGCGACTGCTACGCCCGGAGCTCGGGCTGCTGCAGATCACGCCGCGGTGGCTGGTGGAAGCGATCGTCCACCGCACCATTCCCGGCGCCGATTCCAACTGGGTCCGGGCAGGCGTAGACGAGTTCCTGCGCGCCTATCTCACACCGCGCGGGCGCGCGGCTTTCTACGCCGCCGCCCGGCAGATCTACCTTGAAGAGCCACACGGGGCAAAGGGCTTCTGGACGCGCCTGGCGACACTCGAACCCGCGTCCTTGTTCATCTGGGGGAAACGCGATTCGCTCGTGCCGATCGGCTTTGCGAAACACGTGAAGGACACCCTGCCCGCCGCTCGCCATCTCGAGCTCGATTGCGGCCATGTGCCGCAACTGGAACGCCCGGCAGAGACCCACGCAGCGATCGCCGCCTTCTTCAAGGAAGGAGCGCGGCCATGAGCACACTCCTGCCGGCGGCCGGCGACGACTTCGAGACCCGCGATCCCGACTTCATCCGCGATTTCCTGCCGATCTTGTGGCTGCTCGCCAGCTTCTGGTACCGGGCGGAGGTGCGTGGGCTGGAGAAGATCCCGCCCGACGGACCCGTGCTCCTCGTCGGGAATCACTCCGGCGGCAACATGACCCCCGACACCACCGTCTTCGTCCTCGCCTTCAGCGCATACTTCGGCGCCGAGCGGCCCTTCTACCAACTCGCCCACGATCTGGTGGTGCGCATGCCACCACTGTGGTGGTTGCGCTACTTCGGCACCGTCGTCGCTTCGCCCGAGAACGTGCACAAGGCGTTCGCCAAGAAGGCGGCAGTGCTCGTCTACCCGGGAGGGGACTACGAGGTGCACCGACCCACCTGGGAATCGGCAAAGGTCGATTTCGACGGCCGCAAGGGATTCATCCGCGCGGCGCATCGCGAGCATGTTCCCCTGGTGCCGGTGGTGTCGATCGGTGGTCAGGAAACCGCCCTCTTCCTGAGCCGCGGCCAGTGGTTGGCGAAACGGCTGCGTTTGGATCGGCTGTTCCGCCTCAAGGTCCTGCCGATCTCGCTGGCCCTGCCGTGGGGACTGAACATCGGTGACATGCTCGGGCACATCCCGTTGCCGGCCAAGATTACGATTCAGGTGCTCGATCCGATCGACGTGCGGGCGCGCTTCGGTGCCAAGCCCGACTGGAACGCAGCGTACCGTTCCATCGTTGGGGAGATGCAGAGGGCGCTGATGCAGTTGCAGTCAAAGCGGCGGCTGCCGCTGGTTGGCTGAATCATGCGTGTCGCTGTGCATACCGAGATCGCCGCACCGCGGGAGGAAGTGTGGCGCTATATCGTCGATCCCGATCACCAGCTCGCGTTCATGGACGGCATGACTCGGTGGGAGCCGCAGGGCAAGCGGCGCAACGGAGTCGGCGCGCGCTTTGCGATGCGGATGCGCGTCGGCTCGGTGGAACTGGGCGGGGTGGTCGAGATCGTCGAGTTCGACCCGCCCTGCGACATAGCGTGGACGAGCGTCACGGGCATCGACCATCGCGGCCGGTGGCGGCTGCGGCCCGGCAGCGACGGGCGCACCCACGTTGAGCTGCGGGTCACCTATTTCTCACCGCGCGGCTTCATCGGCCCAATTGCCGACCTCGTAGCCTGGCCGATCGTGCGAGGCCACCTGCAGCGCTCGCTGCAGGAGTTGGCACGGCGAGTCGAGCAGCTGCCGGCGACGCGATCCGCCGGGGCTCCGGGTAAACGACAGCACCGCACTGGACGAGCG
>DATKMS010000184.1:0-33115 GCA_035541735.1 Candidatus Margulisiibacteriota bacterium
CGCCGCGATCTGCAGCTGGGCGAGAAACCGCGGGTCCTCAGCGCCCGCGTCGCGTAGCGCCCGCGCTTCCTCCATCTCACCGGCGCGGATCAGGGCTTCCCCCAGAAGACCGATCAGTAGCTGGCGCGTCAAGGATGTGGATGCCGTACGCGGGCGTTCGAGTTCGCGCTGCGCCCAGTGCTTGGCGTCCTGCGGATCGCGACGTCCAGTCAGGCTCATCCGCCCGCGCATGTCTGCGCCGAGGTAGGCGACGAACGGCAAGTTGTCTTGGTCGGCGATGCTCCACCCTCTTTCCATGCAGGCGAGCCCCTCACGCCAACGGCCGCACGCGCTGAGGAAATTTCCTGTGAAGATCAGACCGCTGGCAATGACGGGGCGGCTATTGAGCCGCTCGCCAATCGCCAGCGCTCGCTGCGCGTAGTCCAACCCTTTCTGAGCTGCGCGGTTGTGAAGGCAGGCGGTGCTCAAACCGATGTGCACATAGGCGAGGCCGGGGCTGTCGGGTGCGTCTTGTTCGAGAATGGCCTGGGCGGCCTCCAGGTGCGGGATGCCCTTGTTGAGGTCCACGTGCCCGAAGAAGCTGACCATGCTACGGCCGAGCCGCGAGTGCACGGCGGCGATTCTGGCGCGGTTTCCAAAGCGCTCGTAGATGGCGAGCGAGCGTTGGAGGAATGCGACGCCGCGGTCTTGGGCGCGGCCGGTGGCATAAATGATGTCGCCCAGGCGCTCCATGAGCTGCGCCTGCTCCGCCTCATTGCCGCCCAACTCCTCCATCAATTCCAGCGCCGTCTCGAAATAGCGTACCGCCTCCTCCCAAGCATAGACGCGAACGGCGGCTCTGCCCGCTTGGCGCGCATAGTCGATGGCCTTTGCCGCATCGTTTCCCTGATAGAAGTGTTGCGCGAGCTGGCCGACGAGCGGTTCCAGATGGCCGGCACGCGCCTGCTCCAATGCGCCGCCAGCACGTAGGTGCACGCGCTGCTTGCGGGCCAGCGACAGCTCGCCGTAGAGCGTCTCCTGCACCAGCGCGTGCGTGAAGCGATAGGCAACGCCACCTGCGGCACCGCCGCTGCCACGGTGTTCGCCGATGAGCTGGGCCGCCAACGCTTCTTCCATGGCGGAGAGCAAGGCGCTGTCGTCCATCTCGCTCAACGTCTGCAGGACATCGAAGTCGAACTCCCGTCCGAGGACGGAAGCGAAGGTTAGTGCCTGGTTGGCGGCGTCGCTCAAGCGGGACAGGCGCCGGCCGATGACTTCACGCACGCCTTCGGGAATGTTCTGTTGAATGGCCGCCGCGTCGGCGAACCACCGATCCCCCTGTCGGTAAATTGCACCGATGTCCACGAGGTGCAGGATGGTCTCCTCGATGAAGAACGGATTTCCCTCGGTCTGCTCTTGCAGCGCGGCGGCAAGCGGACGCGGCACTTCCGTCTTGCCGGCGGCGGTCAGCTGCGCCCGCGCGGCCAGCAAAGCCTGGACACCGTCGATGTCGAGACCACGCAGCAGGATGCGCTCGTACAGCCGCTCGCGCCGCAGCTGACCGAGCACCTCCGACAGGGGATGGCGGCGGTCCAGCTCGATGTCCCGATAGGTGCCGACGACGAGCATGCGGCTGGCGGGCAGCCGGCGGGCGAGGTGTTGTAGCAGGATCAGACTCGGTTTGTCGGCCCAATGAATGTCGTCGAGGACGAGCAGGATCGGCGCGGTTTTGGAGGCATTGACCAAGAAGGAGGTGACCGCTTCGAGGAGGCGATAGCGTTCGGCTTCGGGTTCCTGATGTGGGGCGGGCGGCAGATTGGGAACACGGGTGCGGATCTCCGATACGAGTTTGGCAAGATCCGAGGCAGCGTCGCCCATCTCCTCGCGCAGCGCGTCGGCCGGGCGGATGTTGACGTACTGGCGCAGGGCTTCGACGAAGGGAATATACGGTGGCGCTCCCTCACTCTCGTAGCACTGCCCCAGCAGCACCTGCGCGCCGCGCAGGCGGGCGTAGACCGACAGCTCCTCACTCAGGCGGGTCTTGCCGATGCCGGGCTCGCCGACGACCATCATCAGAAAGCCGCGCCCGGCGATCGCGTCTTCGAACCGCTCCTTGAGCTGGGCCAACTCCTTCTCGCGTGCGACGAACGGGCTGCGCACCGCGCCGGTGCGCGGGCGCGGCGGCGGCAGTGGTGCGCCGGGCACGGCGGCGGGTGTGGACGGGGCCGCCGCCAAGGCCTCCAGTGCCCTGATGACTTCGTCGGCGGCTGCCGGCCGCTCGTCGGGCGACTTCGCCAGCAGCCGCAACACCAGCGTCTCTACAGCTTGCGGTACGTCCGGATTGAGCATCGTCGGCGGCAACGGCGGTGTGTTCAGATGTTGGGAGATCACACTGACGGTGTCGTCGCCCGGAAACGGCGGGCGTCCGGTCAGCATCTCGTAGAGCATCGCGCCCAGCGAATAGAGGTCCGAGCCGGCGGTGATCTCGCCGCCCAGGGCTTGCTCGGGCGGCATGTAGGCGACGGTGCCCACCATCAGGCCGGCCGCGGTGAGACGCGTGCGATCGACCGCGACGGCGAGGCCGAAGTCGCCCAACTTGGCGCGGCGGTCGCGAGTGAGCCACACATTGCCCGGTTTGATGTCGCGGTGAATCACGCCCCGCTGGTGCGCGAAGCTCAGAGCTTGGGCGACCTCGCCGGCGATGCGCAGGGCGGTCGCCACATCGAGCCGGCGGTCGGGCGCGGTGCGAATCAGCTCGCTGAGCGATCCGCCGTCCATCAGCTCTTGCACGATGCACGGTTGGCCTTGCTCGTCGATGATGTCATGCACGGTGACGATGTGCGGATGCGACCCCAGCCGGCCCATGGCTTGGGCTTCACGGCGCACGCGCGTGCGGCCGGCTTCGTCGAGCCCCTCGGTCTTGATCAGCGCGGCGGCGACGTCGCGATCGAGCCGCGTGTCGTACGCCAGGTAGACCCGCTTCTTGGCGCCCTCGCCGAGGAAGCGACGAACCTGGTAACGCCCGGCGGCGAACGAGTTGGGTCTTCCCCCCTCTTTACCAAGGAGGGGGCCAGGGGGAGGTTGCGGTGCCGTCTGCCGACCCTCCTGTGGTGCCCCCGTAAGGGGGGATGGTGTTGCCGTCAGAGGCTCGCCACATTCCGGACAGAACTTCGCACGCGGCGGCAGCGGCGCGGCGCACTTGGCACACGCCGACTGCAGCCGCGCGCCACATTCGGAGCAGAACTTGGCACCCGCCGGATTCTCACGGCCACATGCGTCGCATTTCATGCTTAAACACCTAACAACGTAACAACCTAACCACCCGTCAGCCTCGCCTCCGCCTGCGCGGCCATCCACTCCTCGCCGTTCTCGCGGTGCAATCGCGCGGCTTCGCACAGGGCGCGTTGGCGGCCGGCCGCGTCGCCGCGCAACTGCGCCAGCTCCGCGCGCACCTCTTCGATACGCGGCGGCAAGTCGCGTGCTCCGGTCATCGTCGCGAGTTCCGCCGCGTGCGCGAGGGCCGCCTCGGCGGCGTCGCTCTCTTGGCTCGCGACCAGCGCCCGCGCCAATGCCATGTGGCCGAGCGCTTCTCCGTGACGGAGATCCATCTCGCGTGACACCTCGATCCCGCACTCCGCCGCGCGTCGCGCTGCCTCGGCATTGCCGCGCTCCAACTCCGCCGCGGAGAGGGCCCCCAGGATGGTGGGTGCGAGGTGCCGCATGACGCGGCCGTCGATGCCGATGACCTTCGCTTGCTCCAACTGCTCAACCGCCTCGTCGAGCCGTCCGGCGACAGCGCGCCGCCTCAAGCGCCCGCCCCGCCTCCTCCCAGTGGTGCGCCAGCAACGCCGCCTGGGTGTCGACCGCCGCACCCGCGAGCGCTTCGAGCGTCTCCGCCGCTCGCGCAGGAGCGAACCGTAGGCCACCTCGCGCGTGATCGGATGCTTGAAGGCGTACTCGATGTCGGGGTAGAGCGACGCCTCGTAGCGCAGCAGGCCGATCAGCTCCCGCTGGCGTTCATCGGGTGCGAGCACGGGTGGGGGGTTCGACGGGTCGGGCACGCGCAGGAAGTCGAAGAGCAGAGGGAGGGAGCCCAGCTCTTCGGGCGCCATCTGGGCGACGAAGCCCGCGATCTTCTGGCGCGCCTGGGCGTCGCTGTCTTCCTGCGTGATCCCGTAGATTTCCCGGTAGAACTCGAGCACCGGCTGTAGCGGAACGGCACGGCCGTGCGGCACGCCGGTGGCCGTGCGCACTGTGATCCCACGCGCCCGACAACGTTCGAGGAACTCGTAGCACAACCGTGACTTCCCCGCGCCGGCCTCGGCCATCACGCCGACTACCTGCCCATCACCCGCGAGGGCGCGGCGCAGCGCCGCTTCGAGGCGCTCCATCTCCTCGTTGCGGCCGACGAACTTCGACAGTCCGCGGGCGCGCGAGCGGTCGAGGCGGGTGCGCACGCGGCCGACGCCTTCGAGTTCCGCGACGCGCACGGGCGCCTCGACGCCTTTCACCTTCATGCGGCCGAGGTCGCGCAGCGCGAAGTAACCCTCGATGAGATCAATCGTGTCGCCCGCGAGCAGCGCCTTGCCGGGTTCGGCGAGCGCCTCCATGCGCTGCGCCAGGCCGACGGTGTGTCCCTGGGCCGTGTAGTCCATGCGCAGGTCGTCGCCGATCTTGCCGACGACGACCTCGCCGGAGTTGATGCCCATGCGCACGGAGAAGTTGAGCCCGCGGTCCATCCGCAGCGCGTCGGCGTACGCCTTGAGCGCCTCGCGCAGGTGGAGAGCCGCGTAACAGGCGCGCTGCGCATGGTCCTCGTGGGCGATCGGCGCGCCGAACAGCGCCATGATGCCGTCGCCGGTGAACTTGTCGACGAACCCCTCGAAGCGTTCTACGCCGCCCGACAGGATGCGGAAGAACAGCTCCATGATGGCGCTCCACTCTTCGGGGTCCATGTGCTCGGCCAGCTCCATCGAACCTTTCACATCGGCGAACAGGACGGTGACTTGTTTGCGCTCGCCTTCCAGTGCGCTGCGGCTGCTCAGAATCTTCTCTGCGAGATGGCGGGGCGTCTGGGCGCGCGAGCTGCTTGCAAGTCGAGAGTCGAAAGTTGAGAGTCGAGAGCCCCCCCTCTCCCCGCTCTGAACTCTCGACTGTCGACTCTCGACTTCTTTCAATGAAGCGCCACAGCCGTCGCAGAAGCGGGCGCCCGCGGGCAGCGCAACGTTGCAGCGCAGACAGCTCATCGCCAAGCGCGCACCGCATCCCAGACAGAACTTCGCCTGCTCGCGATTCGCGTGGCCGCACGCAGTGCAGGTCATCGGTCTCTCGCCCCCCTTTGCTCTTTAACAACGGAAGTGGCGAACGGCGCAACACCTCAACCGCCCGACCTCATCTCCGTCGCCAGCCGTTTCGCGTGCCCGTTACGCTCCCTTCAACGCAGCGCCGCTTTGTGAACGGGTCATCTCGCGTCCGGCGGGTTCTCGTGAGCACACGCCGCGCAGATCATTGGCGTATCACCTCATCATGGATTCTCTCTATGGATTCTCTCTACAGTGTCAAATGCACCATCGCTCGCCGGTAGCGCGGCACGGCTTTGGTGTCGGAAATGCAGCAATGGCCACTCGACTTTCAATGCTGGCGAATAGCATGATGAGCGTTGCCATGACTGCACCGTGCAGGCCTTCACCGTCACCGATTTTCACGCCTCCCAGGGGCTTGGTCCTGCTGGTTGCGCTTGCCGGCAGCTGCAACCGCTACTTCGCAGGGGTGAAACCTGGAGAGATGTCGGGCGACGTGACGGTTGGACTGGCCGGGGCGACGCGCATGATGTGTCCGCCGGAGCAAATGGCGGTCGAGGATCGTTTCCTCAAGCAACTCGGCGGCGTGAAGAAGTTCGCGTTCATGGCCGGCCAGCTGGCGCTCTCGTACGCGACATCAGGTCACCAACCCTGCCGCGATCAACGCGCGCAGCGCCGCGTTCGAGTAGAATCCCGAAACGACGTCGTCTAGCACGACACCGTAGCCACCGGGAAAGTGCGCATCGATGTAGCCGGCCGGAAACGGCTTGAGGACGTCGAGCACGCGGAAGATGACGAAGGCCCACAGCGCATGTGTCCACGTCGGTGTCAGGAACAACGTTGCGGCGAGATAGCCGGCGACCTCGTCGATCACGATCTTGTGGCTGTCATGCTCGTTCAGGTATCCCTCCGCCTTGCCGGCAATCCAACAGGCGCCGGCGACCAGCGCGAAGTATGCGAGAAGGTAGGTGACCAGTGACGCGCTGCGCAGCGCATCGAAGCCCCAAAAGAGCGGAATGCCAACCAACGATCCGAAGGTGCCCGAAGCGACCGGGATGTAGCCGACGTAGCCGGCCGAGGCGAGGAAGATGACGATCGATTGCATCGGAGGCGCGATCCTAGGGGCGGGGTGTGGAGCAGTCAAGGTTGCAGCGACGGGTCCCGCTCAAACGACAACGGGGCGGGAGTTGCCTCCCGCCCCGCTATACTTCGGTCTTGCGTCTTCCGTCGTCAGATCTTCCCTTGCAGGAAGAACGCGATCACCAGTGCATAGATCGCCAAGGCTTCCATGAAGGCGATACCGATGATCATCGGGGTCTGGATACGGTCTGCCGCGTTCGGATTGCGGCCGATCGATTCCATGGCGGCCGCGACGGCGCGCCCCTGGCCTAGCCCGGCGCCCACTGCTGCAATGCCGATGGCCAAGCCGGCGGCGAGCGCGATCCATCCTTTCGAACCGCCGTCCGCCCCTTCCGCGGCAAACGCCGGGGCTTGCGCCAATAGCAGCAGCAGTACAGCCAGTACCGGTGCCCTTAGTTGCTTGCGCATTCTCTGGTCCTCCTTTCGTGAGATTTAAGAGTCCGTTTGGCCACGCCTCTCTGTCCTCCTCGCCACTCCTCGGCCGTGCGGCTCTTAGAGCTTGTCGTTTTCGATCACACTGCAAGATCGTGCGCCATCTCCTCCGCACCGTGCCCGTGTTCTTCGTGCTCCTCCAGCGCCAGCGAGAGATAGATGATGCTGAGGATGGTGAAGACGAAGGCCTGAATGAGCGACACGAACGCACCGAGCGCGTAGAAAATCACCGGGATGATCACCTTCGTCAAATCGGTGAAGATCTCCAGCACCAGATGGTCGCCGGTCATGTTGCCGAAGAGACGTAACGCCAGCGACACCGGGCGCACGAAGTTGTCGATCAATTCCAGCGGCAGCATCAACACCGCCAGCCACCAAATCGGCCCAACGAAGTGCTTGAGGTAGCCGACGCCTTTGGCGCGGAAGCCGTAGTAGTTGTAGACCAGGAACGATGTCACCCCGAGCGCGAACGTCACGTTGAAGTCGCTCGTCGGCGGCGTGAAACCGGGGACCAGCCCGACCAGGTTGGCGGTGATGATGAACAGGAAGAACGTCGCGTAGACGTGCAGGAACCGACGTCCCTTGGGGCCGAGCAGGCCCTCGATGAAGCCGACGAACCACTCGACGAAGATCTCCAGCGTGTTGCGCGCCGTCAGGGTTCCGTCCGGCACCACCGGGTCCTTGGCTGCCTGGATCTGGCGGCGCGCCGCCAGTGCCCATACGAGCAATGCCACGATTACCAGTGTCGCGGTGGCCGTGTGACCGGGCAGCAGGTTGAGCCCGGGAATTACCGATACCCACGTGAACGGATGCTCCACTTCACCCGACTCCTTTCGCAGCGAACAGTTCCTGGCGCGCCGCCTCGAGCACACAGGCCACCAGTAGCAGGGTCACCCCCAAGGCGAAGCTCATGCCCTCTATCGGCACGCGCCAGAAGAGCGCGGCCAGCAACCCGAGAAAGAGCCCGAACTTGAGAACGAAGGCCGCGACCGCCAATGCGATGCGGCCGCGCTTCTCGGAAGCAACTGCGTCGGGGCGCAGCAGGTGGGCGATCAACCGCAGCAGGTAGAAGTTCGCACCCATCACCGCGCCGCCCAGGAGGACGCTCCCGGGTTCAGCCCAGTGGGTCGCGTAGGCAAGGCCGCCAGTCGCTCCGAGGAGAGCGGCGTGGGTCTTGCCTATGCGTGTGAGATCAACCGCCATCGTCCGAACGGGAACCAAATCGCCTCAAACTCCACAGCAACCGATACAGCGCCCCCGCCATTCCCCCGAGCGTCAGCAACAGCGTGAACAGGGGCGCGGTGCCGAGATGCGCGTCGATGTAATAGCCGACCAGGACGCCGGCCACAACTATTCCCGCAAACTCGAAACCGAGCGCCGCGTAACGCCCGGCGTTGACAAAAGAACCCTGGTTCGAACCCGGCGTATGCGTCCCTCCTCCGATCAGTCCAGCCCCGCCAGGGTCTCACGCGCCGCCTGCACCGTGGCGTCGATGTCCTCCTCGCCATGCGCCAGCGAGACGAAGGCCGCTTCGAACTGCGACGGCGGTAAGTAGATGCCGCGCTCCAGCATGCCCCGAAACCAGCGCGCGAACCTCTCAGTATCGCTCTGCCGCGCGCTCTCTGCATCCTGCACACGGGCGGTTCCGAAGAACACCGTCCACATCGAGCCGACGCGGTTGATACAGCATGGCCGCGTGGAGGCGCTCATGGCGCGGCGCAAGCCATCCTCCAGCCGTGCGGCCAGTTGCTCGAGGCGATCGTAGGTTCCCGGTTTGGAGAGAATCTCGAGCGTCTGCAGGCCGGCCGCAACCGCGAGCGGATTCCCCGAAAGTGTTCCCGCCTGGTAGACGGGACCCAGTGGTGCCAGTTGCTCCATGATCGCTCGCTTGCCGCCGAAGGCCGCAAGCGGCAACCCCCCACCGACAATTTTCCCGAGGCACGTCAAGTCCGGTTCGATGCCCAAATGGGTCTGCACGGCACCGTACCTCAGTCGAAAGCCGGTGATCACCTCATCGAAGATCAAGAGCGCGCCGTGGCGGCGCGTCAACTCCCGCAGTCCGTGAAGGAACGAGGTCGCGGGTGGAATCACCCCCATGTTGCCAACCACCGGCTCGATGATGACCGCCGCAATGCGCTCGGGGTGCGCCTGGAAACATGCTTCCACGGAGGCCAGATCATTGAACGCCGCAACCAGCGTCTGGCTGGTGATCACCTCCGGAACCCCAGCGCTGTCAGGGACACCAAAGGTCGCGGCCCCCGAGCCGGCGCGGACGAGCAGCGCATCCACGTGACCGTGGTAGCAGCCGTCGAACTTCACGATCGCCGGCCGCCGTGTGTAGGCGCGGGCGAGGCGGATGGCCGCGGTCGTCGCTTCGGTACCCGAGCTGACCAGACGTACCATTTCGAGCGATGGGATGGCAGCGGCCAGGGCCTCCGCCATCTCGACCTCGCGTGGAGTCGGTGCGCCGAAGCTGGTGCCGTCCCGCATCGCGTTCTGGATCGCCGTGAGCACCTTCGGATGTGCGTGGCCGAGAATCATCGGCCCCCAGGAGCCGACGTAGTCGATGTACATACGCCCGTCTGCGTCCCAGATGTTGCAGCCGCGGCCGCGCTGGATGAAGACCGGGTCGCCACCCACAGCGCGCCACGCGCGCACCGGGCTATTGACGCCTCCCGGTATGCGCTGAACGGCACGTTGGTAGAGCTTTTGGGACAGCGTCGGTGTGGGCATGGGCGAGAGAAAAGCGGGTACCATTCGGGTTGCGCCCAGTCAAGGAAGCAGCCGCGGGAGCGCCGCGCCCGGCGGCGCCGATTCGGCGCGGCGGTTGTCGCGGTGATCATTCCGGCCGTGAGCAACGCGCTGAATAGCGGCGGCACCCCGGCGTGGTGGGCAGCACAGCATCGGTGAACGGACTCGGTCATTTTCGCCCGCGTGGGGCACAGGAGTTGAGCGGTTAGATGGAAGTAGACGGCTCAGGTGCCCGTCTTGAAACGCGGCGGACGTTTTTCGATGAAGGCGCGGAAGGCCTCGCGCGCATCCTCCCCACCGGCAACTTCGAGGTGCCGGCGCGACTCTATCTCGACATACTCCGCCAGGCGCAGGCGCTCGGCGTCGACGAAGTTCGCTTTCATCGTGCGCAACGCGGACGGCGCGGCGGCGGCGAGTTCGCGGGCAATCGCTGCCACGTCCTCACGGAATGTGGCGTCCGGGAACATGCGTGACACGAGCCCGATGCGCACGGCCTCGGCGGCGTTGAACTTGGCCGGCAAGAAGTACAATTCGCGCGCCTTGGCGGCACCGACCAGGCGCGGCAACGTCCACGGCCCCGCCATGTCGCCCGCCACCGCCACCTTCAGGAACGCGCTATTGAACGAGGCCGATTCGGCGGCAAAGCGCAGATCACACGCACACGCCCACCCGAAGCCCGCGCCGGCACACGCACCATTGATCGCCGCGATCGTGACTTGCGGCATCTCGTGCAGCAGCAGGGCGGAGCGGAAATCGGGCGGTGTGAGGATATCGTCCGCCGCACCGGACGAGAAGTGATGGAGGTCGGCACCGGGGCAGAAGCCGCGACCCGCGCCGGTCAGGACGAGTACGCGCACGCTTGTGTCCTCGGCGATCGCCGCCAGTGCTTCTGCGGCTGCGCGAACCATACGGTTCGTCATCGCGTTCAGACGCTCGGGCCGGTTCAGCGTCAGTGTCCCGATCCCGTCGCGCGCCTCGTACAGCAATGTCTCGAACTGTTTCATGCTACTCGTCGGGTGGCTCTCACAGGTCGGATGCGCACCGCAGTATGACCCGCGAAGGTGGGCGGCGTCAACGTGAGGACGCGACCAGGATGGGCGACAGTGCGGCTCACGCCGACCGCGCCGGCGCGACGGCCTCGAGCAGCTCGCCGAGCGCGCGGTGGAGACCGTCCGCGACCTGGTGCAGATCGGCGAGGCGATCGGGACAGCAGAGCAGACCGACGTTGAGGCGGTCCACATAGCTCCATGCCGTCACGTTGAGAGCCACGCTCTCGACGAGCGGGCCGACCGAGTAGAGCTGGTGCAAGTGCCCCTCGGCCCAGTAGAGGGATTGGCGCGGCCCTGGCACGCTCGAGACGATCACGTTGATGGGCGGCGGATGCAGATCGGCAATGTGGAGGCGTACGTACTGCCGCACCAGCCAGGCAAAGATACGCGGCGGCGTGTGCTCGGTCCATTGGCGGAACAGATCTGGTCCCAGCGCTTGGTTGAGCTCTTTGCCAGTCTGCATGTGCTCATGGATGCGCCGTAGGCGCTCGACCGGGTCGTCGATGTCGGTACACAACGAGGTGAAGATGTTGGCGACGCGGTTTCCGGCCAGACGGCGCGGGTCACCGGCGCGGTCGGTCGACACCGGGACCTCGGCGACCAACGGCCGGCGCGGCGTTTCGCCGCGTGCCGCCAGATAGCGCCGCAGCGAGCTGGCGACGAGGCCGAGCAGGACGTCGTTCACCGTGACACCGAGCGCGCGGCGGATCAGCTTGATGTGATCGAGCGGCAGCGACGTACTGACGAACTGGCGCCGGAACGTGAGCGTGCCGTTGAAGGACGTCCGCGGCACGTTCAGCATCGGCAGCGGCGGCTTGAGCGCCGCGGCGCGGCGCTGGCGCGACGCCGCGCGCACACCGCGCAGCGTCGTCCACGCCAGCGCCGGCAGGCTGCGGACCAACCGCAGTCGTTCGCGGGCCGCCTGCCGCAGCAGTTCCGCGCGCGAGGACAAGCGGTCGGGCGACCACGCTTGCGGTGGCGGCGGCGTGACCGCGGCGGGATCCGGGCTCATCACGTTGGCGAGCAGCTCGGCAACGGCAACGCCGTCGGCCAGTGCGTGGTGGATCTTGGCGACCGCGGCGACACGGCCCTCGGCGAGCCCCTCGACGATCCACAGCTCCCACAGCGGATGCCGGCGGTCGAGCGGCACGCTGGCAATCTGGGAGACCACGGCGTCGAGCTCGCCCTGACCTCCGGGATGCGCTGCGACCGCACGCCGCAGATGATGGTCGAGGTTGAAGTCCGGATCCTCGATCCAGACCGGATGGTGAATGCCGAACGGCACCTCGACGACGCGGCGGCGGAACGGCGGCAGCAGATGCATGCGCTCCGCCATCGCTCGCCGGATGCCCGCGACCGAGTAGTCCGCTCCCGGCGCGATATCGAGCACCGCAACCTTGATCGTATGCATGTGCAGCGTCGAGGTCTCCATGTACAGAAACCCCGCGTCAATGCCGCTCAGTCGCTCCACTACACTACTCCACGCCGGCGCGCTGCTTGCCCCCGCTGGCGCACCGGACGCCGCCGTGTGACGGGCGGCGCACCATTGCCTTGGAAAGGGGTGATGCTGGCCAGGCGGCTGAGCACAGGATACGGACGCTCGCCGGCCAGCGCTGTGAGTGTCGCCTGCATGACTCCGGTGATCTCCTCGAAGCAGCGTCCGACAATCGCCGGATCGTCCGCAGCGCGGCGCGGGTGGCTCGACCAGCGCATCGGCGGCAGCACGCGGACAGTGATCTTGGCCGGGAGCGGGATTCCCGGCAGAGCCACGGTGGAGATGCCCCAGGGAAACTGCAGCGCCAGCGGAAAGCCGCGCGCGCGGACGCGCTCGACTCCGAACCACCGGCCGATCCATTCGCCGCGGGTCAGGACCACTGTCGAGTGGTGACCGCCATGGCTGACCACCGGGACGACCGGCACCCGGGCACGCAGCGCCAGCTCGACGAAGCCCGTGCGCCCGTTGAAGTCGATACGGTTGCGCTCGGTCCACGGGCGGAACACCTCGTGATCGCCGCCGGGATAGACGAGGACGGGCAGTCCCTCCGCAAGTGCCTTGGCGGCATTTCTCCGGCTCGCCGGCATTTCACCGATCTTGCGCATGAGCGTGCGAAAACCCGGGATGCCGAAGGCCGCGTCGAAGGCCAGGCCAACGAGCGGCCGCTCGAAACCGAAGTGGCGGTACCAGGCGGCAAACAACGCCGTCGTGTCGGGCGTCAGCACGCCGCCCGAATGGTTGCCGACAAGCAGCACCGGGCCGCGCTTGGGAACGTGCTCCAGGCCCTCGACCTCGGCGTCGAAGTAGCGCGCCATGATCTCCATCCACGGCAGCAGGGCACGCAGGAACTCGACGTCGCGCTGGAAGGGCTCGGCGCGGATTTCGCGCTCGGTCGCGGCGGACCACGCGCCAAGGACGTCGACGCCGCCGCGGATCGAACGCAGCACGGCGCCCAACTCGTCAATCATACCGGCCCCCGCCCGCCACGCCTGCGATGGGGCGCCATCGCGCCGCGCCGTGCGCCAGGCACGGTCTGGTCTCGAGCTCCGCGGCACCGATGCGCACCCGCCCCCGCCCGCCGACGCGCCGGTGCGGATCCGCCCGCTTCTCAAGCTCCGTAATCACCGTCGCCATCGCCTCAGCAAGACAGCGATGGTGCGGACCGTTGAGCCAGTGCGCCACGCACGGCAGCAGCAGCTGCGGCATGCCGGGACACGCGCGCGCCACGCGGTGCGCGAAGCTCGTCGAGATCAAGCGATCGCGCTCCCCCCAGACGAACAGCGCGGGCACGGCGAGACTCTCCAGACGCGTCCAGAAACCGTCCGGTCCGCGCGCCGGCTCGAGGGCCATCTCGCGCGCCGCGGAGGCAAAGCTGGCGCGCGTCGCCGGGCACGACAGGTAATAGACCAGCCGCGCACCGGCGCGCGCGATCTCGTCGTCGCGCAGGTACGGCAGCGCCTCCAGGGTGGCCGCCAGCCAGCGCAGCAGGGGCCAGGCGCGCTCGAGCGGCACCCAGTCGGCAGCAAGCTGCGGCTGCAGCAACCGAGCTCCCCGGAGGAGAAAGCGGAAGCGCAACCAGGGGAGCGCCGGGGCGACCGCGATCACTGCGCGCACCGCGTCGGGCGCGCGCAGCGCCGCTTCGAGGGCCACACGCCCGCCCAGCGAGATGCCGACGATGACCGGCGGTTGCTCCAGCTCGCCCGCCAACTCGATCACCGGCGCGGCGAGAACGGCGGGCGAAAGCGCCACACGCGGCGCCGGACTGCGTCCAAAGCCCGGCAGGTCGACGGCGATCGTTCGCATGCCACGCCGCGCCAACGCGCGGCCGAACGCCGCGAAACCGGACGAATCGAGGCCGAGCGGATGCAACGCGATCACCGGCGCTCCCTGACCCCATCGTCGCTGATGGACCATTCGCATGCCCTCAGAGCGAGCGGTAGACGGCACCGACGAGGCCGCGCGTGCGTTCGTCCCCGTTCAGGTCGAACTTCAGTTTGCTGGTCACGTAGCCAAAGCCGATCCCGGCGTCGGGATCGGCGAAGCCGAGCGAGCCGCCCGCGCCGGTGTGGCCGAAGCTGTGCGGGCCGCAGTCGGGCGCCAGCAGCGGCTGCAGCATGAAACCCAGCCCGAAGCGCGTCGGCAGGAAGAGCACGCGGTCTGCCCCGTCGGATTGCACGGCAATCGCCCGCTCGACAGTGTCGGCCCGGAGGATGCGCCGGCCGTCGACCGTACCGACCAGGGCGGCGTAGAGCCGCGCCAGCGCCCGCGCGCTGCCGACACCGTTCGACGACGGCATCTCCGCCGCCAGGATCTCCGAACGGTTCCACATGTCGTCGTAGGCGAACAGGCCGGACGGTCCGCTCATCACGCGGGCGGTCAACGACTCCGCGCCGAGCAGGTCGATGATCGACGGCAAGCCGCCGTCGGGCGGAATCACTCGCGCGCAGCGCGGCCATTGCCGGGCGGGCAGGCCGATCCAGAAATCAAGGCCGAGCGGCCCAGCGATCTCCTCGGCGAAGTAGCGCCCCAGCGAGCGGCCGGTGACGCGGCGGACGACCTCGCCGAGGATCCAGCCGTACGAGCGCGCGTGGTAGCCGTGCGCAGTGCCCGGCTCCCAATTGGGCGCCTGGGCGGCGATGGCGCGTACCACCGGCTCCCAGGCCAGTACCTCGGCCAGCGTCAGCTCACCGTCCACCGCCGCAAGCCCCGCCTTGTGGGACAGGACCCAGCGCACGGGGATCGCTCCCTTGCCGGCCGCCGCGAACTCTGGCCAGTAGCGGGCGACCGGCGCATCGAGATCCAGCATGCTGCGTTCGGCCAGCAGGTTGATGCAGGCAGCGGTTACACCCTTGGTGGCGGAGAATACAATGACGCCTGTGTCCTCCTCCCATGGCCGCCCGCCGGCGATGTCGGCCAAGCCGCCCCACAGATCAATGACAGGGCGGCCGTCGAGGTAGACACAACAGGCCGCACCAACGTCGCCGTGCTCCTCGAAGTTGGCCGCGAACGCATCGCGAACCGCCTCAAACCCCGGAGCGACGAACCCACCCTGACCGATCATATACAAACCCGGCCGACGTCTATGGCAGGAGGCGATATCGGTCAATGACACGCGTCATACCGGCTAACCGAGCTGAAATCGGCGCACCCGCTGGCGGGGGTACGCGGCTTTCCGCATGGACTGCCGCGCGGCCGGTCGCGTGAACTCGAGACGGTGGCGCCGGCTGAGGCCTGACTCACGCACACGCCCGTTGAGTTCCGAGGTGTCGTCTCGACGACGTCAACGGCCGATCACGTTGGGGCATCCGTTCAGGGCGAAATTCACCGCGAGGAGGATTTCGTCGATCGTGGCCGTGCCGCTTTGATTGGCATCGGCGGCCGGGCATGCCAACGCCGGCTGTTGCTCAAGCGCGATGTTGACGATCAGCACGAGCTCGTCGATCGCGACACTGTTCGAGTTGTCACAGTCACCGACACAGAGCGGTGCCGGTGTCGTCGAGGTCGGGCTCGGGGTCAGTGTCGTTGTGCCCGTGGCGCTGGCACTGGGTGTCGGGGTGACGCTGTGAGTTGAGGTCGTGGTGGGCGTCGGCGTCTGACTCACGGTGCCGGTCGGCGTACGCGTGGGCGTGCTGCTAACGGTGGACGAGGGGCTTGTCGTTGGAGTCGGTGTCGCCGCCGTTGCCGTCGGGGTTGTCGTCGGGCTGAGCGTTGCGCTCGGCGCAGCTGTCTGCGTCGGCGTTGCAGTGCTTGAAGGGGTGGTCGTTGCCGACGGAGTGGTGGTCCGGGTGAGCGTCGGTGGGGCGGGTCCGGTTTCGACCGCGCCGACCTCGCAAAAGAGTCCTTGCGGCCGGAGCACGCCGCGTTGGTCGGTGGCAGGACAACCTGCGTTGGTGCCGTTTCCGATCGCCGCACTGCCCGGTCCGGGCAGGTGCGTTGGCGTGAAACCGCCGTTGTCGGCGAGCGGACCGAGCACCAGGTTCACATTGTCGCGCCCAGCGCCAAAGTTGCACGTGTTGTCGTCCGAGAGGTTGAAGTCGGAACTGTCGGAAGCAATGCCAAACTCGCAGTTGGAGCCCGTCGTGCCGGCAGCGAGCATGACGTTTTTCAGGTGGAGATGGGGGTCGGGACCGCCGCCGGCGTTCACGATGCCACCCGCTCGGCCGTCTTCGCCGGAGTTGTCGGCGAGCGTCACGTTGGTGAGTGTCATCGTGCCGCGTGAGTTGTAAATGCCGCCGCCGCTGGCTTGCGCCGCGTTGCCCGAGAAGGTCACGTTGGTGAATGTGTGCGTGCCAAGGAACGTGTCGTAGCCTGCACCGTATATTGCCGAGTTGCCCGACAGCGTGACTCTCGTGAGCGTCACCTCGCCGGCAAATGTGGTGATGCCGCCTCCTTGGCTGCCGGAATTGCCGGATACGCTGACGTCGGTCAGCATTGCCGTGCTGGCATCGATACCGATCCCGCCACCATCACCGGTTGACGAGTTGCCGGTGATGCTGCTTCGGTCGATGGACAAATGCGAACCGGAGCGCGCATCCACCGCGCCACCTTCCCGCGCCTGGTTTTCGGAGAAGGTCGAAGCGGTTACCGTCGCGGTGGCGCCGTCGGTCAGCAGCAGGGCGCCGCCAAAGCCGGACATCGTGTCGGTGGTGACGTTGTGCTCGAAGGTGGTGGTGAAGATGTTCGTTTGGTTGATGGCGGATTGCACGTAGATCGCGCCTCCGCTGCCGGCTTCGTTGTTGCTGAAGACTGTGTTGTTCATAGCCAGGTGGCTGCTGGAAAAGATGGCGCCGCCGCTCCAGTCGCTGGTCGTGGCGTTGTTGCGAAATCGGCTGTTGCTGATGCTCACCGTGTCTTGGTTGTAGATGGCGCCGCCATGACCGCTCTTGCTGAGGCCCTTCTCGATGACGATGTTGTCGAGCTCCAATCGGGCGCCGGGATTCACGATGAACAGCCGGCGCGCATTGTCCCCGCTCAGCGTGATTTGGCCGCCGCCGTCAATCGTCGTGAAAGCCGCAATGGTCTTGGTGCTGCTCAACACGATGCTGGCGGTGCCGCAGTCGAAGGTGACTGTGCCGCCGCCGACCAGCATGGTGGAAAGCTCGGTGTCGTTGTTGCACTGCGTAACGACCCCGCCGGCGTGCGCGCTGGTCGCCGTGAAGGCGGCCAGCGCGATGGCGCTCAGCGCCGCAAGCCAAATCGAGAGGTCTTGGCGCAGCATGCGTACTTTCATCCTTCGTGCTGCCAGCGTTGCGTACGAAACACGTAGCACCATCGAGGCACAGTTTGACCACGTTACCGTGGCCTCAGCGGCGAGGAAACCACACGCTCAGCGCCTTCAGCACTTCGGCATCGCCCTCGACTCTGAACAACCCGTTCGCTAGCGCCTGCGGGCCATCGATCTCCCCGCGAATGATGCGCAACCAGACGTCGTCTGGCGTGTGGATGACGAGGTCCGCTGCTGGCGCGTCGCCGTCGAAACTCTCGCAGCGCCCGTTTGCAATGCGCAGCCAGTAGTCACCGGGTTGGTCGCCGCTCACGCGAAATTGGATCTGCGCACGTGCGCCGCCGGCGGCACGGCGGTCGAAGACGAAAGGCATTCCCATGATTATCGGTTCGACGGACGTCGGTATCGCCGGCGGAAACAACTTCAAGTAGAGCGGAGGCAGCCACTTACCCGCCGTCATCCCAACCAGAACAATCAACAAGTTCGGGTACCAGGTCGTGAAGCGTGGATCGCGCGGCGCATACGCACACAACCCAGCTGCCACAAAGAACAGCGTCGTCCAGAAGTACGTGATGACCATGCCGAGGCGCGCGCTGATCGGGAGCTTGAGCTGCCAGCGCGGCAGCTGCCGCCGCATGAAGTACGCGGTGAACGGTTCGAAGCCGAGCAGGGGCGGTATTCCTGCGGTGAGCCCAAGCGCGACGAACACGAGCACCGGGGAGTAGGTCTGGTACACAGTGAGCAGGGGCGTGAAACCAGCCACCGCCGCAAGCGCACCGGCCGCGAACATCAGCCAGACGCCGAAATCGAACTGTTTGTGCTCGCCGAGCATCCAGGCCGCAGCAATGTATGCGCTCTGCATCGCCAGCGCGGCGAACAGCGCGGTGCGCAGCCCGCTCATCGAGTACGCCGCCGCCCCGAAGATTGCAAAGTACGGCAGGATCGTAACCAACGGACCCAGGTACATGAAGAAGAAGCGCACGGCACGCGCCCCGAAGCTCATCTTCCCGCTCATGTGCTGAGCGATGATGGACCCTCAGTGGCGGGGCGGCAAGCGGGGCGGCGGGGCCCGATCCAACGCGACGAGCCGTTGAGGCGAGGATCCGACTGAGAGAACCGGAGGGGTACTAGCGCGGTGCATCCAAACTCGCTAGAAAGCGCGAGGTCGCGGTAGGAGATACGACACTGAGCAGGTTCCACGCTCCCGCGTTCACGCTGTTCACCGCAGTCGTGATAGTACTGATCCCCACGCATCATGCGCCGGCCAGTTGCGTCGGAGACTGCAACCGCGATGGCACCGTGACGATGAACGAATGCGTCGACATGGTAAACATCGTGCTGGGTCGCGCGGACTTGTCGTCGTGCCCGGGAGGCGACCTCAACGGCGACGGCAAGATCACCATCAATGAAATCATCAGTGCCGTAGCCGCCGAGCTCCATGGTTGCTCGCAACTCACCACGCCAACCGAGGCACCGTCAACCCCAACGCTCACCGCTTCGGCCACGGCAATTCCGAGCGCGACGTACACTCTCACCGCCATATCGACCGACACGCCGGCCGCCACGGCAACGCCGACGGAGACCACGTCTCCCTCACCGACCGCAACCGCGTCCGTCACGCCGACGCCACGCCCACAATCGGTCGCCCGCCAATGGGACGAAGAGATTCTCAGCGCTATCCGTATTGACCTTCCCCGCCCACCCGTTCACGCGCGCAATCTTTTTCACCTCTCGGTGGCCATGTGGGACGCGTGGGCCACGTACGACCCGACGGCACGCGGCTACCTCACGACCGAGAAGCACGTCTCCACGAATCCCGACGCCGACCGCGCCGAAGCAATCAGCTACGCGGCGTACCGAGTGTTGTCGGAGCGCTACGCGATCTCGGCCAACGCCGCCACGTCGCTCGCGTCGCTTACCACCCGCATGACGGCGCTCGGCTACGATCCGAGCATCACCACAACCACGGGCGATACACCGGCAGCGATCGGCAATCGTATCGCGCAGGCCGTGATCACCTACGGTCTCAGCGACGGGTCGAACGAAGCCCAGAACTATGCCGATCCGACATACGTCCCGGTTAATCCCCCCCTCGTCGTGGCGCTTCCCGGCACCACGATGTACGACCCGAACAGCTGGCAACCGCTCGCCCTCTCACATCAGGTCACCCAAAACGGCATCCTGATTCCCGGCAACGTCCAAGTCTACGTCGGCTCACAGTGGGGCAGCGTCCTGCCTTTTGCTGCGGACCTCAATGCGCTCCTCCCGAATCCCCCGCCGCGGCTGCACGATCCGTCGACCGACGCGGATTTCAAACAGGCGGCCGTCGACGTGATCCGGGCATCGAGCAATCTGACGCCGGACGACGGCATCACGATGGACATATCGCCAGCCACGTTCGGCAACAACCCGCTCGGAACGAACGACGGCGACGGCTACGAGCGAAACCCCGCGACCGGACAACCGTATGCCCCGGAGATCGTCAAACGCGGCGACTTCAGGCGGGTGATTGCCGAGTTCTGGGCCGACGGGCCCAACTCGGAGACCCCGCCCGGGCATTGGAACGTCATCGCGAACCAAGTCTCAGACAACCTGCTGACCGAAAAACGGATCGGCGGCACCGGTCCGATCGTCAACGACCTCGAGTGGGACGTGAAGCTCTATTTCGCGCTGAACGCGGCGGAGCACGACGCGGCTTACGGCTGTTGGGGAACGAAACGCATCTACGACTCCACGCGGCCCATCTCGATGATCCGCTACATGGGCGAGTTGGGGCAGTCGTCAGACCCAAGCGGCCCGTCCTACGATCCCGATGGCCTGCCGCTCGTGCCGGGGCTGGTCGAGGTGATCACGCGGGAGTCGAGCGCGCCGGGCCAGCGTCACGCCGCCCTCGCCGCGTACGTCGGCGAAATCGCCATCTATGCATGGCCGGGCGGGCCTGCGAACCCTGCGGCACAGTACAGCGGGGTGAGCTGGGTCCGCGCGACGGAGTGGGTGCCGTACCAGAAAGACACGTTCGTGACGCCGGCCTTCGCGGCGTTCTCATCCGGACACAGCACCTTCAGCCGTGCCGGTGCCGAGGTGCTGGCACACATCACCGGTTCCCCGTATTTCCCAGGGGGCCTTGGAGGATTTCTCGCCCCCGCCAACAGCTTCCTCAGATTCGAGTTGGGGCCGAGCACGGACATTCAACTGCAATGGGCGACATACTACGACGCATCGGACCAAGCGGGGCAGTCGCGGATCTGGGGCGGCATTCACATTCTGGCCGATGACTTCAACGGCCGCATCATGGGGTCGATCATCGGCGACAATGACTACGGTAAGGCACGGACGTATTGGGAGCCGGGAGCAGCCGCCACCGTCACGCCGGGCCTCACATGGACACCCACTGCAACATCGAGCGTCACGCCGACCGCGACCAGCACCTCGAACGCGACGGCCACTACGACATCAACCGCCATGGCGACGGGCGGCATCGCCACACCGACGTCAACACCGTTCCCCGCCGGTCAGATCCATCAAGTCCTTCAGAACTTGCCGGGAGCGTTACTGTCGATCACCGGCACGTCCGCCGCCGACGTCTACGCGGTCGGCGCAGATGCCAACGACGGTACGGGACCGATGGTGCTGCATTACAACGGACAGGCGTGGCAGCGTCTCAGCACCGGCATTGCAGCAGGTGGTTTGTGGTGGATCAGCGTGACGCCGATCGACGGGGACTTCTACATGGCCGGCGGTCAGGGATTGCTTCTGCGCTACACGCCGTCAACCGGTGCATTCCAGACACAGGTCACGCCGGACAATCGCCAGACGCTCTTCGGAATCTGGGGATCCGACACCAGCCACATCTGGGCGGTGGGCGGTGATCTATCCGACCAGGACACTGGCGGAGCGGTGTGGCGCTTCGATGGAAAAACGTGGCAGGTCGACACTACGCTCGCCGAGGCGCACCCGGCGGGCATTCCGATTCTCTACAAGGTGTGGGGCCGCAGTGCGACCGACATCTACATCTGCGGGCGTCTTGGCGTGGTCTTCCACTACGACGGCACGCACTGGACGCAAGTCAACGTCAACACCGACGATGTGGATCCGCAGGACCTGCCGCTCTTCACGGTTCACGGCAATGCGACACAAGTCGTTGCCACCGGCGGCGTGCTCAACGGCGTGGTCTACGAGTTGGAAGGCGATACGTTCCAGAACCGGGCGTTGCCGGGCTTGCTGCAGATGAACGGTGTCTTCCTGCAGGCGGACGGAGTTGGGGTAGCGGTCGGCGTCGGCGGCGCCGTGGCTTTCCGCGGCGTCAGCGGCTGGCAGTTGCAGCGCCCGGGTCTCAACACCCCACTCGACCTGCACGGTGCGTGGATCGACCCTGACGGCGGCGTCTGGGCCGTCGGCGGAAATCTCACCACCACCCTTGATCAGGGCATGGTCGTGTATGGCGGGCCCGCCGCAGTCGGCACCAGCACATTGCCCGCACGACGGTTGTCTGCGCCCTGACCGCGAAAATCACCGATACGTTGAGTTGCTTGTTTTCTCTTGCATGCGGAAGATCTGGATTCCCGCGTTCGCGGGAATGACCGTCCAGGGCATCGGCGGACTTTTTCAACAGGCTGTTAGTTTAGGATCGGTCCAGCGCTAGAACGCGAACCGGCCCTGGCTACGAAAGCGCTCGATGAACGGGGCGTAGTCCGTCGGTTGCTGCTCAGCTCTGAGCCGGTCACCAGACAGCGTGACCCACGGCTGTGCGCTCCGCGTCCAGATGTCACCGACCGGCTCGATCCAGCGCGTGTCGTCGAGTGTTCCGCTGCGCACGCTGAGGACACCGGCAGCCGGGATCTGGCCATGGGCGATGCGACTGCCGCAGTCGCTGCAGAACCATCCGAAGCGCCGGTTTCCGGCGTCCGACGTCCACTCGAAGGTGCGCGGCGCGCCCTTGGTGAACGCGAAGGCCGTTTCGAAGACGGCAAGCGGTGTGGAGAAAGCACCGCCTCCGATGGTCTGACAGTTGGTACAGTGGCAGTTGTAGACCATCAACGGCGGCTGGGTGATCTCGTATCGCAGCGCCCCGCATTGGCATCCGCCGGTGAGTGGAAGCGCAATCATGTTCTTACCTCCTGGTGCGTGCTTACCGTAAGAGGGTTTTTCCGCCATCCGGCCAAACACGAACTGCGGTGTGGAAAACGAGACGCACGGGCTGGATAGCGGAAAACCCTCTTACGCTATGACGCAGATTGCGACCGCTTGCGGGTGAGCCAGATGCCGCCGCCAAGGAGCAGTACGCCGAGACCGGCCAAGGGAACGCCTGAAAGCGCCGGGGCACGTGACAAGAACGGCTGGCACGCCGGGATATCGTTGCACGGGGTCGTAGAGGTCTTGATTCCGAACTCGCTGGTGCATGAGGGAGGGGTGCACTGGCTCGCGAAATCGACCAGAGGAGTACTTGAGCATTTGGTCACGAAAGGGGGCCCAACATCTCCACAAATGCACAGAAAGCATTGCGGCCCATCCGCGAGGCCCCTGCGCGCCCCGCCGAGGGTTATCAGCCCAACAAGTGCCCCGGTGATCACGGCCCATCTCATGCTCATCATGCTCGATCCCCGATTCAACCTGCCGCTCCATCTACCACACCGGCACTGCCGAGTGGTAGCGCCGATGCCCGAGCGCTTAGGGCGCTTGTGACAGGGTGAGAGTGTACGCGGCGTACCGCGATGCCAGCGGGCCGCGGTCGCGGTCTCCACTTCGCGATTTACCACTGGGTGCTGGTCCGTGCGCGTCAGCGCACGACCAGCACCGGACATCTCACGTGGCGAGTGACGCGCTCCGCCGTGCTGCCCATGAAGAGGTGCTTCAAGCCAGTCCGGCCGTGGGTAGCGATGACGATGAGATCGACGTCGCGGCTCTCCGCAGCGCGGATGATCTCGTCGGCCGGCAACCCGTGCAGCACCACCGTCGTGTACGGCACCCGGGCAAGCGCGTCTTCCTTCGGAACCCGATCGCGCATGGCTTGTTGCGCGTCCCGCTCGGCACGCTGCTGGATCTCCGGACTGAGCAGATCAGAGGGGTAATACTGCGCGTAGAGCGGATTCGGCGCGATAATCATCTCCACCACGTGACACATGATCACCTCTGCCCCATGGTCCGCTGCCATGCGGAAGGCGTGAGCGATCGCATGATCCCCCGCTTCGGAGAAATCTGTGGTCACGAGAATCTTCCTGAAGTTCTCCTGCATAAGGGCCTCACCGTTCACGGTCCCTGGTTGCCGGTCCTTGGTTGCTGGTGTCTGCTGCTGGCGCCGGCCATATGAACCGCAAACCAGGGACCCTCTCTTATCCCAACATGATCATGCCAGCGTCCACCACCAACACCTGCCCGGTCATCATGTCGCTGTCCGACGACGCCAGGAAGACCGCGGTGCCTGTCAGGTCTTCCGGCTGCAGCGGTTTCTTGAGGGCAGTGAACATCACGAGCATGCTGAGCATGTCCTCCGGGACGACGCTCTTGGTCGCTTCCGTCATCGTCACCCCGGGCGCGATGGCGTTGACGTTGATGCCCCACGGTCCGAGCGCCCCGGCGAAGTACTTCGTCAAGCCGTTCACTCCCATCTTGGCAACGCTGTAGTGGAACGGCGGCGACGGCTTGTCCGGATCGCTGGTGTCCACCGCACCGACGTTGCCCATGAACGCCGCCGTCGAGGATTGATTGATGATCTTGCCGCTGTGCTGGCGCTTCATATACGGCTCGACCGCGCGCGTGCACAGCCACACGCCGGTGAGATTCACCGACAGGATCTTGTTGAAGTACCCGAGCGACGAGTCCTCGGTGTTGAGCCCGAAGAAGATGGCAGCGTTGTTCATCAGGATGTCGATGCGGCCGAAGCGCTCGGCCGCCTTCGCGGCCATT
The DNA here is from genome assembly GCA_035541735.1 of Candidatus Margulisiibacteriota bacterium. Classification (GTDB taxonomy): domain Bacteria; phylum Desulfobacterota; class Binatia; order HRBIN30; family HRBIN30; genus DATKMS01. Next base: position 24,274 of record DATKMS010000184.1, read on the forward strand.
GCTTTGCAGCTGTCTTCGCTGGAGACGTCGGTCTTGACATACAGCGCATCGCTGCCCGCAGCTTTCACTTCCTGCTCGGTGCGGCGGCCAATCTCTTCGTTGATTTCCGCGACCACAACCTTTGCGCCCTCGCGTGCAAAGCGATTGGCGTAGGCGCGGCCGATGCCTTGTCCCGCTCCCGTGATGATGGCGACCTTGTCTTTGAGACGCATTGCTGACCTCCCGAATGTATGATTCGACGCGGCTATACTCCAACCGCCGACCAAGATCTAGCGACGACCGCCGGATGCCCGGTTGGTAGCGCTGCGCGAACGGATTCCGCATACGGGAGCCGAACCGACGGATGTTGCGCTTGCTTCACAGCCGACGAAGGGGGACGCAATGGGTTCAGCAAAGGTCAGCGCGGACAAGCGGGGTGCCCACTTCGGTCCGGGCCTCTTTCGGTTCCTGAAAGAGCTGCGGGCCAACAACAATCGAGCGTGGTTTCAGACGAACGCCACATCGTCTACGCTCAATCATGCGAATTTGGTTCTCCGGATTTGTGTCGAATTTCGAGCAACTTCGAGCTTCGGATTTCCGCGCCAGAGGGCGGCGGTAGGAGTTCCATCTCGCAGCCAGATCTGCAAAGCTGCGGCGCACTGAACAACTGCGAGGACCCGCGATGGATACGATCAAAGATCGCACGGCGATCGTCGGCATCGGGCAGACGCGCTTTGGCAAGGGGCTGGAGGACAGCGAGCTGTCGCTCGCCTGCCAGGCCATCTCGATGGCTATCGGCGACGCCGGGCTCGCGCCGTCGGACGTCGATGGCCTCGTCATGTTCTCTATGGAGAACGGCCGCGAGGTGGAAGTCGCGCGCAACGTTGGTCTCGGCGACATCACCTACTTCGGCGAGATCGGCTACGGCGGCGGGGCGGGCTGCGGCACCGTGGGCCATGCCGCGATGGCGGTCGCGACCGGACAGTGCGAGGTGGCGGTGGCCTGGCGCGCGCGCAAGCGCTCCGCCAAAGGCAGCCGCCCGTGGGCGAACGTCAACCAACGGCTGAGCGGCGCAACGCAGTGGAGCCGCCCGTTCGGCCTGCTGCGGCCGGTGGACGAAATCGCCATGCTGGCTCGGCGCTACATGCACGAGTTCGGCGCTACGCGCGAGCATCTCGCCAATGTCGCGCTGGCGTTCCGCGGGCACGCCAACCGCAACCCCAACGCGACGATGTACGCGAAGCCGATGACGCGCGACGACTACATGCAGGCGCGCTGGATCTCCGAGCCCCTGTGCCTGTTCGACAACTGTCTGGAAACCGACGGCGCGCTGGCCGTGGTCATCGTGTCCGCAGAACGCGCAAGAGATCTGAAGCAGAAACCCGCCTACGTCCATTCCTTCGCGCAGAGCATTCCGCGCCAGCATCAGGTGATGACCAACTACTTCTGCGACGACCCGTTGCTCGGTCCGTCCTACGCCTGCGCCCGTCTGCTGTGGAAGCGCAGCGACTTCCAACCGCAGGACGTGCGCGTCGCGCAGCTCTACGACGCCTTCAGCCCGCTCATCCCGTTGTCGTTGGAGGGCTACGGATTCTGCCAGCGCGGTGAGGGCGCGGCATTCACCGATGATGGGGCGCTCGAGTGGCCCAATGGACGGCTGCCAACGAACACGGCGGGCGGTGGGATGTCCGAGGCGTACGTGCACGGATTCAATCTGGTGCTCGAGGGGGTGCGGCAGATGCGCGGCACGTCGACCTGTCAGATCGACGGCGCCGAGTGTTGTTTGGTCACAAGTGGCGAAGGCGTGCCGACGAGCGCGTTGCTGCTGCGGAGGTGAGCCATGGAAAGTGGATTCCTGTTGCCGGATCTCGAAGACGACGACGCCGCGCCGTTTTGGCAGGGCACGGCGCGCGGCGAGTTGCTGGTGCAGACCTGCAGCGCCTGCGGCCAGCGCCGCCTGCCGCCGCGGCCGATGTGCCCCGCGTGCCGCTCGCTGCAACACACATGGGTGCCGCTGACGGGTCGCGGCACGATCTGGTCGTTCGTGGTTGCGCACCCACCGCTGCTGCCGGCGTATCAAAACCTTGCGCCCTACAACGTGATCACCGTCGCACTGGATGAGGACCCGGGGTTGCGGTTGGTCGGGAACTTGGTGGCACACCCGGACGGATCGATCAACGAAGTCGATCCCGCGACAATCCGCATCGGCGAGCCGGTGCGCGTCGTGTTCCAGCAGGTGGAGGACGTGTTTTTTCCGCGCTGGGTGCGGGTGTAGAGCCTCCACCCTGACCCGCTCACGCAGAGTGCCCCTGGCTCCCCTGCGGGGGCTATATCGTCGCCGATGCGGACCCCACCAAAGCGAGTCAACTGACCACGTTGGCCTGCATCGCCATCTTGGTTATTCTGGGAATTTTGTGTAGACGGGACGCAGCGGGAAGGGGGACTGAATGACTCGTGTGTTGGGGATTGGCATGATCGTCTTCGCGGTGGCCGCAATCGTGACTATCCAGCTTTTCACGCCACGGTTGTCCACTGCACAGGACGGCCGCGAAGGATATTGCTGCGTATGCGGCCCCTGTTCGTCAGGCCCATCACGTGTGTGCGAAAGTGTTCTGGCTTCTGGAACCGAGGAAGCCGACTGCACAAGACGCTGTGGCGAGGGTGGCTGCCAGTTCGTCGAAGTCCTCGATGGCGTCTGTGCGGAGCATGCTGCCGAATGTATGCCATCACCCGCACCGGCAGCGTCACATTCTGTGCTGCTCGCGTTGGGAGTGTTGCTGACGGTTGCTGGTGCGTACCTCGTTCGACGGCGGGTTCTGCGCTGACGGTCCGCTGCTTTGTGCCGGAGTCGTGCTGCGCGGCTGACATGGCCAGGTGCACAGTCGCTGTGGTCCTCGCCCGCAAACGCGACGAATCGCGCCCCGGGAATACAATCGGCCAGGTAGCGACTTACCGCCGGCGCCATGAGCCGGGGCGCGTGAAACTCAGCTACGGTCGTTTCGTTCCATATCTTAGCGGACGGTTATTTGGAGGAGGCCTCCTCACAGCCCCGCCGGCCGCTCACCGATGATGCCGTCGGCACGGAGCTGAGCGATCTCTGCGTCGCTCACGCCAAGCAATGCACGCAGCACCTCCTCCGTGTGCTGGCCGAGCGTCGGCGCCGGCCGCGTGAACCAGCGGGTGGGCTCGCCTCCAAAGCGCAGCGGCACGGTCGGGTGCGCGTGTCGTCCGGCGACCGGGTGTGTGATGCTTTGGAAAAAGCCGCGCGCGCACAGGTGCGGGTTCCTGTCGAGTTGGGCCGCAGAGGTGACCGGAGCCGCGGGGATGCCACGGCCGAGCAGACTCTCCGCGGCGGTGCTCACGTCCCGCTGCGCACACCAGGCTCCAAGGCCGCGGTCGATTGTGTCGTGCTGTGCGCGCCGGCCGGCAGCGGACGCCAGGGCTCGGTCGCATGCCCATGCAGGATGACCCATGACGTCCACCAACGCGGTCCACTGCGCGTCGTTGGTCACCGCAACTGCAAGCCAGGCGTCGCTGCCACGACCGCGATACAGATTCTGCGGCGCGCCGACGGGGCCACGGTTGCCGTCGCGCACGAGACGCGCGCCGTAGGCGCCGAACTCGAGGACGATCTCCGCCGCCGCGTTGAGCGCCGCCTCGACCATGGTCGATTCGATCAACTGCCCCCGCCCGCTGCGCTCGCGGTGTTCGAGCGCCACCAGCAGCGCGACCAGAGCGTGTAGCCCGGCGAGCGGGTCGCACGCGCCGCGCGGAATGATCGGTGGGCCGTCGGCGAAACCCGTGAGCCAAGCCATACCCGAGATCTGCTCCATCGTTTGCGCGAAGCCGACCCGGTCGCGCCACGGACCGTCGAGCCCGAAAGCGGGCATGCGCACCATGATGAGCCGTGGGTTCGCTGCGGCCAGGTCCTCGTACACAAGACCAACGTTGTCCATCACACGCGGCGAGAAGTTCTCGACGGCGGCGTCCGAGACCGCCAGCAAGCGTTTCACCAGATCGACGCCCGCTGGACGACTCAGGTCGAGGGTGATGCCGCGTTTGCCGAGGTTGACGGTTTGGAACAGTGCGCTCCATTCCCACCATTTGTCTTCCGTCGGCGGCTTCACGCTCTGGAGGCGCATCCCATCGGGGCGCTGGATCGACTCGATCTTGATCACATCCGCGCCCATCGCGGCGAGGTACTGCGTGACGAAGGGGCCGGCCCAGAAGGCGGTGAAGTCGATGACGCGCAGGCCGGCGAGCGGCCCCTCGATACGCGGGCCAGAAGATGGCCCGCTGCTTGGGGTGAGCGGAGGGCTGGTGTGAGGATGCCGCAGCAAGTCCTCAATCCGTTCGTCCCGAGAGCCACGCCGGCGGGGACGCCGGTTTGAAGGGCCCATGAACAGGCCGTCATTCCCGCGAAAGCGGGAATCCATGCCTGCGCCTGCCACCCCGCCTCGCGCCTGGATGCCCGCTTTCGCGGGCATGACGAGATTAGGCACTGTCGGTTCATGGGCAGTAGCGCTCGTCTTCTCAGAGCGCGTATCGAGGGACCCTCCACTCACCAACCAAGCGCACGCATGCTCACCCACCTTCGGCGCTGCCGTCAACGGCCGTAGCGTCGCGCCGGACATGCGGTACGGCGGCCGCGGCTGCACGAAGCTCGCACCCGGATGCTGCACGAAGGTGCCGCGCGCCACAAAGTGATCGAATCGTGGCACGGTCTCGCCCGTGCCGATCGCGCCGACCGGCACGCGCAACGCCGCGGCGCGCTCGATGATCGCGGCGACGGACCGGTGCATCGTCCACGCCTCGATCATGCGTGTCACCTCATCCGCACGCCGCACGCGTTCATCCCAGCGCGCCAGGACCGCATCGTCGACCAGATCAGGTCGTTCGATGAGCACCAGGAAGTCGCGCCACTGCTGGCCGGTGATCGTACAGAAGCCGATGTAGCCGTCACGCGCCCGCACGATCGACGGGATCTCCAGCGTGCGGTTGAACTGACTCGGCTGGCCGGCGAGACTTTCCCACACCGCAGTGTTCGGGGCCATCGTCAACGCCATCACTTCGAACAGCGAGAGATCCACGTGCGCACCTTGACCGCTGCGCCGCGCGCCATGGTACGCCGTCAGTGCGGCGACCGCCGCGTACGCGCCGCCAAGCCACTCGCCCAGGCGGCCGCCCGCGGCGATGGGCGGCTGGTCAGGCGTGCCGCGTGCAGCGGTCGAGCCGCACCACGCTTGCAGCGTGAACTCGGTTGCGGGGCGATTGCTCCAGGGGCCGTGGCGGCCAAAGGACGAGATCGACACCAGGGACAGCGCACGATTGTGCTCCCAGAGTGCGTGTGGAGCGAGACCGAGGGCCTCGATGCGGGCCGGCTCCGTACTTTCGATGAGCAGATCGGCAGCAGCGGCCAGGACCAGCAGCCGGTCACGGCCGGAGTCCGTCGTGTAGTCAATGACGGCGCCGCGTTTCGAGGTATTCAGGAAACGAAAGAGAACGCCATCCTCATGGGCGGGAAGCGGGGTCCCAGATGCGGTCCACCGGCGCAGCGGATCGCCGTCCGGCAGCTCGACCTTGAGCACGTCCGCCCCGGCGTCGGCCAACAGCTTGGTGCAATAGGGTCCCGCGATTTCGGTGGAAAGGTCGAGGACGCGCACGCCGGTGAGCGGTGCGGGTATGTTGTGAAGTGCCGATGCCACGTCAGGCCGGCAATCGGTCCGGGATGTGATCGAGGTGATACAGCCGCTTGCAGTTGTCGTGCAGCATCTTCTTCACCTCGTCCTGCGGTACGCCCCGGAACAGGCGCGCGATGGTGACGCGGTTGTTCGGCCAGTCGGTGCCGGTGTGCGGGTAGTCGGTCGACCACATGAGGTGATCGACGTTCATGTGGTGGCGCAGTTCGATGCCGATGGCGTCGATCATGAACGTCGCCCAGAAGTTACGGTGGAAGATGCGGCTCGGCATGAGCGGCATCAGCTCCGAGGCGCCGGTGAACCAGCGATAGCGCAGGAACATGTCGTCGACCTGCTCCATCACCGTCGGGATCCAACCGATGTTGCCCTCGACGATGACGAACTTGAGGCGCGGGAACTTGATGCATGCGCCCGAGAACATCACCTTGGTGGTTGCGGGAATCGAGTCGGCGCCCGACTTCGAACCGCCGGCGCCCGCGAGGAAAGCGAGGGTGCTCTGCTGCATCACCGGCTGCAAGCCGGCTTCGCTGAAGCTGCCGATGTGGATGCCAAGCGGGAAGTCGGCTTCCTGTGCAATCCCCCAGAACTTGTCGTCATCGCCGTTCGATTCGTAGGTGCCGTTCGGAAACGTCGCAATGAGCGCCCCCTTGTGGCCGTGCTTGATCGCCCACTCGAGCTCGGTCACCGCGTCGGCAATGCCGGTGGTGGGAATGATCGCTTGCGGGATCAAGCGGCCGCTCGACGGTCCGCAGAACTCCAGTAGCCACTCGTTGTAGGCGCGCACGCAAGCGCACTGCAACTCACGTTCGTCGGTGTAGGTGCGTGCGCCGGCGAGCGTGACGCTCGGGTACATGACTTGCGCGTACAGCCCATCGGCGTCGAGGTCTTTGAGGCGCTCCTTGGTGTCGAAGCTGCCCGGCCGAATCGATTCGTACTTGTAGCCCGACGGACGGAACTGCAGATAGCTCAGGCCGGCGGTTGCGGTGAGGCCGACGGGGCGGAGCTTCTTACCGTCATCGAACGACCACACGTCGCCGTCCGGCTGATGGATCACCTTCGGGGCGCGGTGCTTGAGCCGCTGTGGCACCCGCTCCTGCCAGAGATCGGGCGGTTCGTTGACGTGGGCGTCGGAGTCGAGGATGGGATAGTCGATGCTGGCCACCTCGGTGAACAGTTCGGACATGACGACCTCCTCGCGTGGCGCTCACCTCACCCCCGTCCCAGGGGGAGAGGGAGCAGCGGGTCTGAACAGCGGTGCGACCACTGCGCCGTCGACGCCGGGATAGCGGAGCGCACGGAAGACGACCGTCACCGGCATATCGCAGCGCAATGTCTCCGGCGCGCAGTCGACGACGTAGCTCACGACGCGCACGCCGGGATCTTCCTGCAGCGCGACGAGCCCGCTGACGAATGGCAGCTGCGCCTTGAACTGCGGAATCCACGCATGGTGCAGCACCGACCATGAGAAGAGCGTGCCGCGGCCGCTCACCCGCGTCCACGCGAGACGCGTAGCGCCGCAGTGCCGGCAGGGGGTCTGCGGATACCAGACGTAGCGGCCGCAGGCATCGCAGCGCGTAATCAGCAGCTCGCCGCGCGCCGCGCCCGCCCAGAACTCGCGCGTCGGTTCCCAGGTGACCTCGGGCAAGGGAAAGTGCGCGTGCATCAGCGCCTCCCGAGAATCAGCGTGCTCGCCTGCGGGCCGGTGTAGCCACCGTAAATTCCCACCTGCGCATCCTTTACCTGCGCGGCCGCTGCGTGCCGCAACTGGCGCACGATCTCGACGACGTGGGCGATACCGAGCACGTAGGCGTGCGACAACATGCCGCCATGCGTGTTATAGGGCAGCTTCCCCGAGTCGAAGTGCAGCGTGTCACCTTCGACGAAGCGCCCGGCGTTCCCCTTCGGGCAGAAACCCATGTCCTCGATCTGCATCAACGACACGATGGTAAACGGGTCGTAGCACGCGAGCACGTCGACATCCTCGCGACCAATGCCGGCCATCGCGAAGGCACCGGGTGCGGCGAAAACCTGCGGTGTGGACGTGAACGCGCCTTGCTGCGACCAGTACGCGCCGGTGCGCGAGTTGCCGACGCCGACGCCGAGCACGGCAATGACCGGCTGGCGCAGGTCGCGGGCGCGCTCCAATGACGTCATGATGTATGCCGCGCCGCCGTCGGAAATCAGGCAGCAGTCTTCCTTCCGAAATGGCTCCGCAATCAGGGGGCTGCGCAGATAGTCGTCGAGCGTGAGCGGCGTGTGGCGCATCACCGCCGTCGGGTGCAGCATCGCATGACGCCGACACGCGACGGCGATGGCGCCGAGTTGTTCCGGGGTCGTCCCGAACTCGTACATGTGGCGCCGGGCGATGGTGGCGAAGTACACGGGCTGGGGGAACCAGCCGAACGGCACTTCGAGGTTCTGCTTGTAGAGGTCTTCGGCGTGGACGTGACCGGGGCCACCGACCATCTGCGAGCGCTGCGTGGCCCACGCGACCGAGAAGGTATTGAGCACGTACTTCGCCTGGCCGGAACGGATCGCCAGTGCCGCATCGTACGGCGCGGACCCGGCCCACACCATGCCACCGCCCTTCTGTGACACCCACATGTCGTGCGTGGTTCCGAAGTGGGCGCGGTACGCGGCATCGTCGAACTGATCGCCCGAGAATGGAATGTACATGACGCCGTCGATGTCCGACGACGTGAGACCGGCATCATCGAGGGCGCGCTCCGTGGCCTGCGCAGCGATCTGCTGCGTCGTACGTCCGGACGCTTTGGTGTACTCGGCGTCGCCGATACCCACGATGGCGATCTCGCCGCTGGTGTCGTCAAGGTCGCTGGCGAACCCCCAATCGGTTGCGGTCATACGGCCGCACACTAGTCCAGACATCGGTGCGCCGTCTAGAACGCGAGTGCAGGATCCCGCGTCGACATCAAGGCGCGTTTGTACGGTGCGCGCGCGACCGTTCACGCGTGGGGGTACGGCGGTTGGCGAGAAGCTGGCGAGATCACCGCCGTCGCTCACTCGTGGTAGCACAAGCAGCCGCCAGCGTCCGTCGATGCCGCGCAGCTCGTGTTCACCGTGGTCGTCGAATTGTAACCCCGAGCCGACGACCAGGTCGCGAACGGTACCCGACACCAACACCTCGCCGGCAGCGGCGAGCGCGC
>DATKMS010000185.1:0-13874 GCA_035541735.1 Candidatus Margulisiibacteriota bacterium
TGCTTGGTCACGTACCAACCCAGACCGGTGACCAGTCCCGTCGTCCCTGGCGCCGCGCGCAGCTTGTCTATCATGGTCGCCACAGCGTGCAGCGTGTAGTTGTTGCCCGGCCCACCGTGGTACGGCAGGCCGCCCGTGACGGTGAGCGGCCGCGGGTCGGCGGCGGCGATGCCGAGCATGTCGCGGCCGATCTGCACGGCCGAGGGGAAGCAACTATACAAATCGAAATAGTCGATGTGCTCGATGCCGAGCCCGGCCATGTGGAGCGCTTTCTGACCCGCGAGGCGGATCGCCGGCGAGCTGTAGTAGTTGACGCGCTCGGAGACGAACCACAGGTCATGGGCATCGGCAGCTCCCGATAGGTAGACCCAGCGCGACGGATCGATGCCGAGCTCACGCGCGCCCGCGACAGAGGTCACGAGCACAGCCGCCGCCTGATCGACCTCCATGATGGCGTTCATGTACTTCGGGTACGGAAAGCCGATGAAGCGATTCTGCGGCGTGACGGTGGTGATCTCCTCGGCGCTGCGCGCTTGCTGAAACCAGGCGTGGGGATTGCGTGCGGCAATGGCGGAGAAGCCGCTACACAAGGCGCCGAGCCGGTCGCGATGCGCTGCGAGGCTCAGGCCGTAGTGCGCCCGCAGCGCGTTTTCGAAGAGCGGGTAGATGGTCGTCGGGAGCTGCAGGCCGTGGTTGACCTCGTGGTCATTGGTGCCGTGCTGTGCTTCACCGAGGACCGTGGGCTTGCCCGTGCCGCCCGAGGTCCAGCGCAGTTCGACGCCGGCCCGGCGCGCACGCAGCAGCGTGCGCACCGCCTCTGCTCCGGCGATGAGCGCAAACCGCGCACGCCCCGCGGCGATCTGCGCGGCGATCTCGTTGATCAGAAACTGCGGCGTATTGCCGCCGACCGTCGTGTAGATGTGCTGCTGGGCGTGGGCGCCGAGGCGCGCTGCCAGCAACTCGGGGGCGTTGGCGTAGTGCCAGCTCAGGATGTTGACCACGGCGACCGTGTCGAGCCCTTCGAGCTGGCGTGCGCTCACGCCGGCGTCCGCAGCGGCGCGCTGGGCCACTTCCATCATCATGGCCAAGGGCTCCTTGGCCGCCGCCGGTTCGACGTCTCGTTGTGTCAGCTGTCCCGCGCCGACGAGCACGGGCGAATGATCTTCGGTCATGAGTCGACCACAGAGCACAGATCACAGAACACAGACAAGACCCAGGCGGCTCGCCGACCACATTTGTGGCGACGCTGTCCTTGGCGGCACGCGCCGCGCGACGATACAACACGCTTCAGGAGGACCCCACCATGCAGAACCCCTTCCGCATCGGAACGCAGATCTACCTGCGCCCGCTGGAGCGCGACGACGCGCCGCGCCTGGTGGCATGGATCAATGATCCCGAGGTCACACGCACCCTCGCCATCTATCGGCCGATGAACCTGCAGAACGAGGAAGAGTTCATCGCCAGGGTCACGGACAGCGAGCATGACCTGGTGCTGTGCATCATGGTCAAAGAGACCGACGCTTTCATCGGCCTCACGGGCTTGCACGAGATCGACTTCAAGAACCGCCACGCTAACTTCGGGATCAGCATCGGTGAGAAGGCCGCGTGGGGCAACGGCTACGGTACCGAAGCGACCTGGCTCATGGTGCAGTATGCATTCGAAACACTCAACTTGAATCGTGTTCGGCTCCTCGTCTACGAGAACAATCCGCGCGCCCGCCGCACCTATGAAAAGGTTGGATTCACCCAGGAGGGCATCCTGCGCCAGGAACGCTTTCACGACGGCCGCTATTGGGACACCATCACCATGGCGATTCTGCGCGCCGAGTGGGCCGCGCGGAAGACCGCACGCGGTTGAGCTGCGTGCCCTAAGGGAAACGCAGCCCGACGGGCTTACGGCTTCTTGATCAACTCGATGTCGATCGTGACATCGACGTCGTCGCCCACCACCACGCCGCCCCCATCGAGCGCCTTGTTCCACGCCACTCCGAAGTTCTGCCGGTTGATCTTGGTGTGCACGGCGCCGCCGAGCTTGGCGTTGCCGAACGGGTCGGTGAACGGCTTCGGCGAGCCTTCGGCGTCGAGAACGACTTCCTTGGTGACGCCGTGCAACGTGAGGTCACCCGTGACGTGATACTTGTCGTCCGCGACCTTGGTGACCTTCTTGGACTTGAACACAATCGTCGGGTACTTCGCCACGTCGAGGAAGTCAGGGCTCTTCAGATGGGCGTCGCGTTTTGGCTCTCGCGTCTCGATGCCAGCCACGTCGATGGTCGCTTCGACCGTGGACTTGGTGACGTCGGCGTCGTCGAGGCTGACGGTGCCGGTGACCTTGCCCAGGGTACCGCGCACCGTCGATACCATGAGGTGCCGGACCGCGAATTGGGCGCTGGTGTGCGCCGGGTCGATCTCGAATGTCGCAGCCTTCGCCGCCGTACTCCCAATCGCCACGGCCACCGCGGTCATTACAATCAAACGTCGCATGTGTCTCATCTCCTCTCTCGCTAATCGGCGACTTGCTTGAATCCGAGGGTGCGCAGCGCGGCGCGCACGCTTGCTGCAGCCCGGTCGAGATCCTCGGCCTTGGCGTTCACGTCCTGCCTGGAGAAATCGAGGTCGTGCACACCGTCGATGGGCACCACATGCAAATGCACATGCGGAACCTCCAGGCCGGCGATCATCAAGCCGACCTTGGCGGGCTTGAAGGCGCGCTGCAGCGCTTTCCCGATCGACTGCGCCACGGTCATCAAATGCGCCGCCAGGTCGGGTTGCAGATCGAGCCAGTGGTCGACCTCGGCGCGCGACACCACCAGCGTATGGCCCGGACGCAGCGGATGGATGGACAAGAAGGCCACGCAGCGGTCGTCACGCCACACGAAGCGTCCGGGGATCTCACCTTCGATGATGCGGGTAAACAGGGTTGCCACCTCGTCTCCTCCCGGCGGGGCCGTGCCTGCGGCCCCCCCCAAAAATGGTTGCGCGATAGTATGCGGGACCACAAAGCATTTGTGAATGCCCCTCAATGATAGTAAATCGCCTGGCGTGTACCCTCCGGTACAGAATTACGAACCGGTTGTGGCCGTCGGCCGGGAAAGGGCGAAACGGACACCGCTCCGCGTCCTCGTCCTCGAAGACTCGCAGGATGACGCCCTGCGGCTGATGCGCGAGCTCCAACATGGAAACTACGAGCCGGTGTGGCAGCGCGTCGACAGCAGCGAGGCGTTGGCGGCGGCGCTGAGGGTGCACGATTGGGACCTGGTCATCTGCGGCGACGTCATGCAGCGCTGCGGCGGAGCAGCAGCCGTGCACCTGGTGCGCGAACGCGTCCCTGACCTTCCCGTGATCATCGTGTCCCAGCACGCCGGTGAGGAGTTCGCCGTTGCGGCGATGAAGGCCGGGGCGCAGGACTATGTGACCACGAGCAACCTGACGCGTTTGGTCCCGGCGATCCAACGCGAACTGCGCGAGGCCGAGGGTCGTCGCACGCGCCAACGCGCCGAACACGAGCTGCAGCGGACGCAGGCACACATCCACGACCTCGTCGAGGGAGTCAAAGCGATCGTCTGGGAGGCTGATGCCGACCCCTTGCGGTTCACGTACGTCAGCCGGCACGCCGAAGCCTTGTTGGGCTACCCCGTCGTCCGCTGGCTGGAGCGGCCCGACTTCTGGTCGGCCCACATCCACCCCGATGACCGCGACTGGGTTGCGGCGCTGTATCGCATGGCGGCGGCACAGGGCCAGGACCACGACTTCGAGTACCGTGCGATTGCCGCCGACGGGCGCGCGGTGTGGGTGCGCACCATCGTGCGCGTCGTCACCGACGCGCGCGGTCAGGCGCAACGCCTCCGCGGTGTGATGGTGGATATCACCGAGCGCAAGGCCGTCGAAGGCGAACGCAACGCCGTGCTCGAAATCGCCCGGGAGATCAGCGGCACGCTCGACCTGCGCGAGGTCCTCGAGCGCGTGCACCGCCGCACCGCGGCGCTCCTGCCCTGCGACCGCCTGGCGACGTACTACCGCGATCCAACGGGGGCCACGTTGAGTCTTCTGGCGCAGTACGGGACACCCGCTGTCGGGTTGGCAGAGGCGCGCAGCCCAGAGTTTCTCCCCGCGCAACCGATTCTCGAGTGGGTAGAGAAGGGCGACACGGTCATCATCAACAACATTCACAACCAGCGCTGGGTCGCCGCCGACCTGCTGGGGCGTCTCGGCATCGGCGCCCTGGTCGTCGTTCCGCTGTTCGTCCGCGGGCAGATGATGGGTGCGCTGCTAGCGGCACGGGTGGCGCCGAGTCGCGACTTCACCACGCGCGAGGTCCAACTGTTCGAGACCATCGCGCAGCAGGTGGCCGTGGCGATCGGCACGGTCGAGCTATACCGCGCTCAGGAGTCTGAGGCACAGGTGTCCGCCGCGTTGGCACGCACCGGCCGGGAACTCATCGCGTCCTTCGACCGGCCCGCACTCCTCAACCGCATGTGTCGGCTCACCACCGAAGTGCTCGAATGCGACGTGAGCCACACCTTGCTCTTGGACCCGGCTGAGCGGGTGTACGCGGTGGTGGCCGGTCACGGCGATACGCCGGAGCTTTGGGAATCGCTGCGGGTGTTGAAGGTCCCGCATGCCGTGGTCACGAACCTGATCGCGCTGTTGCAACGCGACGAGCTTGCCCAACTCTCCGTGACCGCGTCGGAGGAGTTGCTGCCAGACAGTTTGCTGCGGCGCTACGGCTTAAATCACGGCATGTATGTGGCCTTGCGGCGCAGCGACGAGCTCATCGGCGTACACACCGCCGGCCGCCGCACGCTGACGCGTTTCACGCCGCAGCAGGAACGCATCTTCCGCGGCATCGCACAGCTTGCATCGCTCGCCCTCGAACACACACGCGTCGTCGAGGAGCTCGAGCGAGCCAACCGCCTGAAGTACGACTTCGTGGCGACCATGTCCCACGAGCTGCGTACGCCGCTCAACGTGATCATGGGCTACGGCGACCTGCTCCTCGAAGGCGAGTTCGGGAGCCTCAACGCCGAGCAGCGCGAGATCTTACAGCGCGTTGATACCAGTGCGCGGCAGTTGCTCGAGCTGATCAACGCCACACTCGATCTCAGCCGGTTGGAAGGCGGTAAGCTCGCCTTTCAGCGTGCGGCGGTGTCCATGGAAGAAGTCATCGGCGCAGTCGATGCCGACACCCGCGAGTTGCAGGAAAAGCCGGACGTCTCTGTCACCTGGTATGTCGCCCCGCGCTTGCCGCACGTCTACACCGACCCGTTGAAGCTGAAGGTGGTGCTGAAGAACCTGGTCGCGAACGCGCTCAAGTTCACCGAGCGTGGCAGCGTGGCGATCCGGGCGGTGCGGCGCGCCGACGGCGTCGAGATCGCGGTCAGCGATACCGGCATCGGCATGACACCGGATACCCAAGCCATCATCTTCGAGCCGTTTCGGCAGGCAGAACCGTCCATGACGCGACGCTTCGGCGGAGTCGGTTTGGGCCTGTACATCGCGCGCCGCTTGGTCGATCTGCTGGGCGGCACGATCAGCGTCGAGAGCGACGTTGGCCACGGCTCGACCTTTCGCGTGCGGCTGCCCCGCGGGCGCCCTTCCGCCAACTGACGGACGAGGGTGGCGCGGCGAAAGAAGGCGGAACCCGCCGATGGACGCCGCTACGCGGATTGAGTCCCGCCTGCAGCACCGACGGCGGCGTGCATCGCCGTCGATCATCACGACGGCGGATGGCAGCCGCCCAGGGCCTGCTGCACCGCACTGACCAGCGCGTCGATCGCCACGCCACCGTTCCCATCGTCCTCGAGGAATGGGCAGCTGTCCGGCGGCGCTTGCCCGAGGATGACGGCGGCGATCTGCAGGACCTCGTCGATCGTCACAACGCCGTCCCCATTGCAGTCACCGGCACAGGATGTCGAAGGCACCACCTCAAAGGATGCGGCGGCGATCTCGCGCGGCATGACGACACGCACCCGATGTGTGCCGAGCGCTGCGCCGGTCGGGACGTTCATGACGCCGCTGTAGTTACCGATCGTGTCGCCGATGACGTTCGCTACCTGAATGTCGTCGAAATACACAGCGGCGCGCCGACCGGAATGGATGAAGTAGCAGCGGCCGCTGAACATGACCTGGGTACCCGGCGCCCCCGCCGCCGGAGCCAGCATCAGGTCGGAGGGGCACAGATCGGGTGTGAGCGTTGCCGAGGGTGGGGCCGTCGGCGTCGGCGTGGACGTCGGTGTGGGCGTCGGCGTCGGCGACGGCGTTGGCGTGGCACTCGGAACCGGAACGGTCGTGACCATCACCGCCCCATCCATGCCGGTCACGCCCAGAATTGGGGCGCCCGTCGGCGCAAACGCCAGCGAATGGAGGATCGTCACTGCGTGGTTCCCTGGGGAGGCGCCGGGCGAAATGTGGAACGTGCAGGTATAGAGTGGGCCATCCGGAATCACCGGGCCGTCATAGATCGACTGCACAACCACACGCAGCATACGCAGCGTGCGGCTATCCCGCACGATCCTGACGGTGAGCGTCTTGTCGGCCGCGCTGACGCGGCAGTCCGCGGGGTCGAGCCGCAGGGCCTGCTTGCCGAAGGCGATGTCGTTGAGCGTTGCAGCGGCCATTGCACCGCCCGTGACGGCCAGTGAAACGGTGACGTCCACGGCCTGCCCAGGGAGTCCTGCGGCGGAGCCGATGTCGATGACGGCGCCTTGCGCCCAAGCAGGGCGCGCCGAGACGCCCCACCACAGCATGCAGAAGGCCGCGAGCAGGTCCAGCCGCCGACGCAGCCTCGCATGGTCGGAACAGAACATAGCGCCGTTGCCCCCTTCAACCCGTTTCGAAAAGGTCGGTTTACCAACACGTTCGACCGTCCGTCGAATTCTGTCAAGCGCCAAGATGTGACCGACTTGCTTTCAGGCCAACTCGGTACCGGCGTGCATGCGCATCCCCCACGACAGCACGATGCCAAGGGCGAAGCCCAGCGCAATGTTGTTCAGCCCAGACACGCGCCGGTTGTGACCAGCATGGCGTAGGCATCCGTGCGGGCTAAGCAGGTGCAGTACCCCATCCTCCCGAAACGCATTTATCCGCGCCCGCCGCGTCGCACGAGGCGCCGCAAGTCAGGCGTGGCCAGACGCGACGACTTCCGTTAACTTCGGGGCGACGGAGGTCTTACATATGGAGATCAGCGCACGCAATCAACTCCGCGGCAAGGTGACCGCCATCAAACTCGGTACAGTCATGGCGCAAGTCACGCTGCAGGTTGGCGGACAGGAAGTAGTGTCAGCCATCACCCGGGACTCGGTGGATCGACTGGGCATCCGCGTCGGCGACGACGTCGTAGCGATCGTCAAAGCCACCGAGGTGATGCTCGGTAAGCCGTAAGAGCGGTCGCTCACGGCACCGGCGCGTCACCGCGGACGAAGACCGGGATCGTATCGAGCGGTACATCAAGCATCACGCTGCCCGGACCTTGGTACTGCTGCGAGCGGTCCCAGTAGCTGCGCCACATCCCGGTGGGAAAATACACCGCGCGGCTGCGCTCGCCGACCTTCCAGATCGGGGCGACCAGCAAGTCGGGGCCGAAGAGGTACTCGTCCCAACGGTCCTTGACGTTGGCATCGTCGCGGTAGGCGAACACCAGCGGCCTGACGATCGGCAGTCCCGTGTCACCGGCTTGCCGGGCAGCAGCAACGATGTAGTCGTGCAACGTCACGCGCAACTGCGTATAGCGCTTGTAGATGTCGATCATCTCGGCGTCATAGCTGGGGCTGGTGGGCATGGCCCATGGGGCGCGGTTGCCTTTGCCGCCGATCTCCATGATGCCGGAGAAGGCGCTGAACTCGATCCAGCGCGCAAACACTTCGCGGTCCTTGAACTCGTAGTACCCGCCGGTGTCCGACCCCCAGATCGGAAAGCCCATGAAGGCGGCGCGTTGTTGACTGATGATGGCGCTGCGCAGGCCAAGGTCGGTCCCGGGACCGATACCGAACTGCGTGCTACCCGGGATGTCGCCGCCCCAGACGAACGCCCAGTGCTGCGTTCCGGTGTAGGCGGAGCGCGTGATCAACACGAAATCGTCGCCGCGGACGCTGCGCAGCGCGTCGTGGTGCAGCTGTGCCTGAATCGTCGGGTATTCGTTGCGCACCTCGCGGCCGGTGCGGCCGTCGTGCCAGATGTCCGTCGCCTCTGACGGGATGAACTCCTCCCCGCGGTCCAGCTTGATACCGTCGAGCCCCTGCGCTGCGATGAAGTCATGCAGCTTCGCCTGCCACCAGTGGCGCATGTCGGCATTGGTTACATCCAGGATGAAGCTGGTTCCACCGGTGTCGGCACACTGCGGCGTGTTGGTGGAGCCAGGCGCCAGATAGCCGAGCGCCTGCGCTTCCGTACCGTTGTCGTCTGGCCCGCTGCCACACGCCCACATGCTGCTCCACGTCAACACGCGGTAGCCACGCTCGTGCAACGCGTTCAGCATCGCCTGCGGGTTCGGCAGCCGGTCTTCGTCCCAGGCGAAGCGCGCGAACCCGAACTCGCCCTGCAAGACCGGACGGTCGAAGTGGTAGACGCCCGGCGGGATGCCGAGGGCTTCAAACATGGTGACGTCGTCGACGAACTGCGCGTTCATCGGCACGCCGTCGAGCACGGTCGGCGCCCCGACTGCCAGTTCATCGCGCCAGCGCCAGTTGAGGAAGGCCCACTCGGGCGGCACGAACGGACGTCCGGTGAGTGCCGTGTACTCGTCGACAATGGTCGCGTGCTCCGGCCCGAAGAAGAGATGAAATTGTAGGTGGCGGCTCGCCGGCGCGTTGCCGGTCTCGAAGCGGAAGCTGACGATGTGCGGGTCGGTCTTCGCCAGATCAAACAGACCGACGGCCGTGCCGGAGACGTTGAGCCCATAGCCACGCGAGCTCTGGTAGAAGGGTGAGTAGACTGCGAACGTCGGCCGAACGTACATCTCGACCGTTTCGCCGCGGCGGTTGAGCGACCCGACCTCGACCGGTTTGGTATCCTCAACCGGGATGTCGATCCGACCTGGTGCGATCGGCTTGGAATCGCGCAGGCGTTCGGTGAGCCCGTAGATCAACTCGTCGTCCGGCGAATCCCACTGGTCACCGAGAGCGGTGATTGATTCCGACACCGGCG
The DNA here is from genome assembly GCA_035541735.1 of Candidatus Margulisiibacteriota bacterium. Taxonomy (GTDB): domain Bacteria; phylum Desulfobacterota; class Binatia; order HRBIN30; family HRBIN30; genus DATKMS01. Next base: position 9,142 of record DATKMS010000185.1, read on the forward strand.
GGTCGACGGTGACCTCCAGCGTCCGCGCCGTGAGGAAGCGAATAGAAACGGTCGCCGCTTGATTCTCGTCGGTATCAACCGTGAGCGCGACGCCATCCGCCAATGTCTGCATCGTCCGCACGCCGGAGAGTTGGTGGCGCGTTCCATTGCGCTCGTAGAACACACCGCCTTGCGGAACTTCGCTCGCCACTGGAGTGGTTTCGGCCGCACCGAGGAATGACAATCGGTACGGTGTGAGACGAATCTCCGCAGTCGCCGTGCCGCTGTGGACGCGAATGCGGTCGCTCAAACGTTCGATGGTGATGCCCGCTGGAGCCGGAGAGGTGATGGAAATCTCACCACCACACGCGCTCAACGTTGCCAGGAGCGCCGCTGACAGTGCGCGGTGCAGGCCACGGTTCAGGTTGATCACGTGGCCGCTTTAAGCACGCTGCCACGTTGAAACACAAGACCAAACAACGGCGCGCGTCCGATGGCCTCGTCGATGCCACTTGAGGTATACGGAACCATGCGCTTCGGGCTGACGACGCCGATCGTAACTCTCAATCCCCGGCGCCACTGCGTATGGGAAGAGACGGCGGGCGTGGAGGCGCTGCGCCAGATCGCGCAGGCCGCCGATCGGTTGGGGTATCATCATCTGACCTGCAGCGACCACGTGGCGATCCCCACGGCGGTTACCGCAACCCGCGGCGGGCGCTACTATGACCCGTTCGCGACGCTGGGGTTCTTCGCGGCGATGACCGAACGCATTCGGCTGGTCACGCACGTGCTGGTGTTGCCGTATCACCACCCGTTGGAAGTCGCCAAGCGGCTGGGCACGCTCGATCAGTTGTGTGGCGGCCGCGTCATCGCCGGCGTCGGCGTCGGCAGCCTGCGCGAAGAGTTCGAGTTGCTGGGCGTCGACTTCAATGGCCGTGGGCCGCGCTATGAGGATGCGCTGCGCGCCCTGCGTGCCGCGCTCAGCGGCCGCCAGCCGGAGTACGACGGTACGCACTTCGCGTTCCGCGATTTCGTCGTCGATCCCTGTGCTGTGCAGGAACGCATGCCCATCTGGCTGGGCGGCCGCACCGCACGCTCGTTGCGCCGCGCCCTCGCATTCGCCGACGGCTGGGACCCCTTCGGTCTCACCCACGCACAGCTCGCGGCGCTCCTGGAGCGCGCGCGCCGCTGGCCCGCGTGGCGCAGCCGGCAAACACCGATCGATCTGATCTTTGCACCCGACTCACCGATCGACGTGAGTAGCCCCGACCGCGTCCCAGCCGCCATCGACGCGCTGGCCCCGTACCAGCGCATCGGAACCGTCGTCCTCAGCCTCCGCTTCTCCAGCCGCAGCCTGACGGATTTCCTCGACCAGCTCGCCACGTTCATGGCGAAGGTGGCGCCCCGTTTCGCAGGCGAAAGCTAGTCCGCCTCCGAGCCGACGGTGGTCGGTCCGGGTCCCGCGTCTCCCCGCTCGACCTCCCAGAAGATCCCGATGGCGCCCAGGAAGCGATTGCCGATTCCGTTCAACGGAAAGGCGATGCCCTCGACATATCGATTGACGCCGTCGAGCCCGCGTATCCAGGCACAGCGATACACTGGCCGGCGCTGGTCGGTGGCGATAGTCAGCGGCTGCTCTTCGCGCGGTATTGGCGTGCCATCATCGTTCGTTGGCCGCAGGAGAGCGGACCACTCGCCGCGCCGGATCGTGCCCGTCTCCTCAAACCGACGCCCAAGGATCGCCTCGGCGGATTCGTTGAAAAAGACCAAGTCGCCTTTCGCGTCGACGATCAGGACGGGCACGTTGAGGTAGCTGGCCAGTTGCCGTGTGAGTATCAGCTCGATTTCTCGCTGAGCCATCGGTTCCTCCCACGCACGAATGGCGCGGCAGCCTGCGCAACCATGCTGCTGCGGCTCGCTCAGATGCCTAAGCCAGTCGGCGCCGGGCGTCAAGCGCAGCGACTCGGCAGCAATGGCGGTTCACTCGGTTGCGCCATCGTGATAGCGACGAGTGCGTTCATTCAGGTTCCGAAACGGCGTCCAGTATGAAGGGAGACGAACACATGGCCAGCGCTTCCACCACACTGCGAGAGCGGCGTGAGGCGATCGTACGCGAGCACATGGAATCCGAGAACCGTCACGAGTTCGATGTCACGTTGCGAACGTTCGAGCACGCGCGCTACGAGCTGATCGCCACCGGTGAGGTCTATGACGGCGAGGCTGAGGTGGCGGGCTACTATGCGGCCACACGCGCCGCGTTCCCGGATCAGCGCAACGAGGTGCGCGCCATGTATCACGCCGACAACGCTGTCATCGTCGAATTTGATCTCCTCGGCACCCACAAGGGTCCGCTGCGCGGCGTGCCACCGACGGGTCGCGAGTTCAGGTGTCCGATGGTGGCGCTGTTCCTCTTCGGCAGCGAACGCATCATCTGCGAGCGCGTCTACTTCGACTCGGCAACCATCCTGCGGCAGCTCGGGCTGATTCCTGACCTGAGATAGAAGGGAGCACCCAGCGCCGCCGCGGTTGCCAAGAAGCTGCTTGACGCATCGATTGCAGCAGGTGTATGCGGGCTTGCTGGAGGGCAATACATGACGGCTGCACCGAAGGTTCTCGGCGTGCTCACGTTGGCAGGCGGTCTTGCTCTCGCAGGGGTGCAGCCGCGCCTCGCCGCGGCGCAGTTCAGTGGAAACGGAGATGCGGTGGTTTCCCCGATATGTCCCGGTGATTGCCTGCAGCAGGGAATGGTGACGATCAATGACCTGATCAAGATGGTCAACATCGCGCTCGGCACCGAAGACTACCGCGACTGTCCGGTGGGCGATGGGAACGGCGACAACGCGATCACAATCGACGAGATCGTGCAGGCGGTAAGCAACGCCCTGACCGGTTGTCCGGCAGCGGCGGCGACCGCTACACCCACCCCAACACCGACCGCAACTCCAACCGAGACAGGAACCTCAACTTCCACCGCAACCGCGACCGCGACAGCAACAACAACCCCAACACCGACGGCAACCGCAACACCAACATCGGTCACCTCGCCGCCAATGGCCAACTTGACGTCCGCTACCACCGGACAGTCGGTCATCGCAGTGGAAACGCTGAGTCCCATTTCACAGATCGTCTCGGCCATTGTGCTTGGCCTGCAGGGTGGTAGCGCTTTGTCGACCGACCTCGCGTCCGATTCGACCAACGGCGGTGCTGCCGGCAATTGCCCTGATGGCGGTACGGCCACGAAGACCGGCAGCATCCTCACCACCACGAAGATCACGCTCACCACTTGCAAGGTGGCGACCTTTGATGGGTCGGTGACTTTCGACGGGACGATCAATGCCCAAGTACTGGCCGGGACCTTCAACCTCGACGTGCAGGCGCAGTTTGCTGATCAGATGGGCTCGCCGATTTCGCTCACCCACGCGGTATTGACTGGGAGCATAAGTCCGACCCTCAGTGGGCAAAGCTGCTACATCTCGGCAGCGGAATTTACCCTCAACAGCGGAAGCCTCACGACCACGCGCGGCAGCACCCAGGTGGCGGTGAACTTCCAGGGCACGACGATGGACGTCACCAACATCACCTTCAACTCGAGCTGTGCACTGCTCAAGTATCTGCTGACCTTCAACGGCCCCGCGGTGCTGGTCGATCCAAGCCGCATGCAAACCAACGTCACGTTCAACCAGCTGACAATGAATGTCGACGATAGCGGCAGCCCGACGACGCTGATCCTCGGAGGGGGCATGACCTCCGCCTGCTTCGGTGGGTCGGCAGTGACCCTGACAACCACGACGCCGCTGACCGTTCCCAAAGGGGACAACTGTCCGACGGCGGGGGCGATTACGATCAGCGAGCAAGCTCAAGTAGTCGGGCACAGCGTGTTCAACATGGATCAGTCCGTCAGTCTCGACCTCGACGGAAACGGCAGCACCGATCTGAAAGCTCAGAACTGCTACGATCCAGGCCTGGCGATTTGCGTCGGCTGAGCCGCAACCAGCACTACGGTTTGCGGCTCAGCGCTGCCGGTTTCTGCCGGCGCGGCAGCTCGGGCGCCGCTTTGCGCTCCGCGAGCAGATGCCGGATGCTCAGCACCGGCCGGCGCAGCAGCAAGCGCGGACCGGCAAAGCGCATGACTTCTTGCACCTGCGCGCGGCAGGCGGGCTTGTAGCAGTGGACGGGGCACTTCGCGCAGGTGGGTTTCTCGTCGCCAAAAGGGCACTTCTCGAGTCGCTCGGCGGCGTAGTCTGCCAGGGCCGCACACTGCGCACACAGCTCACGCCCAGACGCATGCCGCTCCCGGCAGTAGAGAGCGATCATCGCCGTGATCGTCTTGCGCTCTCGTGTCAGGCGGTTGCGGCTACGCATTGCACCGGGCTCCTGGCGGTCTCCTCATTCGACGAATCGGCGATCTGCTTGTGGGCAACTCCATCGGGATCACCCCGCACGCAAAAAGAGCACCACACGCTCTGGTCCTGAAGTTTCAGCTGATCGAAGCCGGAGGCCTGCTCCTTGTCTCAACTTTGGTAAGAGTTCGGTGCACGGTTGCGAGGTTGGAGCCGGAGTCGTCGACAATGCTCGGGCTCGTTTCAACGCACCGTTTTCGCAGCGCTACGCACCAGGTACCATTTGTACAGGCGTTCGAACACGAGGCGCAGGCTGCTCGGGCCGAGGTAGGGGATCTGGTGGTTGACGACGCACAGCTTGGTGAGTGCGCTCTGTTCGCCGGCGATCAGTTCACAGATGATGCGTCCGGCGGT
>DATKMS010000186.1:0-4998 GCA_035541735.1 Candidatus Margulisiibacteriota bacterium
AGCGGTTGAACAGGTCCGCCATGCCATGGATGTTGCCCTTGCCGGTGACGTTGCCTTCCTCGTCGGTGTCCGCCACCGCGCTCTCGGGCTGCGCCTTCTCGGTCAGGCCGAGCTTTTCGTCGATTTCCTTCTGGCGCTTGATGGCAGCCTGATACTGCTCCTCCTTCTCGAACTTGCGGTTGAGTTGGGCGCGCAGGTCCTTCTCGCGATCGCGGCGTGCGGCGACGCGCTCACGGGCCTCGTTCGCCAGTTCGGGCAGCTTGCGCAGGTAGTTCTCGAGGCGGGCCAGCGCCCCGTTCGCCGCCGAAAGATTGACCTCGACACCGCGGACCTTGCTCGGCAGTTCGGCCAAGAGCGTGGGGTCGTGCTTGCCGTCGGTGTGGATGTTGAACTTGATGCCGGCATACTCGCCGCCCGGGTACTCGTGACCGTTCTCGCTGGGCTCTTTCTGGGCTGCGATGTGGGCATCGGTGATGGCCTTGGCCAGCGCGTTCATGGCGTCGGCGCGCTTGTTGAACTTCTTTTTGCCGATCGTCGCTTCGTACTTGTCCTCGGCCTGGAACTTGACCGCCTTGGCATCCTTCTCGTACCCGGCCGCGACGTTCTCGTCGGCTTGGTTGCGCTCAGGCATGCCCTTCACTTCCCATTGCATCGTGCGCTGGTTGTCCGAGTGCGCGCGGCGCAGGCGGGACAGGCGATCGACGTCGGCATCTGCCCGGGCCTTGTCGAGGATCAGCGGGTTGCCGGACGCCAAGGCCTTCACCTCGGCATAGGAAAGCGCCTGCTCGTCGATGTCCTCGGCGTTGCGGACGTTGGGGTCGCCGTTCTTGACCTGATTGATGAACCGCGCCTTGCGCTCGAGCGTCTGCCACATATAGGCGTCGAATGAGCCGGTCGTGATGTAGCGGTGGACCTCGACCTCCGGGTTCTCGTTGCCCTGCCGGATGATGCGGCCTTCGCGTTGCTCAAGGTCGGCCGGGCGCCAAGGGGCGTCGACATGATGCAGGGCATAGAGGCGCTTCTGGACGTTGGTGCCCACGCCCATCTTGTCGGTCGATCCGAACAGCACGCGGACGCGACCCTCACGGACCGACTCGAACAGCTTGGCCTTCTTCTGGTCGTTGTCGGCATCGTGCACGAAGGCGATCTCGTCGCGCGGGATGCCGCGCTTCAGGAGCGCCGCGCGGATGTCGTCATAGACGTTGAAGCGGCCCTCGCTGTTCGGGGTCGACAGATCCAGAAAGACAAGCTGGGTTCCCTTGCGGGCCTTGGTTTTCTTCCAAATGTCGCTGACCCGATCGGCCACGGCGATGGCCTTGCGGTCCGGCTCTGCCTCACTGGTCGGATCGACAAGGCGCAGATCGAGCGCCGCCTTGCGGCCGTCGCCTGAAATCTTGAGCATGTTATCTTCTTCGGGCTTGACCTCGCGGTTGCGCACCTGCTCGGCCCGCTGCGCCAGTTCGCTGACATAGCCCTTGAGCGCGTCCGAGCCTTCGATCTCGTGGGTCTGGACCTTGTCCCCGATCATCTTGGGCAGCTTGATCTGCCCGGTGTTGAGAAGGTCCTGCGTGGTCACGAGGTCCGCGAACTGGCGGTAGAGCGCGACAAGCTCGGGGATGTTGCGGAAGCGGGCGAACCGGGTCTTGAGCCGGGCGCTGGCGCCGTCCGGGGTGATTTCGGCCTGCGTGACCATGTCACCGAAGGCGGCCGCCCAAGCATCGAAGTGCGTCAGGCCGCGGTCGGCGAGCGCCGGGTGCCCGAGATACCGCTGCATGGTGTACATTTCGGCCATCGAGTTCGAGATCGGCGTGCCGGTCATGAACATCAGACCGCGGCCGGGGCTCATTTCGTCGATGTAGCGGGCCTTCATAAACATATCGAAGGCGCGCTGGCTCGAGGCCGCTTGCATACCGCGCGACTTGGTCGCGAACTCGAGGTTCTTGAACAGGTGCGCCTCGTCGAGGAACACCCCGTCCGAGCCCATTTCCTCGAAGCTGATCCCCTTGTCCTTGTCCTTGGCCTGCATCAGGTCCTTGATCTTGGCGAGGCGACGAGCCTTGGCCTTCTCAAGTTCCTTGACCGTGACGTCGTCGCCCTTCGAGCTTCGAATCAGGCCCTCGTACTCCTGTACTTCGCGTTGCAGGAAGCGGACCTGATACTCCGGCGACATCGGGACCTTCTCGAATCCCGAGTGCGGCATGATGATGGCGTCCCAGTTCTCGGCCGCCACACGCGCCACGAAACGCCGGCGCACGTCACCGGCGAAATTGTCCTTGTCCGCCACGATGAGGTGGGCGCCCGGGTAAAGCTGCATGAACTCGCGGCTGAACTGTTCGAGCATGTGATTCGGCACGACGTAGGTGGGCTTCTTGAGAAGCCCGAGGCGCTTGGCCTCCATGCCGGCCGCGATCGAGGTAAAGGTCTTGCCGGCGCCAACGACATGATCGAGCAGCGTGTTGCCCGACACGAGGTAGCGCCACACCGCCTTCTTCTGGGTGGAGCGCAGTTCGATCGTCGAGGACGACCCCGGCAGCGTCAGGTGGTCGCCGTTGTAGGTCGGGATGGCGAGGTTGTTGACCTCCCAGTTGTACTTGTCCGACAGGCGCTTGGCGCGATCGGCATCGGCCCAGACCCACCGCTCGAACTCGTCTTGGATGGCGCGCTGCTTCTCCTGCGCGACCACGGTTTTCTGAACGTCGGTGTGCGTCTTGCCCTCGTCGTCGCGGAACGTGACCGTGGTCGACCGCTGGTTCAGGGCGTCCTCGAACAGCCGCGAGAAGCTGGCGCCATGCACTCCCCATTCGTTGCGGTTCGCCACCGAGTAGGGATCGGCAAGCTCGACGCGCCACATGGCTTCGCTCGGGATGTGCGCGATGTTGGCCGGGCTCTTAAGCAGGAAGGCCGCGAAGTCGGCGTAGTCCTGCGGCGGGATCCAGCCGACGCCCAAGCGGACATTGATCTCGCTCGGCTTGAGGTCGGGCGGCTGCACGGCCTTGAGCGCGTCGATGTTCGCCTTGTAGGCCGCGTCCGACTTGGCGAACTGCTCGGCGAGCGCCAGCTTCGCCCGGACATTGCCTGACAGGTACTTCTCGGCGATGTGCCACTGGCCGGTCTGCGGGTCCTTGAAGATGCGGCCGGCGAGATTCTTGGAAACATCCTCCGGGCTTTCGGCGCCCAGAATCTTCGCCATGTACGGCAGGTCCACCCCGCCCCGCATGTTCATGGAGGCGATCAGGGCCTCCTGCGGCGTCTCGACGTGCGTAATCTCCTTGGTCGGCTCGAGCACCCGTTCACTCATCAGGGCCGACTTGGTGAACGTGTCCTTTTCCTCGTCCGCACGCTCGAGCGCGGAAACAAGGAACACGTCGGGATCGTCCTTGAACTTGGCCAGATTCGGATAGCGCCGATATTCCTGCACCTCGCCGTCGGCGTCCGTGCGCCGCGTGATCTGGACCTTGTTGATCGGCCCGTGCGCCTTGACGAAGGCGTCGTACAGGCTGTTGAGCTTCTTCTGGGCGTCGGCCCATGGCGCCTTTCCTTGGCCGTCCCATTCCTCGCGCTGGCGGGCCAGCACCTCGCGCGCCGCGTCACGCAAGCCAATGAAAGACTTGATGATCGGCTGGTGGGAGGCGGGCATCGTCGGCGTGGTTTCGGCCGGTCCGATGCGCTGCTTGATGACGCCGTCTTTCAGATAGTAGGCGTTGTCCTTTACCTCGGCAGGCGGCAGGGCGATGTCGTCGATCGCGCCCTCAACGGTGTTGTTGGGATCTGCCGCGAATAGCCGGCCGGCAGCTTCGGCCTCCGGCTTGATGATGTTGCGAACGGCATCCTCGATACGCTGGCGCAGGTTCTCGGCGCTGCCGGCGACCGTGTAGCTGTCCTTCGCGTACATCGTTCCGCGCGAGGAATGCTCGCCAAGGACCGCCTGCGGATGGTCGAGGAAATAGGCATTGATCGGGGTGGGCTTGCCATCCAGATCGACGTTCTCGGTCTTGAGCCAGCGATCGTTTCCGGGTTCCTCGCCGGGCATGCGCTTGCGGAAAAACAGGATGTCGGTCGTGACTTCGGTGCCGGCGTTCGCCTTGAACGCGGTGTCCGGCAGGCGCACGGCCCCGAGCAGATCGAGTCCGGCCTTGTGGAGAAGCTGGCGCTCCTTCGTGTTGACCGCGTCGAGCGTGTAATGCGTTGTCACGAGGCCCATGACGCCGCCCGGTTTCATCAGGTGCGCGGCCTTGTGGATGAAATAGTTGTGCAGGCTGAGCGCGCGGCCCGGGTTGTACTCCTTGTCGTTCGGCTTGACGTTGGCAAAGGGCACGTTGCCGATCACGCCGTCGAACACCCCGCGCGGGATAGGCGTTTCCTCGAACGGCTTGATGAGCACGCGGGCCTCCGGGTAGAGCGCACGCGCGATCCGGCCCGTGATGTGATCCATTTCGACGCCGGTAAACTTGTTCGGCAGATCCTCCGGCGCCATGCCAAGGAAGTTGCCAACGCCCATGCCCGGCTCGAGCGTCACGCCGCCCGGGTATCCCAGATCGCGCATCGCCTGCCACATGCCGCGCACCACGTCGGGGCTCGTGTAGTGAGCATTGATCGTTGAAGCGCGCGCCGCGGCGTACTCGGCCGAGGTGAGCGCCGTCTTGAGGTCCGCCCGCTGCTGGGCGAACTTGGCGTTCTTCTCATCGAAGATCTGCGGGATGCCGCCCCAGCCGACATACTTGGCGAGGACCTTTTGGTCCGCGAGGCTGACGCTGCCGTCGCCGGCCTCGATCCGCTTGAGCGCGGTAATCGCGGCCATGTTGTCCCAGATGCGGCCCGTGACGGTGCGCTTGTCGAACGCCTGATCCTCGGGGATCCGGTAGTTTAGTCCTCGTAGCCCCCGCTCGGCCCGATCAGTTTTGCTTCCTTCGGGTCCCACGGCAGGAGTTCGCGCAGCGCCTCCGACTCCGCCATCACCTGCGCCGTTCTCTCCGCTTTGAGCCTCTGATGCAGCCCCTT
>DATKMS010000187.1:0-6137 GCA_035541735.1 Candidatus Margulisiibacteriota bacterium
CTTCTTTCATGTGTTGAAGAACGGTTGCCGAGTCGAGGCGCTACAGCTGAGCACGATCGAGCGCATCGAGCGGGCACTGGCAGTGTTCATGGTGGTGGCGTGGCGCATCGCTCGTCTCATGCGGTTAGGCCGCACTTGCCCAGACCTCGATGCCGGACTGCTGTTTGAGCCCGATGAATGGAAGGCCGCGTTCATCCTGAACAAGAAGACCCCGCCCGAAAAACCGCCGCAACTGAATGAAGTGGTACGGCTCGTCGCCATGCTCGGCGGCTTCCTCGCGCGCAAAGGCGACGGCGAACCTGGCGTCAAAACCATCTGGCTCGGCATGCAGCGAATAGTGGACTTCGTTGCTGGCATCAGGTACATGCGCGAGGTTGAGCATCAGACTTGTGTGTAATGGAATGCATCAAGATGGCGTTCCCTGGTGTCGCGCACCTGATATTCAGGCGCCCGCAGCGCTCAGTTTCCGGTCGTTCGCAGGCCGACGATGACCACGTGCCGCTCGCCGGCGATTGACCACACGTAGCTGTGATTGGGCATCACGCACTTCTTCCACGTTGTGTTCAAGGGCTGACTTGATGTGCGCCAGACTGAAGCCTCCTGGATTACCCTTGAGGCCGACGATACAAACAAGACATTCCTGGTCCCGTTTCAAACGCTGCACATTGGCACAAAAGCACAATGCACGCGGGAGCGTTCCTGTTGGTGCCGATGCCGCTGAGCTGCCATCATTCACGAACGGAAGGCAGATGAAACGCCTCCGGAACGTCCAGCCCGAAACTATCCATGCACGGCTTTGTCGTGCCGCCTGCGGTCGATCCACCGGCGGCGTACTGGAAGCAATCCTTTGATTCCAGGATTATTTCGGTCGTGACGCCCATCTGATCAAATTCGATGATCATCCGTCGGTAACGCATGTCCATAGTACCAACGGCACCGCATCCCCCATCGACGCACATGACAAGGGCCAGTCCGCCCAGGGTGTAACTGCTGCCATACTCCACCCATGACTCATCGACCGCCACGGTATCGGGCTCGCCGAACTGCATCAAAACGTCCTCACGGGTGGACTCGCCCTTCTTGATTGATTCCGGGACGGTCGCAGGGACGTTGGCGCGGGAATCGTAATAGCCTGGTGGAATCGGAACCGGGCAAGCAACCAACAGCAACGCGGCAACGCCGGCAACGCCGATCGTCCTTAACAGGGATGCGTGCATCGTTGAAATCCCCGATCAAGGTGAGTTCGGAAACGCCCGGATTCTGACGATGGAGTGGTGCCGCAGCACGCCATGCTCGTCGAAGGCCAGCACCAGACTGAACTTGCCATTCCATGCTTTTTCTTTTCGCCGCATCAAAATGTAGCCAGCCTTATCCTCATCCAGCAAATAGGTTAGGATGCGCCCGCCCTCGAACGTGGAACTGGGCTCAGCCAGGTGCAGGTAGACATCCTCGCGCGTCGTCGAGTCGTCCTTCAGGAACGCGAGCAGATCCGGACTACCCACTGGAGTCATGCAACTGGCGAGGGCGGCCGTCAATGCGACGACTCCCGTTAGGTACGGTCGCGCACGCATCCGGCGGCCTCCCGAATTGTTGGCATTCGTGGTGCAATAACGCTGGTCGTCAAGGTTCGCCGGCGTCTGGGGGCGGACCCTGAACTGCAGCTACATTTAGCATAGGCGAATTGGAGCGGCACGCAACGCACTCAGCCGAACTGCCAAAAACCGAGAAGTGTCCTATCACGGCCTCTGGACCGGGGCAGCCGACCGTCCACTTTGGCTGAGCTAGTGTCCCCCCGAGAAGCCGGCCTGGATGGCTGCACCACTCAGTTATCTGCCGTTTACTGCCCGGCAGCGTGACCGGCGGTAGTGGGTCGGCTTGGTGCATTCGCCGACGGCGCGGTGGTGACCAGGTGCTCCGATTGCCTTCAGGCAGAACCCGGCCGAGGAACGGGCGGTGATAATGTTCGGTGCGACGACTGCTTGCGGGCCGGGGAACGAAACCGCTCGCGCGGAAGGGGGCTCCGGTCCGACGCTGGAGGTCAGGGAGGCGCCGGTCGCGCGGTTTTATGTTGGCGAATGAGGCAATCCGCCTCGTTCTTCAACAGGAGCCGCATCATGACCTCCTCCCAACCGACCGTCAGCCCGTTGCGCCAGCGCATGATCGACGACATGCGCATGCGCCAGCTTTCCCCGAAGACGCAAGCCAACTATCTGCGCATCGTCCGCGAGTTCGCCCGATACCTCCGGCGCTCGCCTGATACCGCCACGGTCGAGGACCTGCGTGGTTACCAGTTGCATCTGGTCGATCACGGCACGTCGCCGGTGTCACTGAATGCCGCGATCACCGGGCTGAAGTTCTTCTTCGAGATCACGCTCCGCGAACCCGAACTCATGGCGCGGATGCAACCCGTGCGCGTGCCCCGCACGCTACCGGTTGTGCTCAGCCCCGATGAAGTACGGCGGCTCATCGCCGCCACAGGCAACCTGAAGCACCAGACGGCTCTCTCGGTCGCCTACGGCACCGGGCTGCGTGCCAGCGAAGTGGTGGCGCTGAAGGTCACGGACATCGACAGCCAGCGCATGACGCTGCGTGTCGAGCAGGGCAAGGGCCGCAAGGACCGCTACGCGATGCTCTCACCGGTGCTGCTCGAACGCCTGCGCGTCTGGTGGCGCGTGGCGCGTGCCCAGGGCAAGATGCCCGACGGCGGGTGGCTGTTTCCCGGGCTCGACCCCGTCGACCCCCTCACGCCGAGGCAGCTCAACCGTGCCATCCGTGCGGCCGCCGAGGCCGCGCAGATCGACAAGCGCGTGTCGATGCACACGCTGCGCCACAGCTTTGCCACGCACCTGCTCGAACAGAAGGTCGACATCCGCGTGATCCAGGTGCTGCTTGGCCACAAGAAGCTGGAGACCACCGCGCTTTACGCGCAGGTGGCCACCGACCTGCTGCGCGAAGTCACCAGTCCGCTGGAGCGCCTGCCCGCCAACTGACACGGCGCAGTGCCTCGTGCCGGAGGTCGCGGACATCTTCCGCGCCCACGGGCCGGCGTGGCGTCGCACGGTCCACCTGAGCCTCGGGCAACTGAAGGTGATGTCGGCCATCGAACAGTGCCGCAGCGCGGCGCTGGGCGGGCATGTGCTGCGCTGTTCCGGCTGCGCGCGCACCGAGATCGCCTACAATTCCTGCCGCAACCGCCATTGCCCCAAGTGCCAGGGCAATGCCGCACGACGCTGGCTCGAAGCGCGTCAGGCCGATCTGCTGCCGCTCGAGTACTACCATGTCGTCTTCACGCTGCCCGCTGCCATCAGCGCAATCGCCTGGTACAACAAGCGGGTCATCTACGGGCTGCTGTTCGACATCGCCGCCGACACGCTGCGCACGATCGCCGCCGATCCCCGGCATCTCGGCGCGCAGATCGGCGCCACGCTCGTCCTGCACACCTGGGGCTCGGCGCTCACGCATCATCCGCACGTGCACGGCATCGTCCCGGGCGGCGGGCTGTCGCCCGACGGCGAACGCTGGATCGGCTGCCGGCCCGGCTTCTTCCTGCCGGTGCGCGTGCTCTCGCGCCTGTTCCGGCGCCGCTTCCTCGAGGCACTCGCTGATTCCCACCGGCTCGGCCAGCTGCAGTTCTTCGGCGAGTATGCGGCGCTCGCCGATCCGACCGTCTTCGCCCAGTGGCTCGCACCCCTGCGTGCCTGCGAATGGTTTGTGTACGCCAAGCGCCCCTTTGCGGGCCCCGAAGCCGTGCTCGCGTACCTCTCGCGCTATACGCACCGCGTAGCGATCTCCAACCAGCGTCTGCTCGCCTTCGATGAGCGCGGCGTAACGTTCCGCTGGAAGGACTATCGCGAGAAGGGGCGCACCCGCTACAAGACCATGACGCTGGAGGCCGGCGAGTTCATGCGTCGCTTCCTGCTTCATGTGTTGCCCGGCGGGTTCCATCGCATCCGTCACTACGGGCTGCTCGCCAACCCGGTGCGCCGCGCCAATCTCGCGAAGGTGCGTGAGCTGCTGCATGTCACGCCCGAACCCGACTCGCCATCCGGGGAACCCGTCGTCGCGCCCCGGCCCGCCTTCATCTGCCGGCACTGCGGAGCCCCGATGATCGTCATCGACATCCTCCAGCGCACCGCACCGATTCGCGCGCCACCGATCCAGGCCCGCCCATGAATGCGGCGCTTCCTCGATCTGCCAACCCATCGTCGGCTTTGCGGCAACGCGGCCCACAAGCGGACGTTTGTGCGTGGCGCGTCACACAGCCTCTCGCACGCCCACTTCATCCTTACCCTCGCGCCAGTGAATCGCATCGTCATGACGTCTGGGCTCTTCCAGCATCCTGTTTGAGCCGCCTTCCTCCAGCAATGCTGAGGAGGCCGGACCATCAATCGCCATAGTCAACCGGACTTCCGAACGCCTCGGACCACTCCGCGGTTTCCTCCCTCGAGGCTTATTCGACGCCTGCCCACACGCGCCGCGGCAGACTCACGGCCATGTGGATGAGGGCAGACGTCCAATAACCCTTAACGGCTAGCGCCCGACGACCGGGCGCGGCGATCTTCTCGTCAGGGCGCGCGATGCAAAAGGCATATCACGACCCGTTACCGTCTTTCAGTTAGACCCTGCGAACGTCATGATTTCGCTCCAAAGCGGCCTCTTGGCCTGCCTCCACGTTATTGGATCTACTGACGCCCGCCGATACCTCGGTTGCGCCGCTTCGATGTCGAAGGTGTTAAGTCAACTTCGACGTGCTTGGAAGCGATGGAGCGGCCGTCCGCATCGGCGCCACCCTGGATCTGGGCTATCGATCAGTTCCCCGACCCGACCCAATCGCCAAGTTTTCGTTGGCGCTGGGTCAGTGCCGACCTACGCGCCGGAATGCTTGCCTCGCGGCAACCTGAACGTTGATTTGATTCGGTCACCCGCCAATCCTGTGGATCAGTGGTGTGATCCAACCCGTCACGGATGCGATGCCACTTTCGAGAAACCTTAGAGCGGGTCCCAACTTCATTGCAGCATCGCTAGAAGCGGCCAACTTTTCAAGCACTGTCTTGGCCTGATCTAAGCGCCTCCCCAATCCAGCTGGTGAGGTTGCCCCGCTTCGACGGACAGATTTGCAGTTGCGATCGATGTGCGGTTTAACCTCCATTGAGCGTTGAGTCGCGGGTTGTCCACGGGCGAGCGGCGGATCGCCTATCACGACCACGACGCCGCCCGACGGTGGGCAACCCGCAAGGCGATACGATGAGATTTGTCGTGTTCAGGTCTTCGAATTCAAGCGGCGAGCGGTAACCGATGCTGCTATGTAAGCGGCGCACGTAATACCAGCCCTCGAGGAACCAGAAGAGACGGCGCCGGGCCTGCTCGTGGGTGTCGAAGCGTTCACGGGCGAGTAACTCCGACTCGAGTGTGCCGAAGAAGGATTCGCACATCGCGTTGGAGCCCGCAGACAACTGCGCCCGTGAGTGACGCTGGAAGCCGACGTTTTCAGGTAACTCATCCGTACTTCTACATGCTGCGCGTGGACCGTGCGCGTCAAAACCGTCCTGCGCTCTGTAGATTGCTCCCCAAATATTCGTAGCCTCAGCCTCCCGTCCCTGGATCATATGCATTGATGTGAATCAACGCTGGCCGGTCGACCACATCTAGCCTTACGCACGACGGGGTAATCCGTTCACTGTAACAGTCGTCATAACCCTCACATCCAGCGTGCGGGAACTCCCTGATCATTTAGTAAATAACGAATTTAGTTGGGCAGCCTGGATTCCACGAAGCGCAGAAGTGCGGCTGCCGTGGCATTTGCATTCGACTGCACGATATTTATGCCTTTTTTATACGCCCTTGCCTAGGATTTTCATGTCCTTTGCGAGGGGCGGTACCACCTCGTGCCACAGCGATCTGTTACAGGGAGCAGCAATGGACCTGATCTACATCGTCGGCGTCGCCGCCTTTTTGGGGCTTTCTCTTGCACTGGTGATCGGCTGCGAGAAGCTGCACAGGAACGCACCGGGAGGCCGGCCATGACCGCGTGGATGATCTGGCTCGCCGCCGCCGCGACGCTTCTCCTGCTCGTGTACCTCGTGTACGCGCTACTGCGCGCGGAGGAACTCGAATGAACACCTACAACGTGCTCCACC
>DATKMS010000188.1:0-31105 GCA_035541735.1 Candidatus Margulisiibacteriota bacterium
AAGCTCGACCTGATCGTCAACCTGAACTTCCGCATGAACTCCACCGGGCTGCAGTCCGACGTGCTGCTGCCCGCCGCCGCGTACTACGAAAAGATCGGCCTCAAGTATCCGCAAAGCCTGGTGCCGTACGTGATCTTTGCCGACCAGGCGGTGCAGCCAATGGAAGATGCAAAGTCGGAGTTCACCGTCTTCGCCATGCTGGCGCGCAAAGTTCAAGAGCGGGCACGGGCGCGCGACATCAAGCCGTTCAAGGATCATTACGGTATCGAACGCGACTACGCCAACTTGTTCGAGAAGTACCGGATGGACGGTCTGATGGAAGGCGACAACGAGGAAGCCGCCATGGACCACATGATCCAGATATCGGCCGTGACCAAGGGCTTCACGTGGAAAGAGGCGAAGACGCAGGGGGCGCTGCCCATTCAAGACTTCGGCCGTTACGGCCCGCACAACGCGATCTGCAGCGACTTCAAAGCGGGCGATACGGTCTATCCGCAGCAGTGGTTCGTTGAAAAGAAGGAGCCGTGGCCGACGCTCACCGGGCGGCAGCAGTTCCTGCTCGATCATCCGTGGTACGTCGAGAGCGGCGAAGCGCTGCCGGTGCACAAAGAGCCGCCCGCGGCCGGTGGCAACTATCCGCTGCGCTTGACCGGCGGACACACACGCTGGTCGATTCACGGCATCTGGCGCGACCAGCGCCATCTCCTGCGCCTGCAGCGCGGCCAGCCCGTCATGTACATGAACGTCAACGACGCCAAGGCGCGTGAGTTGAACGACAACGACTACGTGCGCGTCTATAACGACGTCGGGTCCTTCTACATTCACGTCAAGCCGACGCCGTCATTGCAGCCGGGCCAGGTGGTCATCTACCACGCCTGGGAGAACCACCAGTTCAAGGACTGGATGCAGAGCCAGGAGGCGGTGCCCTCGCCGTGGAAGCCGCAGCACATCTCCGGTGGCTATGGCCAGCTGCACTACCGCATGTTCAGCTACGCGCCCAGCCACGGTCCGCGCGGGACGACGGTGGAGGTGGTGAAGGCGTAGGCTCGGAGGCAATCCACCATCCAACATCACGAGAAACGATGACCTAGGTCATACGGAATCCCTCCCGAACGATTCCCGCGCTTGGTAAAAGGGTCAGGTGGGGTGTGAAACGATGTTGGAACCTGCCAAGCGGCAATACCGCTTCCCGGCGATCTACTTCGAGGCGACGCGCCTCTGCAACCTGCAGTGCCAGGCGTGCATGGCGGGCAGCAACGATGCGGCCCGCGTGCGGGCGAGCCGCCAGCGCGAGCTGAGCTTCGACGAGATCCGCGAGTTGGTGCTGCTCCCCGCCAAGAACCTCGGCGTCCTGGCGATCGGCTGGAGCGGCGGCGAGTTTTTGCTGCGCACGGACGCCATGGATCTGCTGCGGCTGACGGCGGAGCTCGGATACCAGTGTAAGGTGTGCAGCAACGGCGAACTGCTCACCCGTGACCGGCTGCTGGCGATGAAGGAAGCGACGCGTGGGAATCTGACCATCGCCTTTGGCCTCAACTCGATCGATACGCACAACGCCGAAACCCGCGACGCCACCCCCGATCGCACCCTCGAAGCACTCGAGCTGTGCGGGGAGTTGAAGATCGACCGCCACGTCATCGTCACCCTCGGCAAGCACAACACAGACAGCTTTGAGCAGACCGTCGACTATCTCGTGCAGCGGCGCATCTCCTACAACCGTTCGCCTTTGGTCGCCCGTGGCTCCGGCTGCGATTTGTTCCGCACCAACGCCTTCGACCGCTGCGACCTGGAGCACAAATTTCATCCGGCCTTGCGCGGTCACGTCAACGGCTATGTCAGCTACACCCCGTTCTTCCTGTCACCGGAGCTGCACGACGAGGTGTCGGGCGGCGCACGGAACGGCACCGTGCCACACAACCCGCCGATCGGCTGCTGGGTTGGCACCTGGCTTACGCTCAACGCCGAAGGCGACGTGTCGGTGTGTCCGGTCTTGCTGGACGTGCTCTCGGCCGGCAACGTCCGTGACAAGCCGTTGGACCAACTGGTGAACGAGAGCGAGTTGTTCGCCACTCTGCTCGACCGCAGCCAGCTCAAGGGCCGGTGCGGCAACTGCCGCTATCAATACACCTGCGGTGGCTGCCGTGCGATGGCGTACTTCCACACGGGCGACTACATGCAGGAAGATCCGACGTGCTTCTTCGACCCTGTCGACAAGACGACCGTCTGTGAGCACGAAGCGGAAACCAACCGCTTCTTCAAAAAGTACTTGATGGTGGCGCGCCACGTTGGCCTGTACAACCGGCCCAAACCCAACGCCGATCATCCTAAGAGCTGATCTGCGTCATACCGCCCGTCCTACCGGTCGGTAGGATGCGCGCTGATGACGCGCGCTACACCTCGCGGCTGGACGCGCCGCGACTTCTTGCGCAGCAGCGGCGCTGCCGCATTGACACTCGGGCTTGCCAACCTCGACTACGCCTGCGGATCAGCGGAGCAGGCGGCCGCGCCAACGCCGGCACCGACCATCGCGGTTGCCGCGGCACCGACACCGATCACGGTGCCGGCATATCGCAGCTGGGAAGATCTCTATCGCCAGAAGTGGACGTGGGACCGCGTAGCCCGTGGCACCCACACGATGACCAACTGCGTCTCCGGCTGCGCCTGGAATCTGTACGTCAAGGACGACATGGTGTGGCGCGAAGAGCAGAAGTCGACGTACGCGGCGTCAGCGCCCGGCCTGCCCGATTTCAATCCGCGCGGCTGCCAGAAAGGCGCGTGCGGCGCCAACCTCATGTATTCGCCGTCGCGCGTGCGCTACCCGTTGCGCCGCGTCGGTGAGCGCGGCGAAGGGCGCTGGCAACGTATCTCGTGGGACGAGGCATTGACCACAGTCGCCACCGCGATGGTTGACGCCATCGAGCAAGAAGGCCCGGCGTCGGTCCTCTGCGAGCTGGGGCCGAACATCGGCGCCGGCCCCAACAGCGCTGCACCCATCCGCTTCTTCCGCCTGCTCGGCGCGCCGGCCACCGACTCGATGGCGCAGATCGGCGACCTCTCCGTGGGCGCGACCATCACTCTCGGAAACGGCCATCCCTGCGGCTCGTCCGACGACTGGTGGCGCTCGTCGTATCTCGTGCTGTGGGCCTTCAACCCGTCGGCCACGCGCATCCCGGACGCGCACTTCCTCTACGAAGCACGCTACCGCGGTGCGCAAGTGGTCGCGGTCTGCCCCGACCTCAACAACAGCGCCATCCACGCCGACCTCTGGCTCAATCCGCGTCCGGGCACCGACGCCGCGCTCGCCCTCGGCGCCGCGCAGGTGATGATCGCGGAGAATTTGTATGATGCGGCGTACGTCGCCGAGCAAACCGATCTGCCGCTGCTGGTGCGTACCGACAGCGGTCGCTTTGTGCGCGAGTCCGACTTGCGGCGCGGCGGATCTGATACTGCGTTCTTCGTGTGGGACGCTGCACAACAGAGGGCGGCGCCGGCGGCGGGCAGCGGCGCGCTCGAAGGACTCGATGCCGGCGGGGTCAAGCCGGATCTGAACTTCACCGGCACGCTCACCATCGGCGGAAAACCCCTGCGCGTGCGCACCGTGTTCTCGCTGCTGCGCGAGCGGCTCGCCAGCGACTATCGGCCGGAGCAGGTCGCAGCGCTCACCGGCGTGGCGGCCACAACCGTCCAGCAGTTCGCGCGCAGCTTCGCGCGGGCACCCGCGGCACTCATTCTCTCGCAGTGGGGGCAATGCAAGTTCCTGCACGCCGATCTGGCGCAACGTGCCCAGATCTTGTTGGCGTCGCTCACCGGCAACCTCGGACGCGCCGGCGGTGGCTGGCGTGCCGGCGGCTTCTTCGCGCCGGAAGGCTTCGGCTTGCTCGGCATCCAGGAGCAGCTGGGCATGGTCGACCTGGCAACCTTCGCGGCGAAGAATTACATGAATCCCGCCGAGACGGAGCATTTCTTCGCGCGCTACTTCGTCCCCGGCTCCGTCTGGCACCAGGTGCACGGTGGACTGGAAGCCGTGTCCGCAGATCCGCGCTATGGCGACAAGAGTGCGCCGCGGCCGGCGAAGGACTATCTGCGCGAGGCGGTCGAGAAGAAGTGGTTTCCGATCTTCCCCAAACCGGGGCATGCCCCGCGTGTCATCCTATCCGTCTTCAGCAACGTGCTGCGCCATTCGCGCAACAACACGCGCTTGCTGGAGACGCTGTGGCCCAAGGTGAAGCTGACGGTCGACGTGAACTTCCGGATGAACGAGACCAGTCGGTGGGCCGACGTCGTGCTGCCGGCGGCCTACTGGTACGAGAAGACCGATCTGAAGTATCTCGTGTCATTCATCCCGTACGTCCACCTCGGCGACCGCGCCGTCCCACCGCAGGGTGAGGCCAAGCCGGAGTGGGAGATCTTCGCTTTGCTCGCCGGTGCCGTCGCGCGCGAAGCGCAGCGGCGCAACCTGCAACCGTACACCGACATCGGAGAGACACAGCGTGATGCACGCCGACTGGACGAGGCCTTCACCGACAGTGGCCGCTTCGGGCCCGCCGACCAAGAGAAGGCCCTGGAGTTCGTGCTCACCTACTCGTCGCCCACCAAGAAGGTGTCGCTCGCCGACCTGCGCGCCGCCGGCGCGGTGCGCTTCCGCGGCACCGGCGCACCGGGCGGGGCGGCCGGCTTCTACAGCGACTATTCGCCGGACGAGCCGCTGGTGCCGCAACGCTGGTTCGTAGACAAGAAGCAGCGCTGGCCCACACTCACGGGACGGCAGCAGTTCTACATCGATCACCCGTGGTTCTTAGAGTGTGGCGAAGCGCTGCCGGTGCACAAGCCGCCGCCGAGTGCGGGCGGCGATTATCCGCTCGTGCTCAGCGGCGGGCACACGCGCTGGAGCATCCACTCGCAGTGGCGCGACCAGGGTCCGTTGCTGCGCCTGCAGCGCGGCGAGCCGGTGGTGTACCTCAACGACCGCGACGCCGCGGCGCGCGGCATCAATGATCACGACCTGGTGCGGGTGAGCAACGACCTCGGCGCCTTCGTGCTGCGCGCCAAGATCGGCCGCTACGTGCAGCCCGGCCAGGTGTTCGTCTACCACGCGTGGGAGCCGTACCAATTCCGCGGCGGCCGCAGTGACCACGCGATCATTCCAAGCCCCTTCAAACCCACCGCCCTGGTCGGCGACTACGGCCAGCTCCACTGGGCGTACGCGCACTGGGAACCGAACCAGGTGGATCGCGATACGCGGGTCGAAGTGGAACGGCTTGAGGTCTCGACTTGATCGTCCCGCCTGGGACGCGAGGTGCACGATATGGAACTGACGCGACGAAACTTTCTTTGCTCCGCCGGCGCGGCCACCCTCCTGCTATCCCTTGACCATCTCGCCTTCGCACAGATTCCGCAGGGCGCGTCCGGCGCGCCGGCGCTGCCGCCCCTCCCTCCCTATCGCACGTGGGAGGATGTTTACCGGCAGAAGTGGGTCTGGGACAAAGTCGTGCGCAGCAGCCACTGGGTAAACTGCTGGTACCAGGCGCACTGCGCCTGGAACGTGTACGTGAAGGACGGCGTGGTCTGGCGCGAGGAGCAGGCCGCCGACTACCCGCAGGTTCGCCCGGACGTCTCCGACTTCAATCCCCGCGGCTGTCAGAAGGGCGCGTGCTTCAGCGAGCGCATGTACGACCCCACCCGCGTCAAGTATCCGCTCAAGCGCGTCGGCGAGCGGGGCTCCGGGAAGTTTGAGCGCATCTCCTGGCAGCAAGCGCTCGACGAGATTGCCGACTCGGTGATCGACACGATCGTCAAGGAAGGGAGCGATCGGGTGATCTGGGACCTCGGGCCGGGGATCTCGCTCGGCGCGCAGACGGCAGGGCAGGGCCGCTTGCGGGTGCTGCTCGATTCCACGGCGCTCGACATGAACACCGAGATCGGCGACGGGCACCGCGGCGCGGCGGAAACCTTTGGAAAGATCGTCTTCGAGCGCTCGGCCGACGACTACTTCTTCTCCGACCTCATTTTGTGCTGGGGCGCGAATCCCCTCTACACCCAGATCCCGAACGCGCACTTTTTGTTGGAAGCGCGCTACAAAGGCGCGGAGCTGGTCTGCATCACGCCCGACTACAGCGCCTCGGCGCTGCACGCCGACCGCTGGATTCCTGTGAAGCCCGGCGGCGATGCGGCCCTGGGGCTCGGCGTCGCCCACGTGCTCATTGCCGAAAACCTCTTCGACAAGGCGTTCGTACGGGAACAGACCGACCTGCCGATGCTCGTACGGGAAGATACGCACCGCTTCCTGCGCGGCTCGGATCTCAAAGACGGGGGCGATCAGGACCAGCTCTACCTGCACGATCCCAAGAGGGGTATCGTCGCCGCTCCGATCGGCAGTTTGGCGCTCGAAGGTCTTGAGCCCTCGCTCGAAGGTCGTTTCGAGGCGACGCTCGCCAACGGCAAGAAGGTCGCCGTGCGCCCGGTGTTCGAGCTCCTCCGAGAGCACCTGGCCGCCTATGCACCCGAGAAGGCCGCGGCCATGAGTGGAACACCGGCGCGCCAGATCCAGGATCTCGCGCGCCGCCTGGCGAAGGCGAAGGCGGCGTCGATGGTGACCACCAGCAACTTCGCCAAGTACTACCACGGCAACCTGATCGAGCGGACGCAAGCGCTGGTCTTCGCGCTCACCGGCAACTACGGCAAGAAGGGCAGCGGCTTCGTCGGCTTCCCGTTCCTCATGCACGACGGGCTGGAGAAGTTCGTCGTCGGGGCCTTCGGCATGGGTGTGCGCGGACTGATCGGCGCCATGGGCCTCTACGAGGATACGCGCCTACAGCTCGCCGGTTTCACCGACGAGATGAAGATCTACGAGCGCAGCCGCAAGAGCTTCGAGACCGGGATGGAGTGCTCGGGCGCGCTCTTCTGGTACGTGCACGGCGGACTGCTCGAGGCGAGCGAGAAACTACAGGCGTGGGACCCGCATCTGAAGCGGCCGGTGCGCGAGGTGCTCGACGAATCGCTCGCGAAGAACTGGCAATATGTGTGGCCGAAGCCCGGCAACCCGCCACGCGTGCTGTTCTCGCTGGTGAGCAATCCGCTGCGGCGCATCCGCGCTTATCCGTTGCTGCTGAAGAACCTGTGGCCGAAGCTGCGGACCATCGTCACCATCGACTGGCGCATGACCTCGACAGCATTGCAGTCGGATTACGTACTGCCCGCCGCCGGTTGGTACGAGCGCACCGAACACAAGTGGGTGACGCCGCTCATGCCCTTCATCCATGCCGGCACCAAGGTCACGGAGTTCTACGAGGCCAAGTCGGACTGGGAGATCTTCGCGTTGATGGCCAAGGCGATCGACGCACGCGCCGCCGCGCGCGGCATCACTGATTTCAAGGACCGCGCCGGACGGGCGCGCTCTTTCAAGGGGCTCTACGACCAGTTCTCCTCCAACGGCGAGTACGGTCCCACCGACGACGACAAGGTCGCCGGCGCGATTCTCCAGAACTCGACCAACCTGCAGGGCGTCCAGTGGGACGAGCTGAAGAAAAAGGGGTGGGCCCGCTTCACCGGTGTCGGCAACAGCATCGTTTCGATCGGCACGGCGGCCAAGATCAAGCCCGACGACACTATCACGCCGTTCACCGAGCACGTCTTCGACAAGAAGCCGTACCCGACGCTGTCGCGGCGCATCCAGTTCTACCTCGACCAGGAGCTGTACATCGAGATGGGCGAGACGTTGCCCACCCACAAGGACCCGCCGACCGCCGGCGGCAAGTACCCGCTGCAACTCACCGGCGGGCACACGCGCTGGAGCATCCATGCCGCCTGGCGTGATTCACGCATCATGCTGCGGCAACAGCGCGGCGAGCCGATCGCCTACATGAGCTCGGTGGATGCGGCCGCACGCGACATCAAAGACGGCGAGCACGTGCGCGTGCACAACGACCTCGACAGCTTCGAGATCATGGTGAAGGTGGCGCCGAGCATCCGGCCCGGCCAGTTCATCATCTACCACGCCTGGGAGAACTACCAGTTCCGCGGCCAGAAGGGTTTCCAGAATCTGGTGCCGACGCCGCTCAACCCGGTGGAGCTGGCGGGCGGGCAATTCCATCTGCGCCCGATGGCCATCTGCCTGCAACCGAGCATGACCGACCGCGACACGCACATTGAGGTGACGAAGATCTGAGGGGCGTTGCTGGACTCTTGGCAGCGCCTCGAGCCCGGCTCTTCGACCGGGCCTTCGTGGGTGCTGCCACGCCTCGGAGAACGACGAGTTCTGCGGACCGGACAAGCCTTCACAGTTTGATCCCGACGTTCCGCAACCCGCTCGGGCCGCCCCTGCCTTGCTCCGGCGCCGGCGTCGTGGCAGGCAGGCGCGATGGCATATACGTTTCCGCAGGGGTTCGTGTGGGGCGCGGCGACGGCCGCGCACCAGGTCGAAGGCAACAACGTCGGCAGTGATTTCTGGTTGCTCGAGCATGCACCGGGTACGCTCTTCCGCGAGCCCTCCGGCGATGCCTGCGATCACTTCCACCGCTATCCGCAGGACATTGCTCTGCTGCGCCAGCTCGGCTTCGGCGCGTACCGCTTTTCGGTCGAGTGGGCGCGCGTCGAGCCGGAAGAGGGCCACTTTTCGATGGCGGCGCTCGATCACTACCGGCGCATGCTGGCGAACTGCCACGAGTACGACGTGCGGCCCTGCGTGACGTTTCACCACTTCACCTCGCCGCTGTGGTTCACCGCCGACGGCGGGTGGGAGCCGCGCGCCAACGTCGATCGCTTCCTGCGCTACTGCGAGCGCACCGTGCGCCATCTCGGCGATCTCATCGATACGGCGTACACCATCAACGAGGCCAACCTCACCGCGACGCTCGCGGCGACGGGGGTGTTTCCGCCGGGCGGCCTCAAATCGGTGGCCGGGTTCATCGCTGACGCCGCGGCGCGCGTCGGCTCCAGTCTCGATCGTTTCGGCCCCTTCTTGCTCGGTCATCCCATGAAGATGCGCGACACGATGCTCGAAGCGCACGTACGCGCGCGCGACGTGCTCAAGGCCGGACGGGGGGCGTTTCCGGTGGGTGTGACCCTGGCGATGCAGGACTATCAGGCCGTGCCCGGTGGTGAAGCCCGCCGCGATCGCGCCCGCGCCGAGTCGTTCGATCCGTTTCTGGAAGCGGCGCGCACCGACGATTTCGTCGGCGTGCAAACCTACAGCCGCCATCGCTTCGGCGCGGAGGGTCCGCTGGGTCCGGAAGCCGGCGTGCCGACACTCATCCTGGGCTACGAGTTCTGGCCCGAGGCGCTCGCCGCCACCATCCGCTACGCCAGCTCGGTTGCGCGGGTACCGATCTACGTCACCGAGAACGGCATCGGCACCACCGACGACGCGCAGCGCTTCGAATACGTGCGCCGCGCGCTGCGCGGCGTGGTGCAATGTCTGCATGATGGCATCGACGTGCGCGGCTACTTCTACTGGTCGTTGATGGACAACTTCGAGTGGCTGTTCGGCTACGGGCCGCAGTTCGGTCTCGTGGCCGTCGATCGCGACACCCAGCGCCGCCGTCCCAAGCCCAGCGCCGATTGGCTCGGCGCCATCGCGCGCGCCAACACCTTCGACGAGTGACGGCGCTCAGCGGGTGTCCATCTGCCGAAGCAGAATCGCGCCGCGAACGCGCGGCGGCAGGAAGCGGTTCAGCAGCGTGAGAAAGCACACGCTCCTCGCCGCAGCGTCCTTCAAATTAATCGCATCTTGAAGAAGCCGATGATCTCATCGACCGCCTTCCGCGTCGGCTGGTTCTTCTCATCGATCAGGTGGAGCGTGACGACGCTGTGCGGGTTTTTCATCGGCGCATCGGGGTTGGCGGCGCTATCGGGCAGGACCCGCGCCTGGAAGCGGGCGCCGAGTGCTTGCTGATAAGCGGCAAAGCGCGCGGCGCGGCAGAAGCTGTCGCCCTCGAAGCGATAGGCGAGGACGGTGAGGTCCTCGCGGTCGAGCCGCTGCTTGACCGCGTGCAGCTCGTCCGGCGCGATGTGCATGCCGCCCGCTTGCATCATCGGCAACGACGGCTGCGACAGCACCGGCGCCAGCATCGCCGGCTCGAGCATCATCGACAACGCGAAGTTGCCAGTGAAGCACATGCCGATCGCCCCCACCCCCTTGCCGCCGCACAGCGGGTGCGCGTGCGCCGCCAGCGCCCGCAGCCACTGCGTGACCGGGCTCGACGCGTTGGCCGCAAAGGCGCGGAACTCGGCGCTGATGCATCCCTTGAGCATCGAGGTGAGAGCATAGCCCATCGACAGCGGACGTCCCGGCTCGCCGAACAAGTTCGGCATCCACACGGTGAACCCCGCGTCGCGTACCCAGCGCGCGAAGCGGGCGACGTGCGGCGTGATGCCGGGCATCTCGCTGATCACAATGACCGCGGGGCCGGTCCCGGCAACCAAGACGAGCTTGGTCTTGTCGTGCAGCGTGATCTGCCGCCGGTCGAAGTCGGCGAGCGCGTCCGGTTTCGAGAGATCAGCGTCTGCCATGGTCGGCAACCTCCGGCGCGCCACCGTATCCGACTTCATGCGCCGGCGCCATCCTGCCTGATCACGTGCCTGATGACGTCACAGCATCACCGCCAGCCCCTGGGGGCAATTGGCTTGACATAGCAGCCAAAGTGGAATATCGCTCAATCCGGATATACGGATTGAATGAACGCCACCCCCGCCATCCTTGGTTGGATGAATGCGCTGGCCGATGTCACGCGCGCCCGCACGCTGCGGCTGGTCGAACAGTGCGAGCTGACGGTTGCCGACCTGTGCGCCGTGCTGCAGCTGCCGCAGTCGACCGTGAGCCGCCACCTGAAGCTGCTCGCCGACGAGGGTTGGGTTGCGGCGCGGCCCCAAGGTACGAGCCGCCTCTACCGCATGAACGTTGATCACCTCGATCCCGCGGCGCGCCGTCTGTGGAATCTCATGCGCGAGCAGACGGCGCAGATGCGCGCCGCGGCGCACGACGGCCAGCGGCTCGCCACCATCCTCACGGCACGCCAGAGCCGTTCGCAGGCGTTCTTCAGTTCCGCTGCCGGGCAGTGGGACCGCCTGCGCCGCGAGCTGTTCGGCGAGCGCTTCGACGTGATGGCACTCGCCGGCCTGCTGGAGGACACGTGGGTGGTCGGCGACCTCGGCTGCGGCACCGGACAGATCGCCGCGACCGTCGCGCTCTTCGTGCAGCGCGTGATCGCCGTCGACAGCTCACGCGCGATGCTCAAGGCGGCGCGCCAACGCCTCGCACATCTGCCACACGTCGAGTTGCGCCACGGCGAGTTGGAGGTCCTGCCCATCGACGATGGGATCCTGGATGCGGCGGTCAGTTGCCTGGTGTTGCATCATGTCGCCGACCCGCCGGCGGTGCTGCGCGCTGCCGCGCGCGCGCTGTGTCCGGGCGGCCGCCTGCTCGTCATCGACATGCTCAGTCACGACCGGCGCGAGTTTCAGCAACAGATGGGACATGTCTGGCTCGGCTTCGAGTCGGCGCAGATCACCGACTGGCTCTGCGCGGCTGGCTTCGAACGTATCCGGGTTCAACCATTGCCGCCGGCGCCGCAAGCCAAGGGACCGGCATTGTTTGCCGCCACTGCGCGGCGCACACAACACGACAAACATTCCACATGAGAGGAGGGACCAGCGATGAGTAAGACCGCACAACTGAAGGCCGTTGCGCCGGCGCCGCACGGCGAGCGCCTGCGCTTCAAGGTGAAAGATTTGGGCATGGCGGAGCTCGGCCGCAAGGAGATCCGACTGGCCGAGCAGGAAATGCCGGGGCTCATGGCGTTGCGCGCCAAGCACGCCGCCGCGCAGCCGCTGCGCGGCGCCAAGATCATGGGCTCGCTGCACATGACGGTGCAAACCGCGGTGTTGATCGAGACCTTGATGGACCTCGGCGCCGATGTCCGTTGGGTTTCGTGCAACATCTTCAGCACGCAAGACAGTGCTGCCGCCGCGGTCGCCGTCGGCCGCACCGGCAGCGTCCAGAACCCGCAAGGCGCCGCCGTCTTCGCCTGGAAGGGCGAGACGCTGGAGGAATACTGGTGGTGCACCAATCAGGCGCTGGTGTGGCCCGACGGCTCGGGCCCCGACCTCATCGTCGACGACGGGGGTGACGCCACGCTGCTGGTGCACCGGGGCCTCCAGTTCGAACAGGCCGGCCGCGTGCCCGACTTCAATGCTGACAGCGAGCCCGAGGAGTGGGGCATCATCCTGGCGTTGCTCCGCCGCCTGCAACAGGAGGCGCCGGGACAGTGGCAGCGCATCTCGCCGCGCATCCGCGGCGTCAGCGAAGAAACGACCACCGGCGTGCACCGCCTCTACGAGATGGCCAAGAAGGGGACGCTGCTGTTTCCGGCGATCAACGTCAACGACTCGGTCACCAAGAGCAAGTTCGACAACATCTACGGCTGCCGGCACTCCCTGATCGATGGCATCAACCGCGCCACCGATGTCATGCTCGGCGGCAAGATCGCTGTCGTCTGCGGCTTCGGTGAGGTGGGCAAGGGCTGCGCGGAATCGCTGCGCGGACAAGGCTGCCGCGTCGTCGTCACGGAGATCGACCCGATTTGCGCGCTGCAGGCCGCGATGCAGGGCTACGAAGTCAGCACCGTCGACGAGTTCGTGAGCAAGGCCGACATCTTCGTCACCGCCACCGGCAACTTCGGCATCATCACCGCCGCCCACATGGCACGCATGAAGGATAAGGTGATCGTCGGCAACATCGGCCACTTCGACAACGAAATCGACATGGCCGGCCTGGCGAAGGTGCCGGGCATCAAGAAGATCAACATCAAGCCGCAGTACGACGAATGGGTCTTTCCCGACGGCCACTCGATTCTCGTCCTCGCCGAAGGCCGGCTGCTGAACCTGGGCTGCGCCACCGGACACCCGTCCTTCGTGATGAGTGCGTCGTTCACCAACCAGGTGCTGGCGCAGCTCGAGCTGTGGCAGCGTGCCAAGAACTATCAGCGTCAGGTATACATGCTGCCCAAGCGTCTCGACGAGGAAGTCGCTCGCCTGCACCTCGACAAGCTCGGCGTGAAGCTCACCACGCTGACACCGACGCAGGCGGAGTACATCGGGGTGCCAGTCGACGGACCGTACAAGCCCGACCACTACCGCTACTGAGCAGCAGCCACCCGGACAGCGGCCGAACGAGTCGGCCGCTGCCGGGTGCCCCCCCTTTTGGCGGCGGGCGGGGTTGCCAACCGCCAACCCGCCGGCCCCAGCTCTACAAGGGACTCACACCACCCTTCGAAACGATGGCGATGCGAGACGCGCGCAGTGCGTCGGCCAGATCCCAGCGCTGCAGCTGCGCGCGAATGTCATGGGGTGCCTGCTCTTGGAACTCGCAGAGCAAGATAGCCTGGTACGGCAGAATGTCCTCGCGGCTCACACTGATCACGTGGTGTTCGGCGTGCGGCATCGGCAAACCGGCATGCATCAAGCGGGTGGGCGCGTGGAAGTCGCGTAGCGCAAAGTCCGGAAAGTGCTCCTTCAGGTAGCCATGGACGGCGCGAATCGGTTCAGAGCGGCAGCCGCACGGCAGGCGAAGTCCATCGCGATCTTCTGGCTCTCTCACCGACGCACCCATTCCGGGACACTCCTCCTCCCCCAGCTTGGATTGCACCACAGAATGCCACCCGCCGTCTATTCGTAGATCTACGGATTTTTTCCTCCGCCCCGTGCGCTTGACCCTGCGCGCGGATCGACCTAATTGTGCAAAGCCAGACAGCGAAACGTTCAGCAGCGGCCTAAGGCGGGCCAGTAAACCAGAAGGATACAGACATGCGTACTGAACTCTGCGACCGACTGGGGATCGAGTTCCCCATCTTTGCCTTCAGCCACTGCCGCGACGTGGTGGCAGCGGTCAGCCGCGCCGGCGGCTTCGGCGTGCTCGGCGCCGTCGGCTTTCCGCCCGACCAGCTCGAAATCGAGCTCAAATGGATCGATGAGCACATCGGCGACAAACCCTACGGGGTCGACATCGTCATTCCCGGCAAGTACGAGGGCATGGGCGAGATCGATCCCAAGAAGCTCGAAGAGCAACTGCTCGCCGCTGTCCCGGAGCAGCACCGCAGGTTTGCCGACAAGATCCTGGCGGCTCACGGCGTCCCCAAACTTCCCGAGGGTGAGCGCGGGGCGAATCAGCTTCTCGGCTGGACCGCCGCCACCGCCACACCGCAGGTCGAGGTTGCGCTCAAACACGACAAGGTGCGCCTCATCGCCAACGCCTTGGGTACTCCGCCCGCAGACGTCATCGAGGAGATCCACGGCTCCGGCCGCATCGTCGCCGCGCTGTGCGGCTCCTCCAAGCATGCCCTCTCGCACAAGGCCGCGGGCATCGACATCATCATTGCGCAGGGGTACGAAGGCGGTGGCCACACGGGAGAGATCGGGAGCGTCGTGCTGTGGCCCGAGGTCATCGACGCCGTCGCACCCACACCGGTCCTCGCCGCTGGCGGCATCGGCACCGGCCGCCAGATTGCTGCCGCGCTCGCCATGGGAGCGCAAGGCGTCTGGACCGGATCGTTGTGGCTGACGGTGCAGGAGGCCGACTGCCCGCCGCAGCAGATGGAGTGCTACCTCAAGGCCGGCAGCCGTGACACCGTGCGCTCGCGTTCGTTCACCGGCAAACCGTGCCGCATGCTGCGCAACGATTGGACCGAGGCCTGGGAGGGTCCCGAGTCGCCCGGAACCCTCGGCATGCCGCTGCAGTTCATGGTTACCGCCGATGCCGTCTCTCGCACGCACCGCTACGCCGACAAGGGCCGCGCCAAAGAAGTCATGTTCAACCCGATCGGCCAGATCGTCGGCGCGTTGAACACGGTGCGGCCGGTCAAGGAAGTCATGATGCAGCTCGTGGAGGAGTACCTCGAAGCCACCGAGCGCTTGCAGCGCCTCACGGCGAACGCTGCGGCCTGATGCGAGGAAAGTCAGGGCACGCAAGCGGACAACCGACAACAGATGACAGACAACAGAAGGAAGGCTGGACGCCGACGAGGGCTTCGGTCTGTCGTCTGTGTTCCGTTGTCTGGCGTCTCCAACCATACGTGCAGGCGTGCCCTCCGGTTGGTAGTCTGAGGCGCGCCTCGCTGGTGTGACCGATGTCGAACGCTGCCCACTGGACTGCCGACGACATACCCGATCTCTCGGGCAAGACGATCATCGTTACCGGCGGTAACAGCGGCATCGGTTATGAGGCGGCGAAACAGCTCGCGCGCAAAGGCGCGCGCCTGGTGCTGGCGTGTCGCGACATGGAAAAGGCACGTGCCGCCGTCGCCGCGATCCGCGGCGAGCAGCGCGCCGCGGCGGTGGAAACCATGCAGCTGGATTTGGCGAGCCTCGCATCGATCCGCAACTTCGCAGCTGCGTTCTTGGCGCAGCCCGGCGCCCTGCACGTGTTGTGCAACAACGCCGGGGTGATGGCGCTGCCCTATCGCACGACGGCCGACGGCTTCGAGATGCAGCTCGGCACCAATCACCTCGGCCACTTCGCACTGACTGGCCTGCTGCTCGACCGGCTGCTGGCGACCCCCGGCGCACGGGTCGTCAACGTCAGTAGCGGCGCGCATCGCTTCGGTTCCATCCGCTTCGACGACCTGCAGTGGGGACGCGGCTACCGCAAGTGGGGCGCGTACGGGCAGAGCAAGCTCGCCAACCTGTTGTTCACCTACGAGCTGCAGCGCAAGCTGGCCGCTGCCAACGCCGCGCTCATCAGCGTCGCCTGCCACCCGGGCTACGCGGCAACCAACCTGCAACTGGCGGGTCCGCGCATGGAAGGTGCAACGTTCATCGAATCCCTCTCGCAACTCGCCAACCGCCTGGTCGCACAGAGCGCCGCAATGGGCGCGCTGCCGACCCTGTACGCTGCGACTGCACCCGATGTCCGCGGCGGCGACTACATCGGCCCGGACGGGCTGGGGGAGATGTGGGGCTACCCCAAGAAGGTGCAATCCAACCGCCGCTCGCACGACACGGCGGCCGCCGCGAAGCTGTGGGAGGTCTCCGAGCGACTCACTGGCGTGCGCTACGCTGCGCTGGAGCGCTGAGCGGCGGCGGCTGTCGAACGTGCACCGGCGCGCCGGTTCCTCAGCGCTTCACGGCGCCGCGGTTGCGCGGCGCGGCACCCACGGCCAGCGCCACCCCGCTGGGGCCTGAAACGGCTTCCACTCGCCCTCCGGCTGCGCCAGTCGGTCGGCAATCGTCAGCAGCACGATGGGATGATGCCCGATGCCGATATGGCTGCTCTCCACTTCGATGTTTTCACTGAGCGGCCCCGGCGTTTCCAGGCAGCTCTGCCAGGCCGCGATGCCGTCGGTCTTGCTGTAGATCGCCGTCGCCGGCACAGGGATGGGTTCGCCGAGTTGGGCACGCTGGCTGTCGTTCGCGGGCCGGTGACGCGCGCCGAAGCGCCGCAGCAGCGGTGGCACGCTGGTGGCCGACAGGTCGCGGAACGGACTGGCCAAGGTGATCACCTGCCGGACATCGGAGGGGAAGTTGCGCGCCAGCTCGCGCGCGTACACCCCGCCGAGGCTCCAGCCGATCAGACTCAGCTTGCGGTCGTAGCGGCGACGCAGCTCCTGAAACCGCTGCACCAGGGCGCCGATCAGGTCCGGGTTGGGCCCGAGGTTGCGGCCGAGTTGCCATCCGTGCGTACCGTAGCCGCGGTTGCGCAGGAAACCCCGTAGGGCGCGCGTTGAGAAGTCACTCGCCAGAAAGCCCGGCAACACGAGCACTGGGTGGCCGTCGCCGCGCGGCGCGCGTCGCAGCACCGGATACGCTGGCAGCAAGGCTGCCAGCTCGAGCAACGCTCGTCCCTCGAGAAACAGCAGACCGCGTGGCGGTCGACGAATGGCAATCGCTTCGGATGACATGTGTGCATTGTGGCCACGCCGGCGCGCACGTCAAGTGGCGGCGGCGGCGTGACTCGGCTACACGCTCTTGTGTACAACACGCGCATGCACGTCCACCGCAGCAATCGCACGGAACGGCTCGTCGACGTGCTGGCCGAGGTGGTGGCGCGCCCCATCGGGGAGGCGCCGGCGCCGGAGTGCATCGTCGTGCAAGGCAAAGGGATGGAACGCTGGCTGTCCATGCAGCTGGCGCAGCGCTTCGGTGTCTGGGCGAACCCTGACTTTCCCTTTCCGCGCAAACTCATCGAACGCGCCGTCGCGGCGGTGCTCGGGCCCGAGGCCGCATCAGCCCCGTGCTTCGAGCCTGAGACGATGATGTGGGCGATCGCCGACCTGCTGCCGCAGTATCTGTCTCGCGCCGCGTTTGCGTCCATCCACAGCTATCTCGCCGAGGACACGAGCGGCACCAAACGCATCGCCCTGGCGCAACGCATCGCCGAGACCTTCGATCAGTACCTCGTCTATCGCCCGGAGATGATCCTCGAATGGGAACAAGGGGGTGGCGCGGATTGGCAGGCCGTGCTGTGGCGCGCACTCGTTGAACGCCACGGTGCGACCCACATCGCCGCGCGTGCCGGAGCGCTTCTGCGCGCCGCGCCTACCGCTCCGGCGATCGGTTTTCCAGCGCGCGTCAGCCTGTTCGGCATGTCCACCCTGCCGCCGCTCTATCTGCGGCTGCTGATGAGCGTCGCCGCGCACGTCGAGCTGCATCTCTTCGTGCTCAGTCCGTCGCGCGAGTACTGGGCGGACATCCGCTCGCGGCGCGAGGTCATTCGTGCGCGGCGCGACGTCGGTGCGGACACGCTGCATCTCGCCGAAGGCCACCCGCTGCTCGCGTCGCTCGGGCGCATCGGGCGCGAGTTTCAACAGGTGCTCGAAGCGAGCGGCGACTACCAGGAGACCGACGCCGACCTCTATCAGGACCCGGGCACCGGCAGCCTGCTGACAACCGTGCAGTCCGACATCCTCACGTTGACGCACCGCGGCCCCCGCGGCAGCCGCGCTCCGTTGCCGTACCGGGACGACGATCGTTCGATCAGCGTTCATGCCTGCCACAGCCCGATGCGCGAGGTGGAGGTATTGCACGACCAATTGCTGGCGGCGTTCGACGCCGATCGCACGCTCGAGCCGCGCGACGTGGTGGTGATGTCACCGGCAATCGATGCTTACGCACCACTGATCGACGCAGTCTTCGGCAGCACCGCTGGTCACGCCCGCATCCCGTATCGCATCGCCGACCGTAACCTGCGTGTGACCGACGAAGTCGTCGACGCGTTCGGCCGCCTGCTGGCGGTCTTGCGGGGGCGCCTGACCGCAACCGAGGTGCTCGATTTGCTCAGCATGGAGGCTATCCACACGCGCTTCGGCATCGCGGCCGAAGACCTCGATTTGCTGCGTACCTGGATCACCGAGGCGGGAATCCGCTGGGGTGTTGATGCGGCGCACCGTGCGACCAACTTGCAGCCGGCGATGCACGAGAACACCTGGCGGTTCGGGCTCGACCGCCTGCTGCTCGGCTATGCGATGAGCGGAGACGAGCGAACGCTCTTTCGCAGCGTGTTGCCCTACGACGACGTGGAAGGCACTGGTGCGGCACTCCTCGGGCGTCTGGCGGACTTCTGCGAGACACTGTTCACGTTGCGGGCCGCGCTGGAGCCGGCCCGCCCGCTGGCCATCTGGCCCGACACGCTGAGCGGCGCCCTGCAACGGATGATCGCCGTTACGCCGCAGACGGCCGACCAGCACCAGCACATCCGCAGCACGCTGGCCGAACTGGCTGCTTGCGCTGCCACCGCCGGCTTTCATGAGCCGATCGATCTCGACACCCTGCGCAGCTACCTCGACGTCCGCTTGCAACGCGACTCTTCGTCGCACGGCTTTCTCTCCGGCGGCGTCAGCTTCTGCGCCCTGGTGCCGATGCGCACGATTCCGTTCCGTGTCGTTTGCCTGCTGGGCATGAACGACGACCTCTTCCCGCGTGCGCAGCGGCCATTCGGGTTCGATCTGATTGCCCAGCGGCCCCGGCCCGGTGATCGCTCGTCACGCGAGGACGACCGCTACCTGTTCCTCGAAGCGCTGCTCTCTGCCCGCCAACGGCTGATCATCACGCATGTTGGGCAGAGCGTCCGCGACAATCGGGAGATTCCACCCTCGGTGGTCGTCAGCGAGCTGCTCGACACGCTCGACGACTCGTTTGGAAGCGACACAACGCCGCTGCGCGAACGGCTGGTGGTGCGTCACCCGCTGCAACCCTTCAGCCCGCGCAACTTCGGTAGCGACGATCCCCGTCGCAGCAGCTATTCCGCCAGCCACTGGGCGGGGGCGCGTGCGCTCGGTCAACCACGCCGCAGCGCTCCACCGTTTGTCTGCGCGCCGCTGCCGCCAAGCGATGATCAGGCGGCGGTCGGACTCGACGATCTGGTGCGCTTCTTCGAGCATCCCGCACGCGCCTTTTTGCAGCGCCGCGTGCAGCTCTACCTCGGCAACGATGCCCCCATTGTCGAGGACCGCGAGCCGATGGATCTCGACAACCTCGCCCTGTGGACAGTTGGCGACCGTCTGCTGCAGGTTGTCGTCAAGGGTGCCGATCTGGCAACCGCGTTCGCGCCCTTGCGCGCCAGCGGCGTGCTTCCCCTGGGCGTGCCAGGCGAATGCCTGTACGACGAGCTGCGGCCACAGATCGAGCTGATCGGCCGGCGCGCCAGGGAGTTGATGCGTGGCGGCCGCTGCAGGCCCGTGGAGATCGACGCGGTGCTTGCAAGGACGCGCATCACCGGCCTGCTGCGAGACCTCTTTGCGGCGGGCCAGGTGCGCTACCAGTTCTCCCGCCTCGGTGGCCGGCACGAGCTGGGTGTGTGGATCCGGCACCTCGTGCTGAACTGGCTCAGGCCGCCAGCGTGCGCCGCCGACAGCTTCATCGTTGGTCGTCCCAGCGGAGCGGACCCCAGTGTCATCGTGCGCTTCCATGCAGTGGCCGACCCTGTGCCCATCCTGCAAGACCTGCTCAGTTTGTACTGGCTCGGACAGACCCTGCCGCTCCCGCTGTTTCCGCGCACTTCGCGCGCGTATGTCCAAGCGCTGCAGTCGGGTGGCATGGAAGACGGCGGGCGCGCAGCACTGGCGGCGGCGCGCGCCGTGTTCACGCGCACGGGCGGTCCCGTGCCCAGTGAGGGCGAGGACGTCTACGTGCAACAACTCTTCGCCACCTGTGACCCACTCGATCCGACCTTTCCTCCGCTCGCCGGTGAGCTGCCCACGGCCGCGACGTTTGCTGCTGCGGCGCGCTCCGTGTTTGAGCCGCTGCTGGCGCACCGAGAGATCCTCGCGTGACCCGACTCGATCCCCTCACCGTTCCACTGCGCGGCACGACGCTGATCGAGGCCAGTGCCGGCACGGGCAAGACGCAGACGATCACCACGCTTTACGTACGCCTGTTGATCGAAGGCGCTTTGCTGCCCAGCGACATCCTCGTGGTGACCTACACCAACGCCGCGACCGCGGAGCTGCGCGCGCGCGTGCGCCGGCGCATCCGTGATGCGCTCGCGGCGCTCGACGGTGGTGGCAGCGATGACGCCACGCTGCAGTTGCTCGTCGCGCACCGTCAGGCAGCCGGAACACTGGATGCCGATCGCCGCGCGCTCACCGCCGCCCTCTACGCCTTCGACGAAGCGGCGATCTTCACCATCCACGGCTTCTGCCAGCGCATCCTGCAGGAGCATGCGTTCGAAAGCGGTGCGCCGTTCGATGCGCAACTGGTCACCGATCCGGCGCCGTTGCGCGACGAAGTGGTCCGGGATTTCTGGGCGCGCGAGATCTATGCGGCCTCAGAGCCCTTCGTGCGCTATCTGCAAGACCAGAAAGTGACGCCGGCGCGCCTGACACGCCTGGCGCAAACCGTTGTCGCGCATCCCGACATGCCGGTGCTGCCGGAACAGGTTGCCGCCATGGATGGCACGCTCGCCATCTGGCAGCGCGCTGCCGCGCACGCGGCGGCGGTCTGGCGCGCGGCGCGCGATCAGATCGTCGATCTGCTGGAGACCTCAGAGGCGCTGGGGCGCAACCGGTACCCGAGCGGAACCATTCGTACACAGTGGGCGCCGGCGATCGACGCGGAGTTGGCGGCGCCGCGGCCAGGAATTTCCACCCGCTTGCCGAAGATCGAGAAGCTCACGACCACCGCCATCGCGCAAGGCACGAAGAAGCGCTGCACACCCCCGGCGCATCCCTTCTTCGATGCCTGTGAGGCGCTCTGCCACGCCGACGAGACGGCCGTGCGCGCCTTGGGGAACCAGCACCTACGCCTGCAGCTCGACCTGGTGCACTATGCGCGACACGAGGTGCCGTGGCGGCACCTGCAGGCGAACACGCAGTCCTTCGACGATCTGCTTCACCGTCTCGACGAGGCGCTCGCCGGTCCGGCTGGAGCGCCGCTGGCGGCGCGCATTCGCAGCCGCTTCCGCGCCGCCTTGATCGATGAGTTCCAAGACACCGACCCGGTGCAATACGACATCTTTCGCCGCATCTACCACAGCACCGACGGCAGCTTGTTTCTCATTGGCGATCCGAAGCAGGCCATCTACGCCTTCCGCGGCGCCGACGTCTTCACCTACATCCAGTCGCGTCGCGATGCTGGGGCACATACCTATACACTCGCGACCAATTGGCGCTCGGCGCAGCGACTCGTCGCGGCGGTCAACACGCTGTTCGCGCAGGCGCACGATCCATTCGTGCTCGGCGCCATCAGCTTCCAGCCCGTGGACGCCGCGCCCGGCGCGCAAGGGGCCCTCGGCGGCGGCGGCACCGGTCAGGCGCCGTTGCAGTTCCTGTTCGCACGACCACGTGACGAAAGGCGGCGGATCAATAAGGGCAGCGGTTTTGACGACGTCACCCGTGCGGTGGCCGCGGAGATCGTGCGCGTGCTGACCAGCGGCACCACCGTGGTCACACGGCAGGCCGCACCGGAGATTGGGCCCGGGGACATTGCCGTCCTCTGCCGCACCAACGCGCAGGCCGCCGGCATGCAAGCGGCCTTGCGCGCGTTGCGCGTACCGAGCGTGCTGCACGGTGATGCGAGTGTGTTCGATGCTCCCGAAGCCGCGGAGCTCGAACGCGTCTTGCGCGGCCTCGCCGATCCGCGCGACCCCGGCGCCGTGCGTGCCGCCCTCGCCACGACGCTGATGGGCGTGAGCGCCAACGAGCTGTTCGCCCTCCAAGCGAACGAACGTGAGTGGGATGTCTGGCTGCGCCGCTTCCAGAGCTGGCACGACCTGTGGCGCCGGCGGGGCTTCGTGCCCGCCTTCCGCCAGCTTCTCGACGAGCTGGACGCGCAGCCGCGGCTGCTCACGCTCGTCGACGGCGAACGCCGCATGACCAACCTGCTGCACCTTGGCGAGCTGCTGCACACCGCCCTCAGCGAGGCGCAGCGCGGTCCGCTGGCGCTCGTCGAGTGGCTCCACCTGCTGCGCCGTGACCGGAGCGCGCGCGCCGACCTCGGAGCGGAAGCCGCGCAGATCCGCCTCGAAAGCGACGACCGGGCTGTGCAGCTGGTCACCATCCACAAAAGCAAAGGGCTGGAGTACCCGATCGTGTTCTGCCCGTACCTGTGGGACGGCACGCTGCTGCACGACGAGGACGCGCAGCTCGTCCGCTTTCACGACCCGGACCATGACGATCGGCTCACGCTGGACATCGGCTCCGCCGCACATGCCGCCCACGTCGAGCGGGCAACGCAGGAGACCCTGGCCGAGAATCTGCGGCTGCTCTACGTGGCGCTGACACGAGCCAAGTGCCGCTGCTACGTCGTGTGGGGACCATTCAACACAGTCGAGACGTCGGCGCTCGGCTATCTGTTGCACCAGCCGCCGACGCCGGTGCCCGCAACTGCGCTCGCCCGCGCGACGGCCGAGCGCATCGCTGGGCTGGATGCGGCCGGCCTGCGTGCCGATCTCGACCGGCTGGTCGCCGCGTCGGAGGGCAGCATCGGCGTTACCGACCTCAACTACGCCCCGGTGGCGCCATTCACGCAAGCGGAGCAACCGCCGGAAACGCTGCGCTGCCGCACTGCCACCCGTCCGCTCCATGCGGGATGGCGCATCTCGAGCTTCTCCGGGCTGGCCGCGCGCGGCGCTCTCAGCCGCTCCGCCGAAGAAGGCCTCGATCGCGACGAGCTGACCGAGGCGGACGCGGTCGAGGCGCTACCGATCCGCCAAGAGGAACAAGTCCTGATCGTGCTGCACGACTTTCCAACCGGCGTGCGCGCGGGGCTGTTGATGCACGAAGTCCTCCAGCACCTCGACTTCCAGTGCATCGAACCCCTCGCGCTGCGCGCGCAGCTGGCCGTAACACTACAGCGCAACGGCTTCGAGATGGATTGGGCGGACGCGCTCGGTCGCGCCGTGACCGACGTGGTCGGCACGCCACTCGAGCCGCAGCTGCGCTTGCGGGACATCCCGTTGAACCGCCGGCTCAACGAGTTGGAGTTCATCTTTCCGGTTGCCAACGCCGCGCCGCACACCATGCTCACCGCCGCGCGGGTCGCCGATATCTTCAACCGACATGGCACCCAGCCGCTGCCGCGTGACTACGCCGGCCGCGTGCGATGCCTGGGCTTCGCCCCGCTCGCCGGTTACCTGCGCGGCTTCATTGACCTGGCGTTCGAGCACGCCGGGCGCTGGTACGTCGTCGACTACAAGTCCAATCTGCTCGGCGTACGGCCGGAGGACTATCGGCCGTCGCGCCTGGTCGATGCCATGGTGCAGCATCACTACTTCCTGCAGTATCACCTGTATGCCGTCGCACTGCACCGCCACCTTGCCATGCGGTTGCGGAACTACGACTACGACGAGCACTTCGGGGGCGTCTACTACTTGTTCCTGCGCGGCATGGCGCCGCAGTATGCGCCGGGCTGCGGCGTGTTTCGTGATCGACCGCCACGCTCCCTCATCGAAGCGCTCTCAGCCCTGCTCTCACAGCCGGCGGGAGATGAGGGCGAGCAATGACCCCGACGGTCGCTGCCCTGCGGGAAGCGGAAATCCTGTCGCCACTGGATGAACACTTCGCACGCTCCATCGCACGCATCGGCGGCGAGGCGCGCCCGGAGGTCTTGTTGGCGGCGGCGCTGTTGAGTCGCCACGTCGGCAACGGGCATGTGTGTCTCGACGTGACGCGCTTGGCCGAGGGCACGGCGCTGGTCGGCGACCGCGACGCGTCGCTGCCGCCGCTTGCATGGCCGACGCGCGATGCCTGGTGCGCGCTGTTGCAGTCGAGTCCGCTGGTCGGTGGGCATGCCGACGTGACGCCGCTAGTCCTTGATGAGGCCGGCCGTTTGTACTTGCGGCGTTATTGGGTGCACCAGGCGCAGTTGGCGGCGGCGATCCAAGCGCGTGCGGCGCAGACAGACACCGACGGTGATCGCGCCTGGCTCACGGCGACCGTGAACCGACTCTGGCCTCCGGATCCGGACCGCGCGGGCGATCTGGACCGGCAACGCATGGCAGGGCTGATGGCCCTGCACCGCCGCTTCCTGGTGATTTCGGGCGGACCGGGTACGGGCAAGACGTTCACGGTCGTGAAGATCCTCGCGCTGTTGATCGAGGATGCCGTGCAACGCGGCCAGCGGCCGTTGCGCATCACGCTCGTGGCGCCGACCGGCAAAGCCGCGGCGCGCTTGGCCGAGGCCATCCGGCAGACCAAGCCGACACTGCCGTGCTCGGGGGTAATCACGGCTGCCATTCCCGACGAGGCAGCCACCATCCATCGCTGCCTGGGATCAGTGGCCGGCAGTACCACACGCTTTCGGCACAACGCCGACAACCCGCTGCTCACAGACGTCCTGCTCGTGGATGAAGCCTCGATGGTGGACCTGGCGCTGATGGCACGGCTGCTCGATGCGGCGCCGCCACCGGCGCGCGTGCTCCTGTTGGGTGATGAAGATCAGCTCGCGTCGGTCGAGGCCGGAGCTGTACTCGGTGACATCTGCAACAGCGGCGCGCCGCGCAGTTACTCGCGTCGGCTCGTTGAGTTGATGGCGGCGTTTACAGAGGATCGCCTGCCGGGGCTTTCGGTACACAGCCCCTCGGAGGTTACCGGGATCTGGGACTGTATCGTCCGGCTGACCCGCAGCTATCGCTACGGCTCCGACAGCGGCATCGGGGCATTGGCGCGCGCCATCAACGCCGGCGATAGCGCAGCGGCACTCGCCATCCTCGACTCTACCGCTTATCCGGACGTGGCGCTCGTGGCGCCGCCGACCGACGGCCGCCTCAACGCCGCGTTGCACGACGCTGTGGTCCGTGGGTTCACGCCATACCTGCACGAGAGCGATCCGGCGGCACGCTTACATGCCTTCGAGCGCTTCCGTGTGCTCTGCGCCCACCGGCGCGGCTGGGACGGCGTCGATTGGATCAACAGGCAGATCGAAGCGGCGTTGCGTGCGGCCGGGATGATCGGAGACGATGGCCGTCTGTACGTGGGGCAACCGATCATCATCACTCGCAATGACTACCAGCTCGGCCTCTTCAACGGCGACATCGGTGTCGTGGTCCGCGACCCGGTACGCGCCGATGCATTCGTCGCCTTCTTCATCGCCGCGGACGGCGCCGCGCGTGCACTCTCGCCCGCATTGCTGCCACCGCACGAAACCGTCTTCGCCATGAGCGTCCACAAGAGTCAGGGATCGGAGTTCGACGAGGTCGCGGTGCTACTGCCGCAGCACGTGTCGCCCGTCGTTTCGCGCGAGCTGCTCTACACCGCGGTGACCCGGGCGCGCCGCGCGGTCATCATCCATGCGACGCGGGAGATGGTCACACACGCGATCACCCATCGCATCGAGCGCGCCTCGGGACTGCGCGACCTGCTGTGGGGGTGAGCGAGGTCGGTGTGCGGCCCGAAGTGCGATCAGCGACCCACGCCCTTGTTATCTATGGGCAAAAGGTCGTACACCGACCGATAAACGTGCGCCGTAGCGAGGACGTCGCCGGCGCAGTAGCGCACGACGTCGAGGATGCGACCGCCCTGCACGGCCGGCCACACCGTGGACCCGTCCATGTCATGCTTGGGCGACCGGAACCCGAAGCCGATGGCGTACGCAGCCATCGGCCAGCGTGGCGCCGCGCCGCCAAAGGTGACGATGTCCATGAGATCGATGTGCAGGACCGGATTGTAGCGGTTGTCGCGGGCCGCTTTGACGACGAGATCACGACCTTCGGGGACGCCGTGCTTCAGCATTCGATGCGCCAGCACGGGTAGATCAAACCCGCGCCCGTTGTAGGTGACCAGTTGAGGGTTTGGCTGGGCAGCGCGGCGCACCAGCTGCTCCCCGAACGCGCCCAAGAGTTGCGCTTCGCTGCCGCAGGCCTGCAACGCGCAGCGCCGCGCGGGGCGTGCCGCGCCGCACCCGTCCTCCACCTCGACGGATTGTTGCGGGGTGCCGGCATGTAGCGTCGCATCGAATACCGCGCGCAAGTCTTGCGTCGCGAGGTCGAGCCAGGCGATGCAGACGACGCGTGCCAGAGGTGGGCAGAGACTACCAAAGTGCTCGGCCGTCATGTCACGGTCGCGGGCTAGCGCCGCGACGGCGTCGTGCGTCGCCGGCGTCAGGTCAGCAATCGTCTCGATGTCGAATACCAGCATATCGCGCCTCACAGATTCCGATGCTCCCACAATCGCCTCCGCAGGCTCACTCGTCGTTTCGGGAGCCTAGCGCAGCATGCTTGGGAGAAACAGCAGGCTGGGACGCTCAGAGGTAGCGCAAGAGCACCCTGAGCAACATGCCGAGCCAGGGGATCAACGAACACACTGAGTAGACGGCGGCCAGCGCCGCCAAGGCCGGCAACACCAGTTGCTCTCTCGCAACCCGGTAGACGAAGACCAGCAACCCGTAGGCGCTCGCCTTGACAACGAGCAGCGTCGGCACGATGCCCCAATGATGGAAGGCGCTACGCAGGAGGGGATTGGCTTCGCGCAGGCCTTGCTGCAAGCCAGCGTAGGTGGCCACGCCGTCGAAGATCTGGAGCAACACATTGAGAATCAACAGTCGGCGGAGAAGCGTGTTGCGCTCCTGAGACACCGCGGCCAGCGCATCGCTTCCCGAAACCACTACGCCGGGGGCTGCCTCCAAAACCTCCATGCCTGGGTTGCACCGCTTCGCAACGCTCTCCACGTCGCCGCCTCTCTGCATCATCCCCCGGTAGGCAAGACACAGACCCGACAGACTTCGCCGCCACAAAATACCCAGAAGCTCCAGGGGAACAGAGGCTTAGCGCGGACCATCGGTAGAGCGCAAGCGGCCGCCGACCGTCTCTCGTGGCTGATACCAGCCGACCTGGCTGAGATCAACCAGACACGGAGCTGTCGTGCACGCCGGACAAGGAACTTACAGTTCTGTGCCGCCCGGCATCGGCGCGATCAACAGCGTCTGTTGCGCTCAACTGCACGCTGCGAAAGCAGGGTGCGCTTCGCTATGGCGTATCGATTGCTGACGGAACGGGGTCCTTGAGCATGCTGCGAGACATCGAACGCAAGTTCATTCTGATTCAGCTCATTCTCCTCGGGTTGTTCGCTTGGGGTGTCGGCTTCGTGTATGTCGTCTCCACCCCCTTACTCAACTCCGTTCAGCGCGATTGGGAGTTCTTCTGCTTTGCATGGGAGGGGCTCGCATTCGCGGTGCCGCTGACGATATGGCGTCCGATGTTCCGCCCGATTCAGCGCTACGTGACGCAACTGCAGGCGGGCGACGCGCTCACGCCGCAGCAGGCGGCCCTCTATCATCGCCAGGTTCTGGCGTATCCGTTCAAGGTCGGCCTGGTCGTCATGTCCGGGAGCATCGTTGCCTACGCCGTCGGTTCGGCCCAGATGCGCTACTTCGCCCGGCTGCCTTGGGAGTCGGTGGTCATCACCTTCATTTGCGGCTTGGCTTCCGGACTGCTGTGGGGGGTGCTCGAGTATTTTCTTCTCGAATATCACCTGCGGCCGCTGACGGCTTTGGCGTCGTCGGCGTCGCACAGTCTGCCGCCGCCGGCGGAGCAGGTTTCGCTGAAGATGAAGATCTTTGCCTGCAGCGTGGTGCTGGTCGTCGCCGCGCTGAGCTTCTTCGGGGTTGCGGCGTACACGCGGGCGGAAGCGGTGCTCGAACAAGAGATCGGCGTGCGTTTGTCCGGCCGCATGCACGAGCTGGCGGATCTGATGGGTTCGCTGCCGCGAGCCGAGGGCGGCGCCATTTCCGATGCGTGGCGGTGGGTGGCAGCAGAGTATCCGGTCAGTCCGCGGGGCTACTTCCATCTGGTCGACCGGTCCGGCCGCGTCGTTGCAACCCACCCCGCGAACGCGGATACCGGCCTGCAGCGGCTGCGTGAGGCGGCCCTGTTGCCGGCAGTAATCACCAGGATTCTCACCCAAGTTGAAGGCAGCGTCACCGACCGTGTCGATCACAGCAAGATCATCAGCTTCGTGGACGTCCCCGGCACGCGCCTGAAGA
This sequence comes from Candidatus Margulisiibacteriota bacterium, assembly GCA_035541735.1. Taxonomy (GTDB): domain Bacteria; phylum Desulfobacterota; class Binatia; order HRBIN30; family HRBIN30; genus DATKMS01. The sequence goes on from DATKMS010000188.1 coordinate 28,399, forward strand.
TCGTTGCCGTTGCGCCGCTGCACGACTTCAGCCCGCAGCTCGATCAGCTGCTCTACTCTGGCCTCGTTGGGATGGCGTTTGCCCTGCTTCTTGCCCTCGGAATCGGCTTCCTGTGTGCCCGCAGTATCACCACCTCGCTCGCTGCGGTGACGCGCACCGCGCAGTCGGTTGCCGAGAAGCACGACCTGACCCAGCGGGTCAACTTCCTCACCAATGACGAGGTCGGTGTGCTCGCGCACGCCTTCAACCGGATGGCCGAAGGCCTGCAAACGTACTCCGAGGGGCTCGAGGGGCTGGTCGCGGAACGCACCCGGCAATTGGAGGAACGCAGCGCACAACTCGAGGCGACCAACCGCGAGCTCAGCGACTTCCTGTACATCGCATCGCACGACCTGCGTGCACCGCTGATCAATCTCGCGGGCTTTTCACGCGCCCTGCAGGACAGCATCGGCACGCTCGACGCCGGCAGCAACGGAGACCGCCTCCCGCACTGGGAAGCCCTACGAGAGGAGATCGGGGAATCACTCGACTTCATCCTGCGCAGCGTGTCCAAGATGGATGTGCTCGTGAATGCGCTGCTGGAGCTGTCGCGGATCGAAACCCGCCCGCAGGTCACGCAGCCCATCGATACCGCCAAGCTGGTCGCGGAAATCCTCGACGCCTTCCACTACCAGATCGCCGGCAAGAAGATCAGCGTGGCGACGAGTCATCTGCCGGTGATCAGCGGCGATCCGGTGCGCATCAACCAGGTCTTCAGCAACCTCATCGACAACGCCATCAAGTACATGGCCCCGCACCCGGCCGCACGTATCGTTGTCGGCTGCGAAGAGTCGGGCGACGAACATTGCTTCTTCGTACGCGACAATGGCCCCGGCATTCGCCGGGAAGACTGCGACAAGATCTTTCGTCTTTTCATGCGCCTGGGCGGCAACGGCGTTGCCGGCGACGGCATCGGCCTGGCAGCGGTGAGGAAGATCGTCGAGAAGCACGGCGGCAAGGTCTGGGTGGACTCAGAACTCGGCAAGGGCAGCACGTTCTGGTTCAGTCTTCCACGCAGCAGCAGCGACGGCGCCTCTGTCCCTGCCCAGGTCTCGTTTTCCACGCAGGCATCTGCCGAGGAGGCACCGGGCACAGCTCCCTTCAACGGTTCCGGCGTGCCGGCGAGTTGAACTGACCCGCACGGCACCCTATGACTGTCCGCCATGACGGTGGATGGTGTAGGGGATCACGACGCGGTCGACACGGCGCGCGCCACGGCGCGCACCGTCGGCACACTCGCAACTCGGCTGAACGCGGCGCTGACGCGTGCGCACCAGGCGTTGGAGCCACACACGGCACACTTGCCTGATGGGGCGCTGGCGGCGCTGGACACGTTGCTAGCGGAGTTCGCGCGGCGGCGCATTCGGATTGCGTTGTACGGAGAGGTAAAGGCCGGCAAGTCGACGCTGCTCAACGCCGTTGCCGGGGCAGCGTTGTCGCCGGTGGCGTTCGAGCCGCTCACCTCGATTCCCTTGCGCGTCACCTACGGCGAGCGCACGACCTGGCGGATCGGTGAGCGACGGCTGGAGAGCCTCGCGGCGTTGGAGCAGCTGATGCGTGAGGCCAGCACAGATGGCGCGCTCGGCGACGCCCACGAAGTGGTCGCCGAGACCGATCTCGACTTGCTCGAGCTGGGCGGCCAGGTGGATCTGCTGGATACTCCCGGCGTCGGCAGCGCCGCCCAGTTCGACGCCGTGAGCGCCGATGTCTTGCGCTCGCTCGACGCGGTCGTCTTGGTGGTGCGCTACCCCGCGTTGTTCACGCAGTTCACGCGCCGCCTGATGGACGGCTTGCAGGCCGACATCGGCAAGCTGTTCGTCGTCTGGAACCTCGATGCCGACTGTGCCGAGTTGACGCCGGTCGAACGCGCGCGTCATGCGGAGACGTTGCGCACCACGGTCGCCGGCGCACACGAGCTTTTTCTGGTCGATGCACGCGCGGGGCTTCGCGCCATGCAGACTGAGGACGGAACTGCCAGCGTCGCCAGCGGGCTGACGGGGTTCATCGCCGCGTTGCGCCGCTTCGCATCGTCAGGACGGCGGGAGATCACTGCATTGCGCGAGGCCGCCAAGCGTGCGCACCATTCCCTGACGGTGGCGCATCACTGCCTGACGGAGCGGCACGCCGCTTTGGAGCAGACGTTGGCTGACGCGCGGGCGCGCTTGCAGGCCGTACAGGCGGCTGCCGACGCCGAGGCCGCGGCGGCGCGCCGGCGCTTCGCCAGCTTCGATACAGCCGTGGGGCGCATCGTCCATGACGCTGGCCCGACAGCCGAACGGCTGGCTGCAGACTTCCGCACCCAACTCCGCCGTGCCCGCCGCCGCTGGATTCGCAGTGGTGACCACGCTGCGCTCTCTGGCGCTGTTGCTACGGCGACCGCTGGCTACGCGGATGCGGTCGAGACCGCGAATCGCCACACGCGACAGGCGCTGCATGCCGAAACCGAGCGCTTTGGCACCCAGGCAACCCTCGCCGCACGCGCCCGGACCGAACCCAAAGCCGCGCCCCTGGCTCCCACTGACCGCATCGAACGTGCCACCCTCGGCCGCGCCCAGTGGTTGCGGCGCGCACTCTGGCGCCGCTGGTATCTGCCCGGCCTTGCCAGTCTCGAACGGCAAGAAATGGCTCAGTACCTTGCCGCTCAGGCCGCCTGGGTGAACGCATCGGC
>DATKMS010000189.1:0-13991 GCA_035541735.1 Candidatus Margulisiibacteriota bacterium
TCCGCTGCGGCGGTGACTCTTTTCGCGGCGCTGGCAGACGTGGTAGCGTCACGCCATGCCGCGCTCTGCAACGCTGCTCCCACAGCTGAAGCCCATGACGGTCGAGGAGTGGGGAGCGCTGGACGAGGATGTCGAGGGCGAGCTCGTCGATGGCGTTCTGGAGGAGGAGGAGATGGCGACCTTTCTCCATGAACTGGTCGTGATGTGGTTGGCCCGCATCCTCGGCACATGGGCACGCCAACGACGTGGATTCGTCGCCGGCTCCGAAGCAAAGATTGTCGTGGGACCCCGTCGCGGGCGCAAGCCCGACGTGTCCGTCTATCTGCGCGGCACAGCGCCCGCACTGATGGATACGCTCGTCCGCACTGCGCCCCACCTTGTCGTCGAAGTGGTCTCCCCGCGACCCCGCGATGCGCGTCGCGACCGTGTCGACAAGATCCGCGACTACGCCCGCGCGGGGATCCGCTACTACTGGATTCTCGATCCGCAGCTGCGGACGTTGGAGATTCTGGCGCTGGAGGCCAGGGCGCAATACCGCGTGGCGGTCGCGCACAGCCGCGGAAGACTCCGTATCCCGGGTTGCCCGGGGCTCGTTCTCGACTTGGACCACTTGTGGGCGGAGGTGGATGAAGCCGAGCGCCAGCAAAAGCGGCGGGCAAGGAAGCGGTAGGCCCAACCGCCACGCGGCGTCAGCCACCGCTCAAGGCTTGCAGGATCTGCACCTCGTCCGAGGGTTGCAGTGGCCATTCCAGGTCGTACACCTGCTCGCGATTCACGAAGATGCGGATGTGTCGGCGAATGGCATCTTGCTCGTCGATCATGCGGAAGCGGATACCGGGGTAGCGGCGGTCGAGGTCGCGGAGCAACTCGGCGAGCGTTGTGCCCGTCGCTTCCACCGCGGATTGCTGCGTGTACGAACGCAGCGGGGTGGGGATCAACACTTTCATCCGTCGAGCTCTGCCGCCTCCACCGCGTAGATGTGCGGCAGGTGGTTGGCGATGCAGGTCCACCTGGCGCCTTCGTTGGTGCTGGCCCACAGCTGGCCGGTCGTGGTGCCAAAATACACGCCGACGGGATCATGCGTGTCGGCGGTCATCGCCTGCCGCAGCACGGTGAACCATGCCTGCTCCTGCGGCAGTCCGGCGTCGAGTCGCTTCCAGGTTTTGCCGGCATCACGGGTGACATACGCCGCGGCCTTGCCGTCCGGGCTGACCCGCGGCCAGACCGTTGAACCGTCCATCGGGAAAACCCACACCGTGTTCGGATCGCGTGGATGCAGCGTCATGGGGAAGCCGATGTCGCCGACCGCCTTCGGCATGTTCTCCCCGATACGTTCCCAACGGGCCTGCGCCCGTTCCATGCGATAGATGCCGCAATGGTTCTGCTGGTAGAGCACGTCGGGCGCGAGCGGATGGAGTTGGACGCAGTGCGGATCCTGACCGAACTCGGGATACGGGTCGGGCAGGAAGTCGCAGCGACACCCGGCATTGAGCGGCTTCCAGTCGGCGCCCTTGTCGACGCTTTCGAAAACACCACCGCCGCCGCCCGACATGCCGAGGTACATATGGTTGGGCTCGCGCGGGTCGATCAGGATCGAGTGCAGCTTCGGGCCGTCCGGCGTACCGGCTTGCTCATCGCCCGTCCATTGCGCGTACAGCGGGTGATCATTGAAGCCGGCCACCGGCTGCCAGATGTCGCCGCCGTCTTCGGAGCGGAAGAGGCCCTCGGGCGAGGTGCCGGCGTACCATGCGTTGGGTTCGCTGGCGTGCCCCGGTGTGAGCCAGAAGACATGGTCTACGGCACGTCCCTTCTCGTCTGCGGCGGCCTTGCGGAATGCGGGCGGCTTTGACGCTTCCTTCCACGTCTTGCCCAGATCTTGCGAGCGGAAGACCGTCGGTCCGAGATGCCCGGTCTTCGCCGCGACCAGGAGTGTCCGCCGGTCGCGCGGATCCAGGACGACGTGATGGACGATGTGCCCGAGAAAGTGCGGGCCATCGGCACGCCAGCGCGTGCGGGAAGCATCGGCGTGGTAGAGCCATGCTCCCTTGCGCGTACCCACGAGCAGTATGACGTCCGGGAATGGCGGGCTGGCCGAACGCGGCCGGCGCGCCCCGCGGTGGGAGCGGGATTTTGCGGTGCGCTTCGGTGAGATGTTCTTCGTCATCAGCTTCTCCGTTGCAGCGGGGCTGCCGTATCGCCTCCGGTTAACCACGGTCAAACGCGCCGTTGCAGAATCGTGTCAATCTCAGGCCTCCGGGGGGCTCGTCTTGTAGTCGAACGAGCTGCGGCGCGTTCGACAGCCGTGCAGATCAATTCCGCACATTCGTCGCGCAGCGCCCCAGGGGCCAGGCGGTATGTGCGCTCTCGTCGGTCACCCGCGTCGCTTGAGACATTGTCTGCGACACCGGTATACTCCACGCCTCCACGCATCCCAAAGCCCGCGCGCAGAGCGGTAGCCGCTGACGGTGAAGCTGCGGAGCCCTGGTGCGGGCGGCGGCATGGAGACGCATGCCGAGGAGAGCGCACATGACACTCTGGTGTTCAGCATGGGTTGGTTGCACGCTGCTCGGCGCCGCGACGATGGCCGCCGCGGAAGCTCCGATGTCGTCGCGGCAGGCTGCGCAAGTGGTGGTGATCACGGATCTCAGCACCGAGAACGGTGCCGTGTCCGGTATGCTGGTCAACAAGTCTTCGCACTGGGTGCGCAACGTCCGGTTGCTGATTCGTCATGCCTGGTTGTGGAAGGACGAACGCCATCCGCACGCGGACAGTCCGGGCACGGCCGAATACTACGTCGTCCACACGGCGATTCCGCCGGGAGGCAGCCTGCGCATCACGCGCACACCGTCGCCGCCACTGCCGCGGCGCAGCGACGGCCACTTCGAGACCTCGGCGGAGGTGGTGGGCTTCGAAGAGGAGGGTGGATAGTCGGTTGGGGCGCGCTCACAGCGGACTCGACGCACTGCAGGTGTCGTGTGAAGGTTGCAACCAGCCAGGCCGGCCGGTAGTCCACTGCGACCATGAGTGCCGTGGTCAACTGCGTCGCCTACGCGGCCGACGGCCGCAAGGTCGGGGACGTCGATGTCGAGGACGTCAGCGAGATCCTCAAGTTCCCCGGCCAATTCATCTGGATCGGCTTGCACGAGCCGACCGAGGAGCTGCTGCGCCGGATTCAGGGGGAGTTCGGGCTACACGACCTCGCAGTTGAGGATGCGCTGCGGGCGCATCAACGACCCAAGATCGAGGAATACGGCACCTCCCTGTTCGTCGTCCTGCGTACCGTCCAGCTGGAGGAAGGTCGCATCGCTTTCGGCGAAACGCATGTCTTCGTGGGCGCGCAATATGTCATCTCCCTCCGGCACGGTGCATCGCTGCCGTACACGGATGTGCGGGTGCGTTGCGAGGCCAGCCCGCAGCTTTTGCGCAAAGGGCCGGGTTTCGTGCTCTACGCGCTCATGGATTTTGTGGTCGACAATTACTTCCCGGTGGTCGACGAGCTGGAGGAGAAGCTGGAAAGCCTCGAAGAATGCATCTTTGGCGGCGGCTTCAACCGCGAGAGCACGGAGGAGATCTACGCGCTGAAGCGCGACCTCGTCGGGCTCAAACGTGCCGTGTCGCCGCTGGTCGAAGTGTGCAACCGGCTGGTGCGCTTCGACGTGGGTCTCATTCCGGAAGACACGCGGGTGTACTTCCGAGACGTCTACGACCACGTCATCCGCATCAATGAGACGGTCGACAACCTGCGGGAGCTGCTCACGACCGCGCTCGAGGCCAACCTGTCGCTCATCTCCGTTGCACAGAACGACGTCACCAAGAAGCTGGCGGCGTGGGCCGCGATCCTGGCGGTGCCGACGATGATCGCCGGCGTGTACGGCATGAACTTCGAGTTCATGCCTGAGCTGCACTGGGGATACGGTTACCCCCTGACCATGGGCGCCATGGGCGCCGCCTGCGGGTTCCTCTATTGGCGCTTCAAGCGCGCCGATTGGCTGTGACGAAGACATCGCAGATGGCAGATGGCAGATTTCGGATTGTTCGGCATTCCGCAAATCTGAAATCTGCAATCACCAAGTAGTCGGCGGCTTGCTGGTCCGTTCCTTCTCTGTCCGCTTGGCACGCTAGGCCGCACCGTGGTATGGACGCCGCACATCCACACGAGGCAGCCCACAGGCAAGCGGATGGCTTCCATCAGCTCACCGGAGCGCGGAGTGTTCGTCGGGCGCGAGCCCGAGATCGACATCCTGCGGGCCAGCGTCGAAGACGCCCTCGCCGGCCACGGCCGGCTGGTGTTCCTCGTCGGCGAGCCGGGCATCGGCAAGACCCGGACGTGTGAGGAGGTCGCGGCCTACGCACGCGGCCGAGGGGCGCATGTGCTGTGGAGCCGCTGCTACGAGGGCGAGGGGGCGCCGGCTTTCTGGCCGTGGGTGCAGGTGATCCGCTCGGTCACTCGCGCGCTCGATCAGGAAGGCCTCCGTACGCTCTTGGGCCCTGGGGCGGTGGACGTCGCGCAAGTCGTGCCGGAGTTGCGCGCGCGCTTACCCGACTTGCCCGCGCCTGCGGGCATCGAAGCCGCGCCAGCGCGCTTCCGGGTCTTCGACAGCATCACGCGCTGCATAGAGAACTGGGCACAGCGTGCGCCACTCGTGGTAATCATCGACGACTTGCAAGGCGCCGATCCGTCGTCGTTGCTGCTGCTCCAATTCGTCATGCGCCAGTTGCGCGGCATGCCGGTGCTCTTCGTTGGGACCTGCCGTGATCGGGCGCTGCACGGTGACAAGCCGCTCGTCGAGACGTTCGCAGAAGCGCTGCGCGTGCCGGGAACGGAGCGGTTGACGTTGCGCGGTCTGAGCGCAAGTGACGTCGCACGGTTCGTCGAACTGACGACCGGGGTGCCGCCAGGCGCTGCCCTGGTCACGGCGCTGCACCAGCACACCGAAGGCAACCCGCTGTTCGTCGCCGAGTTTGTGCGTGTGTTGATGGCGGAGGGCCGTCTGCAGGCGGGGACAGACGGGCCGATCCTGGGTACCAACCTGCCCGCGGGGGTGAAGGCGGTCATAGATCGGCGTGTAGCACCGCTGTCGGCGGCGTGCCGTGCCGCGCTCCTCATCGCGGCGGTGATCGGGCGCGAGTTTCGGCTGAATGTTCTCGCCGGTGCGTTAGCGGAAGACGATGGCCCACCGCCCGCGGGGGTGTTGGAGGAGGCCGTAGCGGCGCGTGTGGTCGAGCCGCTGGATACGACAGGGCGCTACCGCTTCGCGCATGCGTTGATCCGTGAGACCCTCTACGAAGAGCTGAGCCCGCTGCGCCGCATGGAACTGCATCAGCTGGTCGGCCGCGCTCTCGAGCGCTTGCCGGATGCCGATGACTACCTGGCTGAGCTTGCCTATCACTTTAGCGAGACCGGGTGTGACGGCGACCGCACGAAGGCTGTAACGTACGCCCGCCGCGCCGGCGACCGCGCCTTGGCTCTGCTGGCCTACGAAGAGGCGGCGCGCTTGTATCAGTTGGCGCTGCAAGCCCTGCAGCACGCTGCTCCCATCGATGAAGGCGCTCGCTGCGAACTCCTGCTGAGCGTGGCTGACGCGCGGCGCCGCGCCGGCCAGCGCCTATTGGCAAGGCAGACGTATCAGCAAGCGGCTGAAATAGCCCGCAAGCTCCGGCGGCCGGATGCGTTCGCTCGGGCAGCGTTGGGCGATGCCATCGAGGGATTTGTTGCCGGCACGACAAACGAGGCCCTCATCCGACTCCTCGAAGAGGCCTTCGGAGTCCTCGGAGAGCAGGATAGTGTTCTGAAGGCCACCGTAACCGCCCAACTCGCGATCGCCCTTGCAGCCGACGGCACGGCCCAGTGGGACAGGAGCGCGCAGCTGAGCGAACAGGCCGTGGCCATTGCACGCAGAGTGGGGAACGCAACTGCCCTCGCGGAGGCACTGCTGGGCCGCCACTGGGTGCTTGGCAGCTCGCCCAACATGGAGGAGCGGCTCGCCGTCTCCACCGAGGCGCTGCGCGTGGCTGCGGACACCGGCGACCCGGGTCTGGTCATGTCCTGCCGCGAACTGCGGGTGCGCGATCTGCTCGAACTGGGAGACATCGACGCGCTCAACCGGGAAATCGAAGCGCAAGTCCGCGACGCGCAACGCCTCCGCCAGCCCGTCTGGTTGGGGCAAGCGACACACCTGCGGGCGGTGCGTGCCCTGCTGGCGGGAAGACTCGATGAATGCGAGCGGCTGGCGCAAGAAGGCTTTGCAATCGGACAGCACGTGAACTTGGAGGGAGGGCTCCAACTCGTCGGCGCACAGCTCTTCCAAGTGCGCCGAGAACAGGGACGCCTTGGCGAATTGGAGCCAGGTGTGCGGGCCAATGCCGATCGGTACGCCGCAGCCGTCGGGTTCCGTTGCGCGCTCGCATATGTTCTCGCCGAGCTCAATCGACAGGTTGAGGCACGGACCGAGTTCGAGCGGCTAGCCGCCGATGACTTCGCGGCGCTCAGGAAGGGAGCCGCAAACCTAAACGTAGCCTTCCTCGCTCAGGTCTGTGCATTTTTGGGTGACGCACAGCGTGCGCAAAGCTTGTACGAGTTTCTCAGGCCCCATGACGGACGGAACATCGTGACCCCGTTTTCTTTCATCTGCTTCGGTTCCGCGTCGCACCCGCTCGGGCTCCTGGCCGCCACCATGCAGCGATGGGATGAGGCGGCGCGACATTTCGAGGACGCTCTCCGCATGTACCGGAAGATGGGTGCTCCTCTCTTCATGGCGCGTACCCAGTTCGAGTATGCGCGCACGCTGCTCGGCCGCGACGAGCCGGGCGACCATGAGAAGGTCCACGAACTTCTGGCCCAGGCGCTTACCACGGCGCGTCAGCTCGGAATGAAGATCCTCGAGGAAGAGATCTCTGGTCTCTTGGGAATCATCCAGGGCTCAGCCGTCAGCCGGCAGCAATCAGAGATGACAGACCCGCAACCCGAGACGAACGTCTTTCGGAAAGAGGGCGACTATTGGACAATCACCCACGACGGCGTCGTCGTACGCCTGAAGGACAGCAAGGGGCTGCAGTACATCGCCTATCTCCTCCATCATCCGGGCCAACAGGTGCACGCGCTCGAGCTGGTGCAAGCGGTGTCGGGCGATGCGCGTCCGGTTGCTGCGAACGAGCGGCTCGCGACCACGAGCCCGCCACTGTTGGATGCGCAAACGAGGGTGGCCTACCGGCACCGGCTGGAGGGTCTGCGCGAGACCCTGGCGGAGGCCGAGGGCCTCAACGACCGCGGGCGCGCCGCGCGCGCCCGCGAGGAAATCGAAGCGCTGGGCGAACAGCTCGCCGCCGTCGTCGGCCTCGGGGGCCGCGACCGGCTGGCCGCGGCCGCTGCCGAACGTGCCCGCCTCGCGGTGACCAAGGGGATCAAGTCGGCCATCCAAAAGCTCCGCGCCGCCAACCCGACCCTCGCCCGCCACCTCGCCATTGCCATCACCACGGGCTCTCTCTGCGGCTACGCTCCCGATCCCGACGCAGTCGTTTCCTGGTTGTTCTGACCCATTTCACCGCGGCGTTGTTTACCGCGGCCAGAATTCCGTAGATCTACGGACGTAGTTCTACCGGATAGACAACGTGGAGTCGGCTGTCGTATGATCGTCTGGTAGGAAAAGTGCAGAGCCGCCTCGGCGGCCTTGTGGGGGACATGACGGTAGCAGCGATAGACCGCTTGGAGTTTGCCGTTCTGGATCGCATCCACGAAGCGATTGCTCGTGGAATCGGGGTCGAGCGTGCGCTCGCCCGCATCACGCGCGCTGCCGCCCGTCTCTGTGAGGCGCAGGTGGTGGGCATCACCGCGTTGGCCGGCGGCGGTCGCGAGGTAGCACTGCGCAGTGTGTTTCCGGCGGACGTGCAGGATGTTGGCATACCGATCCCGGTTGCGGACAGTCTGAGCGGCCTGGTGATCGCATCGGAACGTAACCTGTGCAGTCACGATGCGTTGCACGACCGGCGTCCGCTGCTGCGTGCGGTGGCGCGCATCGGCGGGGTGCGGGCGGTCCTTGCCGTCCCGGTGTGCAACGGGAATGGACCCTTCGGGATGCTGGCTGTGACCAAGCACGTCCCGCATGCATTTACACACCGCGAGGTCGCTGCCGTCACGCTGTTGGCCAACTGCGCCAGTATCGCGCTGCAGCAGCCGCGCAAGCCGGCGTCGCCTCCGGGTGCGCCGGCCGACGCGCTGCACCCAGAGGGTTTGTCGAGCGACCACCTCCCGCCAGCGCCGTCCGGCGCGTTGACCGTTCACGCGCGGCCACTCAGTGTGCGACAACGCGATGTGGTGCGGCTGGTGGCGGCTGGCAAGACGGCCAGGGAGGCCGCGGCGCTCCTCGGCCTCAGCGCGCGCACGGTGGAGCACCATCTCGAGCGCCTCAAACACCGCTTCCGCGTGCCGCGGCTGCACCCCTTATTGACCGTGCTGATCGCCTCAGGCCTGTTATCAGATCCGCTCTCCCCCTTCTGAGCTACGATGTCCGAAAGTCTTCGCGTGGCGCGCAAATTTCAAGGCCGTCATTCCCGCAATCCTTTAGCGGGAATCCAGGGTTGTCTGGCAACCCCGCCGCCCTGCCTGGATGCCCGCTAGAAGATTGCGGGCATGACGGAATACAGATCTGGAGGTTGGGTTGCGGGCACCGCCCCGCGCTAGGGAGTGTCCGCTTCGACCGACGCGGCCCCCAGCTCCCCAACCGCACCGCAAGAGCGTGAGTCGTCTTCAGACGACTTCTCGCATGGCTAGCCAGGAATTCGATTCTTGGTGGGGCGACGGGAACCTCTGATCGAGGCGCTCAACTGAATCGCCTGCATGCGCAGATACCCCAGGGTAGAAATACCCTAATTGTAAACTGCCGACGGGCCATGACAGATTGGAAACATAGGCACCAACCCATTCATGGCTCGTGGACACCTTAGGCAACGCCGCCTGCCGGAAGGACGCGCGGGGACACCTCCCCGTGAGTTGAGGGTGGGGGTGACGGCGTGTCTTCCCGGTCAACAACGCAACGACCGAACTTTGGTACCCCCCGCTTCGACGCTGCCTCTTCTGCGCCAGGCGCGGGGTCTTCAGATCACAGGAGCTCGGCCGCGTCATTTGTACCCGCGGATTTCACAATGTGCCGCCGCTTGTCACGCCTCTATGGGTGAGAGGATCTCGATGCGTTCCCGCAGGCCAAAAGCTCCGGCCGCTCAGCTCGCGCCCGCCGGCCGGCCGCCAGGGACCGGACCCGTAGAGCTGCGCAGGGATTCGGTGTTCTGCAGAGAGGGCGAGTATTGGACCATCGCCTACGAGGGCACGGTCGTCCGCTTACGCGACACCAAGGGGCTGCACTGCCTCGCCCACCTGCTGCGCCACCCTGGTAAGCGCTTTGCCGCGCGCGATCTGCTCGCTGCTGCCGAACCCTCAGACCCTCCGAGCCGTGAAGCCGTGAAACCGCGCACCCCCGACGCCGGCGCCGAGCATGCCCGCATCGTGGTGACCAAACGCGTCAAGGCGGCGATCAAGAAGGTCGCCGCCCAGCATCCGGCGCTCGGCTACTACCTGACCACCTGCATCAAGACCGGATACGTCTGCGCGTACGTCGCTGGTCCCGACGGATCCATCCGCTGGAGGGTGTGAGGGTGCCGAAAGGGGGGCGACGGACGATCGAGCGCGGCTGGCGGTCACCAAGCGCATCAAGGCGGTCGCAAAGAAGATCGAGGCGCTCCACCCGTCGCTGGAAGAAGGAGAACGATGAGAAGTCGTCCATTCAGGTGCGCCGGCTCATGAGGAAGTGGTGAGTTTTGAGCGGGGACGAGCACGCCGCCGGCGGGGCTCCTTCAGGCTTCTCGATGTTAGAAAGTGCGTGCCCGCACTCGGCGGGCAAGGTCATCGTAACAGCGTTGCCTCTGGCGACGCTAGGAGGGGAGGACTAATGACCCAGAACACTTTGGGCAAGAGCGCAGGGCTTGCAGCCCTGCTCCTGACAGCGGTGCAGCGGGGGGTTTCTCATGAAGATCCGAGAGAAATCCTACCCGAAAATCCGTATTTCTACGTATTGACACTGCAGCAGAGGGCGTAGGAAACATGAAATATTGGAGATATGGTGCGCAAATGGATACTCCGGCCGTGGTTCTCGACCAGGTCAGCAAACGGTATGGCCACGGTTCCCAGGGCATAGCAGCGCTCAGCGCCGTCTCGCTGCGGGTGAGTGCCGGAGAATTCCTGGCCATCATGGGACCGAGCGGGTGCGGCAAGAGCACCTTACTCAACCTCATTGCCGGAATTGATACGCCGACCAGCGGCCGAGTGCACGTCGCCGGGCGCGAGCTGTCAGCGCTCTCGGACGACGCCCGCAGTGATTTACGCCTGCGCACGATCGGGTTTGTGTTTCAAAGCTTCAACTTGCTGCCGACCTTTACCGCCGAGGAGAACGTGGCTGTGCCCCTGGAGTTCATGGGCGTGCGCTGGCGCGCGGCGCGGCAGCGGGCCGCAGCCGCGCTCGCCGAAGTGGGCATCACGGCGGCCGCGCAGCGCCGCCGGCCGGCTGAGCTGTCGGGCGGCGAGCAGCAGCGCGTCGCCATCGCCCGTGCGTTGGTGGGCGTACCGCAGCTACTGCTGGCCGATGAGCCCACCGGCAACCTCGACTCGCGCGCCGGTGAAGGCGTGCTCGATCTGTTGCGTACGCTTAACGCTGCACGCGGGCTTACGGTCGTGCTGGTCACGCACAGCCCGGCGGCGGCGGCGTACACCCAGCGCATCGTACGCCTGTGCGACGGACGCATCGAAGAGGAGCGGCGCAGCGGCGGCGGCGAGGCGCGGCAGGCCATTGCGCAGGGCGCTGCCCCGAATTGGCCGGTCGCGAACAGCTGTCCTCCGGACACGCTCCCCGATGGGCAAGGGTCCGGGGTCGCCGCGGGGAACGGCGAGATCCGGCGCGAGTCGCCGTGAGCAACGCTGCGGAAGGTGCAGCGCCGCCGCTGCGAGTCGATGGTCCTAGCCTCGCGTTGACTCCTCCTCGCGCGAGGCTTGCGACGCACCCGGCCGCTTCCGACCGGCCGGGTGCGTCGGTACACGGCTGGCGGTCCGCTGCGGCATGGTGCGGCCTGCGCCTGCCGGTGCGTTTCCTGCGCGGCCACTACGGCCGGGTGGCGCTGACGATACTGGCGCTGGCGTCGGGTGTGGCATCGGTGTGTGCCAATGAGGTGCTTGGCCCGTCGGTGGTGCGGGCGTTTCAGGACGTTGTGGCCACCACCGTGGGTCGTGCCGACCTACAAGTCGGCATGCAGGGCGCGGCGCGGTTCCGCAAGGATGATGTGATCAACGCGGTGGCGCGCGTGCCCGGCGTCGCCCGCGTCGTGCCGGTGCTCAGTGCCACGGCGTTCACCACCGACGGCACCAACGAGCTGCTGGCCGTCCACGCGTTCGACCTGCTGAACATGGGGGCGCCGGAGGTCTACGGGGTGCACTTCAGTGCCCACACCCCGGCTCCGACCAGCCGGGTGGTGTTACCCGGCGGGGTGATCCTCACGGAGAGCTTCGCGCGCCGCCACCAGCTGGGGGTGGGCGGTCGCATCGATCTGGACACCCCGCGCGGGCGCCAGACCTTCACCGTGGGCGGCGTGTTGGATGGGGGCGGCTTGGGGCGCCTGTACGACGGCAATCTGCTGGTCATGGATCTCTATGCCGCGCAACTGGCCTTCGCACGCGGCGGAGAGATCAGCCGCCTCGACATCGTCCTGAAGCCCGATCAGAGCGCGAGCGCGGTGGCGCAGGCCATTGCCGCGGTGGTGCCGGCCGGCATGCGCGCGGAGACGCCGGGGCATCAGAAAGGCGTCCTGGAGAACACGCTGCGGTCGATCCGCTTGCTGCTGCGCGGCTTCGGTCTGAGCGGGTTGGTGCTGGCGTTTCTGATCGCCTTCAACAGCTTGAGTACGCTCTTCGAGGGCCGCGTCTGGCAGCTGGGGCTGCTGCGCGCCGTGGGGGTGCGGCACAGTGCGGTCTGGCGCGAGTTGCTCACGGAGGGCTTCCTCGTCGGCGTCGCGGGAGTGCTCTTGGGGATTCCGCTCGGCATTGCGTATGCGCGGGTGCTGCTGCCGCTGCTGACGACGCTCTCGGCGTTGGACTTGAACACCGTGACGCCGTCGTGGGAGCTGACCGTCCCGCACGCGGCGCTGGCGCTGGCGGCAGGGTTGGGGCTGGGCGCCGCCGTGCTGGCGGCGGCGCTGCCGGCGTGGCGCGCCGCACACGTGGATATCGTTGAAACGATCCGCGGCCGGGGCCGCGAGCAAGCGGGCGTGCAGAGCGGGCGGCGCTGGCTCGCCCGTGCCGCCGTGGGCGGTCTCACGGGTATTGCCATCGTGCTGCAGTTGCACGTCCGGTCGGGTCTGTTGGGGCTCGCAGCGGGCCTGTTGCTCGCCGTGGCCGCCGCCCTTGCAGCGCGCCCGCTGGTGAATGTCCTCGGCCGCCTGGTGACGCACCGTGCGGGCCATCTCGCCGGCCCGTGGCCGCGCTTCGCGGCCACCCACCTCACGCGCCACCCGCGGCGGGCGGCGTTGCTGATCGCCACGATCGGCGTGGGCATCGGCTCGGTGTTGTGGTTGTGGATGCTGGCCGGCAGCTTCGAGCACGCGGTGATCGAACTGGCGACGGCGACCATCCAAACCGATCTGGTCGTCAGTTCCTCCCATGTCGGCTCCGGCTTTCTGGAGGCACCTGCCCCCGGCGACCTGGTGGCCGCGCTGCGCCGCCTGCCCGACGTCGCGGCGGTGGCCGGTGTCCGCACGATCGAGTGGCCCTACCACGACGGTCCCATCGTGATCTCCGCCCACGATGGCGCCTACATCAGCACGGGCCGCTTCGGGCGCTGGCCTGTGGTCGGGACGGTGGCGCCGGCAGCGTGGGAGGCGGTGGCCAGCGGGGCAGCGGTGCTGGCGTCTGCCAACTTCATGCAGAACCTGCACGCGCAGGTGGGCGATACGGTGAGGCTCGATACGCCGGACGGCGTGCTGGCGTTGCGCATCGCGGGGGTGATCACCGAGCTGACGTCGCCGCGCGGGACGTTGATCATGAGCCGCGAGGCGTACGTGCGCCACTGGCACGATGAGCAGATCACGCGCGCCTACGTGCAGACGGTGGCGGGGGCGGATGTGGATGCCGTGCGAGCGGTAATCGCAGCGGCGCTGGGTCGCCCCTACGGCGTGCACGTGCTGCGTGGCGCTGACCTCGTGGAGTATTTCGCGTCGCAGGTGCGGCGCGCCTTTGCGGCGATGGACGTGCATGCGGCGGTGATGCTCGTGGTGGTCCTGATCGGGTTGGCGGAGACCCTGATGGCCAGCGTCGCCGCACGCACCCGCGAGCTGGGCACTATCCGCGTCGTCGGTGCGCAACGGCGCCACCTGCAGCGCATCATGGTCATCGAAGCGCTGCTGCTGAGCGGGCTCGGGCTGGTGCTGGCCGTCGCGACGGGCCTGGCGCAGGGGGCCCTCTGGGTCGACGCGACCTTCCCGGCGCTCTTCGGCTTCATCTTCCCCCTGCACGTTCCCTACGCCCGCACGGCCGTGCTCGTGGTGTTGACCGTAGCGGTGTGCCTGGTGGCGGCGCTGCTGCCGGCGCGCCGCGCGGCGCGGCTCATCCCCGCCGTGGCGGTGCGCGACGAGTGACCATGAACACGGCGCCAATTGTTCAAGCGACCGCAACGTTGACCAGACCCGGGGACGATCGATCCGCAGGTGAGCGTCCCCCAGGAGATGCCATGACTGATGTGAAGACAACACGACGCTGGTGCACGTTGGCGTGCCGAGTCGCAGCGGGGATCGCTGTCCTGACCGCGCTCGGGCGGGGCGCGCCGGTCTTTGCGCGGGCGGGCGACGTGGACACGTCGTTCGGCTCCAACGGCGGCCTGTTCGACCCCGTGGGGCCGCGCGCAGCCGCGCACGCGGTCGTCATCCAAGGCGATGGCCGCATCGTCGTGGCCGGCGAAGCCTCC
>DATKMS010000190.1:0-16709 GCA_035541735.1 Candidatus Margulisiibacteriota bacterium
GGTGTCGACGTCGGTGTCGCCATCCTGATGACCCCCGGCATGACCTGCACCTGCACATTGGGAATTTCATTGGCCGGCTGGCTGGTGTCACTGGCCGATACCCGGGAGGTCATTAGCGAGACCACTTGTCCGGGCTGCGCATTTGATTGGACGTGGAACGTGCAGGTCGCGAGGTTTCCCTCGTACGTTGCCTGCGGGTTCTGGAACGCATACACCGCGAGGCGAAGCCGACTGGCAGGCGGTTGATCGGGTGGACGCACCGTATCCGGTAGATCCGCCGCAAAGTCTCCTGGACTCACCTCGGCGCTGGGGACGCAATTGGGCACGGCGACGCAGATGCCACAGGCAGGATCATTGTCGGTTTCGCTCTCGATACAGGCCGCTCCACCGTTCGAGCACGTACCACCGAAGTAGATCTGTGTCGTATTGTACACGATGTCGATCTGCACTCCGCCCACGGATGGGTCCGTTGCTCCGCGCTCCACGCCCCAGGTCAACACCAGGTTCCCGCCCTGCACGCCGTCGGTGGTATCCACCTTGACGGTGACTGCGGCAAACGCCTGTGCTCCAAGCAGTAGAGAGACCGCGACAGCGCAGCACCCTGCCAGCCATCCGCTCGATGCTGCGCGCTTCAACCGCTTAGGTTCTGCCATTCCAAAGTCCCTCCTGTGGCCGTCGCAAAGCGCGGCGATCACCTTGACCCATCGTGATCCGACGTGCCTGAGCACCCTTCTCCGCATCCTGAGCGTTCCCACGCCCCCACTCACTTCCTGTCCCTACTGCGGGCAGCCGTGCCCGAGGCTGAGGACAGCACGGGTGACGTCCGTGACGAAGACTTCGCCGTCACCATCCGCATCGGCCGCCGGGCATTCCGACAGCGGCACCTCACCGGCGAGGATACGCACCGCCACGGTCACCTCGTTCACGAACACCTCGCCGTCCCCGTCGCAATCGCCAGGGCACGCAGCCGCGGGGGTCGGAGCCGGCACCGGGGTGGGCGTAGCAATCAGGATGGACACGCCACCGCTGACAGCTTGCGACCCAAAGACGTTGCCGCGCGCGTCGCTGGCGTTGAGCCGATCAGCCGCAAGCGTGGCAGGCACCGCCGCCGCTCCGGAATTGATGTGGAACGTGCACGTCGCAATCGCACCGTCAGCAAACGTGGTGATCGGTGCCGTCACGTCCCCAACGAACAAGCGCAGGCGCCGCTTGCCATCCGGAGCGGGGTCATCCGGCGTCGTCACCACCAGTACGTCTTGCGACAAGCGAGGATCTTTCGTGCACGCCGAGCGCGGATCGCCAACGTCGAGAACCGTGGGATCAAAGAGGAGGTCGAGCTGCGCTGCTGCCAGATCGCCGCCACCTCCACTCATGCCGATGGTCACGTTTGCATCTTGGCCCGGCGACCCACTCACCGATCCGACGGTGAAAGTCACCATGCCACCGCGGTCGTGGGCAAAGATCAGCGGTTGCCCCTCTTGCACACAGCCTTCCGCGAGATTGATGACAGCAAGCATCACTTCGTTCGCCATCACCCCTCCCTTGCCGTCGGTATCGGCGGCGGGGCACTGACTCAGCGGCGCACCGCCAAGAATTTGGACCGCCCGGTTGACCTCGTTGACGAGCACGTATCCATCGAGGTTGCAGTCACCACCACACTCGCACAGGTGGTTGATGCAGGCCTCGCGCACCCGGCACTGGGTCCGGTCGACAGCCGGATCGGTGTCGTCGCAGGGACGCTCGATTTTGCAGAAACCCGTGCGGCAATGCTTGCCCTGGGGACACTGCTCGTCCGTCGTACACGGCATGAACGTCGCTGTCGGGGTGGGCGTCTTGGTCGCCGTGGCAGTTGGTGGGGGCGTCGGTGTGCGGCTTGCGGTTCGTGTCGGCGTTGGAGTCACACAGGAGCCCCGGACACACACGAGGCCATCAGGACACGTCCCGTCCGGGCACATGCCTGGGCCGTAAAATGGGTTGACCGCGGCAAACACATTCGACATCTGGTTGGTGTTGACCGGCACCAGGTTGGTCGCAAAGGATACAAAGCCAATTAGCTTGCCGTCGCTACTCAACGCCGGCACGACGTCCGGTGAACCGGCGTTTGCTTCCTCTCCACTGTCATTGACATCCGCCTGCTTGGTGACACCGATTTGCCGATCACGCACGAACACATCGGACGTGGTATTGGAATCGCCCGTCACCAGATTGGTGGCATAGGAACCGAACCCTACGAAGCGGCCGTCGACGTTGAGCGTCGGTGGGAACGAGAAGTCGTTGGCGTTGCCGCCGACGATGTTGACGCTGATCCGCTCGGTTGTGTTTGCCGCCCGGTCGCGGACGAAAACGTCGACGACCCCGTTGGTATCGTTCGGCACCAGGTTGGTCGCCAGTGACTTGAAGCCGACGACGAGGCCGTTCCCACTGATTGCGGGCAGGATACTATCGCCGTTTCCCTGCACTCCGCCTTCCCCCAGACTGACACGTTCAATTTGTCCGGTGGTGCGATCACAGACGAAGATGTCGAGGGCACCATTGGTGTCGGGGTCGCTCGTCCCGCCCAGGTTCGTCGCCGCCGACGTGAAGGCGACAAAACGGCCATCGAGACTCGGATCGTCCGGATTCGCACTGATGCTCGGGCTGAAGCTGTACGCGTTGGGCTGCACGTCACAGACCCGCTCAGTACTTGGTGTACAGGATGGAACGGCGGTGCCGTTCGAGATGCAGGTATCACGCACAAAGATGTCTGCGGCGTTGTTCGTGTCGTCCGGCACCAGATTCGATGCGCGCGATTGGAACGCGACGAAGCGGCCGTCGGCGCTGATACTCGGATTCACGCTGGGCCCATTTCCCTCGGTTCCGTCCGTGGCGACGCTGACACGCTCGGTCACCGCAGCGCTGCCGCGCCGGCGCACGAACACGTCCGACTGGTGGTTGGTATCGTCGGCGACGAGATTTGTTGCATCGGAATAGAAAGCAACCACCTGGCCGTCGGCACTCACCACCGGCGAACTGCCGGTCGCATGGCTTGCCCCATTCGCCTGCTCACCGGAACTACTGACGCTCACCCGCTCCGTTGCGTGCGTGTTGCGATCACGGAGAAAGACGTCGCGCACCTGATTGGTGTCGGCGGGCACCAGGTTGTCGGCATTCGAGTAGAACACCACGATACTACCGTCACCGTTTGTCGCCACACCGTTACTACTGCTATTGCCCGGCGCACCATTGTTGTTGACGCTTGCCAGATCCACCGCTCCTGCCGGGCCAACAACGAGGAGACAGGCACTCAGGCCTGCGGCCGCCAGTCCTACGACACCGTGCCGGATCGACCGAAACAGGCCGTTGCGCGCACCCAGTGCAACTTGGAACGCTACCCGGTTGATGCGATTCTCTACCCTAGGCGTATCCATGCGTGCCTCCTCTGTGCGCGCTTCCGTTGCAACTGGCCGAACGCTGCAAAGTCCACGCCGCAAGTGCATCACTGCGAACCAAGCGCTACGTTCGCCAGCACAAACAACGGCTCCGTCGGCAGAATCCAGGCCTGTGACTGGATCGCATTGGACGGCGTCGCTCCGTTGACGGCCACAAATCGGGAAAGATGCCGCCGGCACGGGTTTTTGGTCTGTATTCCAACCCCTTGCTTTCACGCCGGACCCCATTCCGCTCTCCCCCTCGACTAGGTAGCCGCAACGGCCCCCAACGGTGCCAGTATCAACAGGAAAAGTCAACTGTTTCCAGAGAGAGATCGGCCAGCGCTATGCTACACTGCTGACAAGGTTCGTCACAGTGCAGCCGCGACAAGTCTCACTCCGGTCGTCGCGGCACAACGCCCCGATCAGCCGACGACACGGGCGATTTCCTCTGGAAGGTGAGTGAATTGGAAAGCCGGCTTGCTGAGGAGCTGGAGCGTGGTCGCCGTAAAAAACGATTCCTCACGAGGCGCGGGAGCTTTGTCGATGAGCAGCAGCAGGGGCAGGCCACGGGTGGTCTCTGAACTACGCAACCCAGCCAAAGCACGCGGTGCCGATGGGCAACTAGGCGAGAGGTGCAGCATTGCTGCCTCCGGGTCCACCATGGTGGCAAATTCGAGCGCTTGCTTGCCGTCAAGCACGATCGACGTTGAGATCTTTGCCTGCGCGAGGGGCTCGCGCAATAGTCCCATGCCGTCGACATCCGAGCTTAGTGCGAGCAGGCGCTTGAGTTTCGGGCGCAAACGACCGAGGCGCTCAATCAGGCGCGCCGGATCCGTGGGCCAAAGTGCAAAGTCCGCCCGTCCGAAGCAGAAGCCCGCGGTCGCATCCTTGGCCATCACGTACGCAAGGATGGGAAGGTTGCGGCTACCGACGCGCTCGCGCAGAACCCGTAGCGTGTGCCAGGCGGAGGCCCCCCCACCAAGGTTGAGCATGACACACCTCACCTTGCGCCGCAGCATCTCCTCCACCCCCGCCTCGGTCGGTGCGAAGGTCGCCACTTCGAAACCCGCACCCTTGAGCGCCGCGCGCGCCTGATCACGCAACGATCCCTCGTCCAGCAACGCCAACTCGGCGGTTGGCATGGTGAATTTGAGGGACGGTGCTGACTCGGCGGGCGGGGCTTGGGGAAGCTCCGGGGCGCTGTCCCCGAGAGCACCGAGCGGCGCGGAGCGCTCGATCTCCAGCGGTCCTTGGTAGAGTCGCGGCTCCGCCTCGGCCGCTTCTGGTTGCGGCGCCGGGGGCACTACGGCCGCCCCGCTCTGGACAACGGCGCTCTGGGACTCGATCGGCGAGGACTCGCGAGCCAGCGCCGTCTCTTCTTGCGAACTCGCCGACCGTACCTGTTGCAGCTGGCTGGTCAGCTCGTCCACTGTCCGGCGTAGCTCGTCACGCTCACGCTCCAGCGCCGCTGTAGCACGCTCGGCGGCGCGCGCCGCGGCGGCGAAGCGCTCGCGCTCGGCGTCGACATGGTCCAGGCGCGCGTCGCGTTGCTGCAGCAATCCACTCAACTCTGCCATGCGCTGTTGCGTCTCACTCAGGCGCTCGCTGACGTCTTGTTTTTCCTCGCGCACACGTTCGCGCTCGACGGTGAATTCTCCCACCGTCGCGCGCAGTTCGCTCACTTGGGTGCGTAAGGTGTCGGCTGCGTTCGCGCGCTCGGTACGATCGGCTTCGAGCTGCCGCCGTTCCTCGCTCAGCCGCGCCACCCTCTCGCGCAGCTCTGCCTGCTCGCGTTCGGCCAGCGCGGCAGCGCTCGCGTGCTGTTCTCGGGCCGTGCGTAGCTGTTCCTCCAAAACTGTCCGTTGGCGTTCGATGCGGGCGCTCTCCGCCTGCTGTGCCGCCAGCTGTTCTTCGACTTGTCGCACTCGACCAGCAAGCTCCGCCGTCTGCTGCGCGAGCGCGCCGCGGTCGGCGCTCTGCTCCCGCAGCGCCTGCACTTCGGCGCGCGCCTTCGCCAGCTCGCCCTCGAGCCCGGCCCTGCGTCCCTCCGCCGCAGCCACGGCCTGCTCCAGCTGTGTGCGACGACCGCCGAGAGCAGCCAGCTCTTGGCGGTCTTGCTCCGCACGCTCGGTCTGTGCGGCAACGACCTCCTCTTGCCGCTGGAGGCGCTCCTCGAGTGCGGCGCGCTCCGCTGCCAGCGCTGCAAGCTGGTTGCGCAGCGCCGCCATGTCGCTGCGGAGCCCCTCGAGCGCCGTCTCGTGCGCCGCCTGCGCCTCCGCGCTGTGCTGGCGCGCGGCATCGAGCGCGGCGCGCAGCGCGCTGCGGTCCGCATCGAGCCGATCAGCCTGCTCGCCTGCGAGGCGCAACGCGTGAGCGTCCTGCTCACGGCGAACCGCAGCCGCGCTCAGCTCGCGCTCCAATGCTTCATGGGCGTCGTGCAGCTGCTGCGTCTCAGCAGCGCTCTCCCGGAGCTGGGCGGCGAGCGCCGCCACTTCGGCGCGCAATGCCGCCGTCGTTTGCTGCCATTCGACCTCACGCGCGCCCGCCGCTGCCTGCTCGCGCCGCAGCAGCGCCAGCTGGTCGTCACGCTCGACCACCGCGCTCCGCTGCGTCACTGCATCGTCCGAAAGGCGCTCCACTTCCGCTTGGACGGCCGCGAGATCAGCGCGCAGCGTCGTTTCCGCTTGGCGGTGACTGGTGCGCGCGTCGTCCAGGGCGCGGCGCAGCGCAGCACTCTCAGCCGCCGCGGTCGCGCGCGCCGCTTCCAGCTGTGACGCCGTGTCGTGCAATTCCCCGGTGAGCACGGACAGTCGCTCCACCTCGGCCTGCGCGGCCGCCGCCTGGGTTTTCCAGGTGTCGCGCTCGGACTCGGCGGTGGCGCGCTCGAGCGCGGTGCGGCCTTCCAGGGTTTGCAGTGCGTCCTGCGCGGCGCGCAGCTGGCTGGTTAGCTTTCCGACCTGCGCAGTGAGGCGCTGGCGCTCGGTGCCCGAGGCCTCGGCCGCTGCCTCGCGTTGCGCAAGTCGCGCGCTGAGCTCCTCGAGCCGTCTGTATGCCTCACTCAAGCGGTGCGCCGCATCCTGTCCCTCTTCTTGGGCTCGCGTGCGCTCCGCCCGTAACTCGTCGAGGGCGGCGCGTTCGCCGGCGAGCAGGGCGCGCAACCCGTCTGCATCGGCCAGATGCGCGGCGCGTTCAGCTTCGAGTCGGTGCTGGTCTGCGCGCAGACGGTCGACCATCTCCTGCAGGGCCGTGTGACGCTGCGCAGCCGCTGCCTCCGCCGCCTCCTGCTGGCGTCGCGCCTCTTCCAGTTCCTCGACGACCGCGGCGCGTTCGCGTCCGGCACGGGCCACCTCGCCGCGTAGCGCCGCGAGCTGCTGCTCCAACTCCACCACGGTGCGCCCCAGGTGCGAGGCCTGCTGCGCCAGCACCCCCCGGTCGTCGCACTGCTGGCGCAGCGCCTCGATTTCGGCGTGCGCTTGGGCCAAGCGCGCTTCGACAGCGGCGCCCCGCTCTTCCGCAGCCCACAGTGATTGCTCGAGCTGCGCGCCCTGCTCGGCGAGCCCGGCAGCACGCTGACTGGCGTCTTCGGCGCGTCGCGCTTCGGCTGCGTGTGCCTGCTCCAGCGCCTTCAGGCGCTCGGCGAGCGCCCCATGGGACGCTGCCAGGCGTTCGAACTGTTGGCGCCAGGACTCCGCCTGCTCGCGCGTCTCTGTCAGGGCCTGCTCCTGCGCAGCGGCGTCCTCGGCCACGCGGCGCTCCGTCTCTGCCAAGGTCGCTTGCAGCGTCACACGCGTCTGTTCCAGTTCGGCCACCTGCTGTTGGGCCGCCTGCAGCTGCTTGGTGAGTGCCTGGCGCTGTTCGTCGCCTGCGGCGCGCACCACGGCGATCTCGCGTTCCAGGGCAGACTGTTCGTCTCGCAATACCTGGGAGGTGGTCGCGGCCTCGTCCAAACGCATGGTAAGCGTGCCGACCTCGGCATGGGCTTGCACGAGATCCGCGTCGAGCGTGGCACGTTGCGCCTCGGCCGTCGCCAGGTGCTGGTCGAGCTGCGCGCAGCGCTCGCTCAGCGCCTGGACGCGCTGACGCTCGTCGCCCAGCTCCCTGGCGTGCTCCGCTAATGCGTGTTCGGCCTCCGCCAAGTGCTCGGTCTGCTGGGCTCCCGCATCTCTGAGCGACTGTAGCTGCCGCCGCAATTCGTTGGCCTCGGCGTCGGCACGCGTCAGGGCCGCCTCGTGCGCCTTCTGGGCCTGGCTCAATCGCTGGCGTGATTCGGTGGCGGCGGTGTTGAGCGTGACGCACTCCTGTTCCAGCTGCGCGATCTGTGCGCGCGCCGCATCGAGCCCTTGAGCCAACGCCTGCTCGGCCTGGCCTTGGTTGGCCGTGACCAGCGCCAGTTGATGTTCGAGCGCCGCACGCCCCTCGCGCAGCTGCTGGGTTTCGGCGTCGCGTTCGTCGAGGCGTGCCGTCAGGGCGGCAACCTCGGCCTGCAAGGCGGCCCGCTCGTGCTGGAACTGGCTGGCGGCATCGTGGCCCGCAGCTTCGCGTGCTCGCACGGCGTCGAGTTCGGCATCGCGCTCCGCCAGCGCGGCATGCAGGATCGTCGCCTCTTTGCCCAAGCGGTCGACTTCCGCACGCGCACTCGCCAGCTCCGCATCGATGGTCTCGACGGCCTGCCTGTGTGCGGCGCGTTCCTGATCGAGGGCGTCCCGCAGCGCCGCCAACTCGGTACCAAGAGCGTTGCGCTCGCTCTCCGCATGTGCGCCCTGACGCTGCCATTCGTCGCGCAGCGCCGCCAACCGCTGCACCTCGGCATGCGCCGCGGTGGCTTGCTGCTTCCAGGTGTCGCGCTCGGCAGCAAGCGCTGCTCGGCCCTCCTCTGCGGCAAGGCGCGCTGTGGCATGGGCCTCCTGCTCCATCTGCAGATGCCGATTCGCCGTCGCCCGATCCGCCGCCAATTGCTGGCTCTCCGCAGCGGCCGCGGCGAGCGCGGTCTCGCGGTCGCGCAACGCCGCACCGAGCTCCTCGACGCGCTGCTGGGTTGCAGACCAGAGCTGGGTTGCCTCGCGGGCCTCGTCCATGGCGCGCGCGCGCTCCGCGCGTGTGCTGTCGAGTGTCGCCTGCATACCGGCGGCGACAGTGCGGAGCGTATCGATCTCGGCCCGCAAGGCTGCGTTGTCGGCTTCGGCCTGGGCGCGCTCCTCGGTGTGCCGTTGCAACGCTTCTTGGAGGGCGCCGCGTTGCTGGTCGGCCGCGGCCAGGCTCTCAGCTTCGCGGCGGTGGGCGGCCTCGAGGCGCTCTTCGAGCGTGGCACGTTGCCGTTCAGCACGTGCCGCCTCACCATGTGCCGCCGCCAGCGCTTGCTCGAGCTCCACGACCCTGGCGCCGAGGTCGCTCGCCTGGCGGGCCAAGACGCCGCGGTCCGTGCTCTGCTGGCGGAGCGCCTCCACTTCCCGACGTAGCGTTGCCAGCTCCGCATCGCGTTCGGCGACGCGGCGGGCAGCTTCGTTCAGGTCGTCCTGGCGGGCGTCAAGTGCCCTCGCCAAGCGCTCGGCCTCGCTGCGAGTACCAGCCAGATCGGTGCGTAGGACGCGTTCGCCTTCGGCGCGTGCGGCGCGCTCGTCGTCGAGCGCGCGCCGTAGGCTGCCGTTCTCCAGGGCGGTTGCGGCGTGCTCCGCCTCCAAGTGGGTCTGCGCCTGTCTGAACTCGTCGACGAGCCCGGCCAGGCGATCGATCTCCGTCCGCGCCGCGTGCAACTCGGCGGCGGCCGCGTCGCGAGCGACGACGGCGCTGCGCAGCTCGTGCTCGACCGCTGCGAGGCTTTCGGCACGTTGGGCGAGCTCCTCGCGCGCCGCTGTCGCCTGTTCCTGCCACTCGTTGCGCCGGGCCTCGAGTGCTGTCCGCTCCTGCGCCGCCGCCGCACGCGTGCGCTCCAGAGTCTCGCGGGAGGCCTGCAGCTGCCCGGTGTACGCCGCCACCTGCGCGGCCAGCGTCTCCCGTTCGCTTGCCAGGTGCTCAAGTGCCCCGTCGCGCTGCTGCAGCAACCCGTGCAGCTCGCCGCTGCGCCGCTGCGCCTCGGCAAGGCGGACGGTGAGCTCCCGCCCCTCCTCGATCGCGCGTTGGAGGCGGTCGGCCAGCGCGCCGCGCTCGGCAGCGAAGACTTCGGCCTGGCGTCGCAGCTCGACCGCTTCGGCTTGGGCCTGCCCGAGAGCCGACGCGTGGGCCACGTCGGCTTGGCTGGCGCGCTGACGGGCGTCGCTCAGGGCGCTGCGCAACGCCGCACGTTCCTCGAAAAGTTGCTGATGCTCGGCAGCGCCGTGCTCGAGACGCGCTGCCAGCGCCGCCGCCTCGGCGCGCAACTCGCCATTGGCCTGCTGCGCCTCCGCAGCGGCCAGTCGGGTCACCTCATGCTCGGCGCGCAGGGCGGCGAGTTGCTCGTCGCGCGCGGCCACGGCGCGCTGGCGTTCACTCACGTCCGCCGCCAAGCGGGCGGCCTCCGCGGCCGTGCGCTCCGCTTCCTGGCGCGCCAGCGCCACATCGGTGCGCAACGCTTCCTCGGTGCGTTGGCGCGCGCCGCGCTCATCTTCGAGGGCACGCTGCAACGTGGTGGCTTCGGCCAGAGCCGCCGCCCGTGCCGCGTCGAGCTGCGTGGCACGCAGGCTCAGCTCTTCACCGAGTGCCGCGAGCCGATCGATCTCTGCGCGCGCGGCCTGCAGCTGGCCAACGGCAGCGTCGCGCGCGATGCTGGTGCTCCGCAGGTCGCGATCGAGCCCGGCTACGGTCTCTGAACGCTCCATCAGCTGCGCACGCAATGCGACCGCTTGCTCCTTCCACGCATCGCGGTCGGCCTCGGTGGTGCCCTGCTCCTGCGCGTACTGGGCTTGGGCGCGCTGCAGTGCCTCGTTCCCAGCCCGCACCTGCGCGGTCAGCAGCTCAACCTGGGCGGCCTGGCGGTCGCGCTCGGCACGTTCGGTCGTGAGCTGGCTCTGCAGCGCGGTGGCGCTCTGCTCCGCGGCCGTGACACGTTCGGTGAGCGCGTTGCGTTCAGTCTCCAGCTTCTGGAGCGCCTCTCTGGCGGTGGCGTTGCGCGCATCGGCCACGCGCTGGTAACGGGCGCGCTCCGAATCGACCGCCAGCAACCGTTCCTCGAGGGCCGCCACCTGCGCCCGGAGCTCAGTCGCTTCAGCGGCGCGCGCGCGCTCGGCATCGGCGAGCTGCTGCCCCATGCTGTCGCGCTCGCGTGCTGCGGCATTCGCCGACGCGGTCAGGGAGCGCACGGTGCGGGCGTTGCGCTCCGCTTCCTCACGCGCGCCGCGCAGCTCGTCTTCCAGGCGCTGCACTTTGGCGGCGAACTCGGCTGCCTGTTGGGCCGCCTCCGCCACGGCGCGCGGCGCCGCCGCGCCCTTCCCCTCGGCAGGGGCCTCGGCCACCGGCCGCGCAGGCGCCTCTGCGTTCGGATCACGCGGCGGCGGCGGCGGGCGACGGGACGGACCACTGCTGTCGCGCAGGCCACGGGCACAGACGCGCAACGCCTGGCTGAGCGTCTGCAGATGCGTATCGGGAAACGCTCGGCTGCTGGCCGCAAACAGCAACACGACACCGACCGGCTCGTAGTCGTGGTAGAGAGGCACCGAAGCGATGCACAGGCCGGTGGGAGAAAGCTCCACCAGCGACGGCGGGACAAACGGATTCTGATGCGCGGCCTCGACCACTGCGATGCGCCGATTGTGCAAGGCGCGCATGGGAATGTCCCACGTACAGTCGGCGCCCCCCCCAAGGATCGCGCGCGCTTCGGGCCGCAGCCCGTGCTCCGCCAAGAGCACCAACCGATCCCGTCGCCGCTCGTAGCCGAGGATGGCGACCGCGCGGACGCCGACCGCCATTGCAATCACCCGCGCCGTCTCCACCGCGAAACTGCGCCGCGACAGCTTGCGACCGAACAGCTCAATGAACCGATTGCCGAGCCCTGCAAGCCCGGCCGGCGCCGTGGCGGAGGCGCCGTCGGGATGGCGCGCGCGTCCAGGGATGCCGCTGGAAACCATCAAGCGCTTTGTCTTCTCCCACCTGTTGCAGCTCTGCCGAGCTGCGGAATGGCATAGGAGGTCGCAAGAGGTGTACCAGGGAGACTGCGATTTGCCGGATTTAGGTGCTGAGCCCTGACCGCGACGGGGCGCGTGCTTCCGAAGGCGCACCCCCGACGAAAATGTCGTTGTTTACTGGGTGCAGTTCCCCGCTGGGCTGTAGGTGGACCGGGCTGCGGGCTGCCTGGGCGTGCTGACCGCAGCGCCGATGTGCATCGGAAAACGACGGCGAGGATTCAGCAAGCGGCGCTTTTCCGACGCTCGCCGACACACGCGACGGTTGCGCAGCGGTCAAGGAAAGGCGCTGAGCAAGTGCATTGCACGGCGCACCATGCGAGACTCTCTGTACGAATGCCCGCGTCCGCCCCGCGCGCGACGCGGGTACTCCTTTGACCCCGTTCCGGCGGGTTACGCGCTACTTCCCCTTGCCGGCGTAGATATCCATCACGTCGTGCAGAAACTTGATGGCCTCGTCCCGCGGCCGCTGGAAGGAATTGCGGCCGATGATCGAGCCGAAGCCGCCGCCCTCGCGAATGGCACGCACCTCGTCGAAGATGGCCGACGTTTCCTTCGCCTCCCCGCCCGAGAAGATGACGATGCGCCGTCCGTTGAAGGCGCTCTGCACGACGTGCCGCACCCGCTCGGCCAGCGTGCCGATCGGCACACGCTCTTTCTCGTAGACCTTCTTGGCCGCCGCCTGTTCGATGTGCGCGGTGGGCGGCTTGACCTTGATCAGGTGGGCGCCGAGCTGCGCAGCGATCTGCGCGGCGTACGCCACGATGTCGATCGCAGTCTCGCCCTCCTTGGAAATACCGGACCCGCGCGGATAGGACCAGACGACCACGGCCAATCCTTTGCGCTTGGCTTCCTCGCCGAGCGCGCGAATCTGGCCGTACATCTCATTGCGCGCCGCAGAGGCGGGATAGATGGTGAAGCCGATGGCGACACAGCCCAGTCGCAACGCATCATCGACGCTACCGGTGATTGCCGGACAGGGGTCGGCGCCACCAAAGAGGCTGTCGGAGTTGTTGAGCTTGAGGATGAGTGGAATCTCGCCCGCGTAGTCGGCGGCGCCCGCTTCCAAGAACCCGAGCGGTGCCGCATAGGCGTTGCACCCGGCGGCCAACGCGAGCTCGAAGTGGTAACGCGGATCATAGGCAGGAGAGTTTGGGGCGAAACTACGCGCCGGCCCGTGTTCGAACCCCTGGTCCACCGGCAGGATCACCAAGCGCCCGCTACCGCCCAGTCGACCGTGATTGAGCAACCGGGCAATGTTTGTGCGGGTGCCCGGCGTATCGCTCGAGTACCAGCTCAAGATCTCTCGCACTCGCTCAGTCATGCTTTGTCCTCCTGCTTGTCATTCCGCGCTCGGCGTACACGCGCGTCGCATCTCACACATGCCATATTCCTCCGCGCGCCGAAAGGGTCTAGGCAGCGCCGCCGAGCTGTCACGCATCACGCCGACACGGTGCCCGCCAACATACTGTGGCGCGTTTACGAGCTGGCGCGCCGGCTCGGCGTGTCCAAAACGGCAGCGGTAGTCGCCGTGCTCAATGAGGGGTTGGTGGCGGCCCACCAACGCGGCGTGGGGCGGCGTCGTTAGCTGCCTCTGGGCAAGCCGAGCACCTGCATGGCGATGATCCCACGCATGATTTCCGACGTGCCCGACGCGATGCTGGCGGCCGGCGCCCCCAGGAAGGCGCGCTGCACCCATTGTTCCGGGTTGCCGGCATCGCTCCCCGGTTCAGGCGTGTCATAGCGCAAGCCGTGCGCCCCCAAGATGGACATCCCGATCCGCGGCATCGCCTGCGTCAACTCGGTCCAATGCAACTTGATAATCGAAGCCTCCGGACCCGGCATGCCCATGCGCAGGAGCTTGTCCAGAGTGCGCTGGCAGGTGTGCCGGAACGTTTCCACACCGAGGTACACGTCGGCAAGCGCCTGACGCGTCACCGGGTTGCGCGTGGCGCCGCGCTCACGCGCCACGCGCAGCAACAGGTCACGCGCCTTCGCCAGCAGGATCTGCATCTCGACGACGTACAGAATGCCGCGCTCGTTCTGCAACGCCGCGGTCGCAATCTGCCAGCCGTTGTGCAACTCACCGAGGAGGTGCTCGCGCGGCACGCGCACGCCCTCGAAGAACACCTCGTTGAACTCCGCCTGCCCCCCGATTTGCCGCAGCGGGCGGACGGTGATGCCCGGGCTCTTCATGTCGACGAGAAGGCAAGAGATGCCCTGCCGGCGCTTCGACTCCGGATCGCTGCGGCAGAGGAGCATGCACCAGTCGGCGTGGTGGGCCAGCGTTGTCCACACCTTCTGGCCGTCGACCACGAAGTGGTCCCCGTCGAGAATGGCCGTCGTGCGCAGCGAGGCAAGATCCGATCCGGCGCCGGGTTCGGAAAAGCCGAAGCACCAGAGATCCTCGGCGCTGAGGATGCGCGACGCGAAGCGGCGCCTTTGCTCCTCGGTGCCGTAGGCAATGAGAGGGGGACCGGCGATACCGATACCGAGGCTGCCGATCACCTCGGGCGCCTCGGCACGCGCCATCTCTTCCGTGTAGGCGATCTGCTCCGGGATCGACGCGCCGCGCCCGCCGTACTCGGGAGGCCAGGTAATGCCGACCCAGCGGGCCGCGGCGAGCTTGGCCTGCCAGGCGCGCAGGCGCGGCACGCGCTCCCCTTCAGGCAGCCGTGCGGCATTTTCCGGGCGCAGATCGTCGGGAATGTTCGCCACCAGCCAGTTGCGTAGTTCAGTTCGGAAGGCCTCGAGGTCTTGCGTGGTCATCGAGGTCTTCTAGAAGGTCCGCCACCCCGCCGTCAACGTTCAGGGAGTTTCGTCAGGCAGCGCGCCACGCAGAATCCAGGCGCGGATACGGTCGATCTGATCGGCCGTCAACACCGGTTTTCCCAAGGGCATGCGGCTACCGAACTGCGAATCGAAGAGTGCCGGCAGCGTGAGCTTCGTAATCAGGAAGCTCTTGTCAGGATCGCCGGGAGCCACGCGTAAGAGTCCGGCTTGTGCCGCCGCGGCAAGGAACGGCGTCATGCCGACGAGTTGCGCATAGGCGTCAGAGGGTGCCAGCGACTGCTCGCCGGCGCGGTCCGTAGCGTTGTGGCAGCCCAGATCCAGGCAGGTCGTATTGAAGATGGTCGCCTGGATCTGCGGAAAGGTGGAGTCGAGGCTGAAGGTCGGCGTGGGCACCACTGAGGGCGACGGCGTCGGTGTAAAGGTCGCGGTTTGCGTCGCCGTGGGTGTTGCGGTGGGCGTCGCCGGGCGCGTACCTGAGGGCGTCTCACTCGGCGTCGGCGCCAGCGTGGGCGGCACGGTGTCGGTCGCGGTTGGTGTCGAGGACGGTGTCGCGCTGGGCAATGACGTCGCTGACAATGTCGGCGTCGGCCCCCCAGGTGCGGGCGCGCCGGCGAGGATCCACGAGCGGACCTTCTCAATGTCCGTCGACGACAGCGCTGGGAATCCCAGCGGCATGCGACTGCCTTCTGGAGGACTCGGGCCGGTGAGTTTGATCAGCAGGAAACTTCCGTCCGCATCGCCCGGTACGACGCGTTCCAACCCGGCAGCGCGCGCCGCGCCGTTGAACGGGGCGACGCCGACCAGGCGGCCATAGGAAACGCCTTCCTCAAGCACCAGGTTGCCTTGTTGCGAAGTCGAGTTGTGGCACGGGCCCGAGATACAGCTCACGTTGAAGATGGTGCGTTGAATGTCTTCAAAACTCGGCGCCGTGTCGCCGGGGGCCGAACTCGTGTCGCTGGGCGCGGGCCCGTTGCCGGCGCACCCGATCCACAGGCAGCAGCCAGCCAGCGCCAGCCGGAGCGCCCAGACTTTTACAACGCGCTGGCGCACGGTGTTCGCTGAAGCAAAGAACGTTGCCCAGTGCAACGTTGTGCGCCAACTCAGAGTCCTTTGACCCCACCGACCACGATACTGGCAACGCCCTGCTTGCTGAATTTCTTCCCGCTGATCTCGGCGCGCTCGCCGGCGAGTTTCTTGGCGCCGTCGTAGGGGTCGGGATTGTTGTGATCATCCAGCAGGAGGTAGACTTCCCCAGCGTCGGTGAGGACGCCGATGGGCACTCCCTTCTTGGCGCACAGCTGCGCACAGGCCTTGTGCGCCGGGCCGCGACTTCCCTTGGCCATGTAGCAGGCCATGTCGATGATCTCTCCTTGGACGGTCACATCCTCCTGCGCGGCGGCGGGTGTCGACCAGGTGAGGGCGCCGGCAAGGGCGGCGGTGATGAACGCGGCAACCAACGGTTTCACGTCACTTCCTCCTCTTTCATCTCCCCCGCGCCAACGTAGTATGGCCGAGTCATAGCAAGTGTCAATTTGTCCTGCGGCGATCTGCCCCTGTTGCAACCGTCAGGTCTCAGCTGGACTGCTTAAACAGTCATCCAGCAGCGAAGGTTCCACACGACACCATGGGCGGCGGATATGGTCCTGAGGCGATCGACACGCGCGCCCCTCTCGGGATTGGTCGCTGCCGCACCAGCAAATTGCTTACTTGTAATTCCGCGACCACCACGGTAGGTGCTGGGGGCCTGGAAATCGCCGCATGACGGAGGAAGCGGAGGTATGATCACCCTACGGCGCGACGCACTGATCATGGGAGTGTTCGTCAGCTGCCTCTTCCTCTCCGCGTGCGGGGATGACGACAACGGAACGGTAGTCGTCCCAACTACAACCCCTACCAACTCACCGACGGCGACGCGCACGGCAACCAGCACAGCGACCTTCACCTTGCCCCCGACTGCAACCCCGACCAACACCCCAACACCCTCCGCCACGGCACCGCCAACGCATACGCCAACCCCTACCGCAACAGCGACAGCGTCCGCCACACCGAGCGCCACGAACACGCACACACCACCACCAACGGTGACCCCGACCCCGAGCGCGACGCCAACAGTCACGCGCACCGAAACGCCAACGCCAAGCGCCACGCCGACGATCACTGAGACGGCCACCTCTACCGCCACGCCGACGATTACTGCCACACCCACCATCACCGCCACGCCGACGGTGACTCCAACCCTCGGCGTGTTGGGGACACGACGCTTTAACATCGTGAGGAAGAACAGCCCGTTCCAAGTGACGCTCGGTCCCAACTTCACGCTGACCATTGGCACCTTCCAAGGACAGACGAACGGACAGACGGAACAAGGCTTCTTCGAGTTCCAGGCCGGACAACCCGACCCGCAGACCGGGATCGC
>DATKMS010000191.1:0-5823 GCA_035541735.1 Candidatus Margulisiibacteriota bacterium
GCTATTCCGGCTGGCAATTGGGGCACCAGAACGTGACCCGCGCATCGGGGCCTTGCTTTCGCATCGCGATGGGAGTTCCGCAGCGGCGGCAGGGTTGGCCGCCACGTCCGTAGACCCAGAGCGACTCCTGCGGATTGGCGCGCCGCGTGGTGCGTCGCATTCCGACGTAAGTGACGATGCGATCGGCCGCACCGTCGACGACGTTGGCCTTGAGGAATTTGCGGGCGGTGGCGAGCAGCGTGGTGACTTCGTCGTCGGACAATGTCTGTACGTGGCGGAATGGATTCACGCGACTGGCGAAGCAGACCTCTGACTTGAAGACGTTGCCGATGCCGGCGAGCACGCGCTGGCTCAGGAGTGCTTCGGCGATCTCCATCTCGGGATTCGAGCGAAGGTTTGCCGCTGCCTGCTGTTCGTCGAAGTCGGTCGCCAGCACATCGGGGCCAAGCTGCGAGAATCCGGGACGCTTGGCGAGCGATGCAGCGGTGTGGAACTCCGCTACCGGGACCTTGAAGGCGACGGCTTCGAATTTGTCGGTAGCCAGGACGATCCGCATGTCGTACCGCGAACGTTGCCACCGCTCGCCCGGACGGTACACGTGCCAGCTTCCGCTCATTAACATATGCGTTAGCAGGATGAGGTCGCCGGAAAGATGGATGGTGATCCACTTGCCATGCGAGGCGATGTCTTGCACGGTACGTCCGGTGATCGGCGTATCGTCATGTACGTGTTGGAGTTTGGGAAGCTGGGTCTCGAAGCGGGTGACGACCTGTCCGGCAAGGGCCTTCTTGAGTGTGCGCGCGGCGCGGAAGATGGTGTCGCCCTCGGGCACCTAGGCGGTCTCCACCGATTCGTCGTCTTCGCCTTCTTCGTCCGGCAGCGTGGTCTCGATTACGTGGCCGCGGCGCATCTGGAAGCCCATGGCGCTCTCGACGAATCCGGCTTCGGTAAGGAACGGCGCCAGGAAGTGCTCGCGCGCGTTGGCGTTGTTGATCTCGCCGATCAGCAGCCCCGACTTGCGGCTCATGCGAACCACCGCGATCTCGGCCAACTGGCGAGACAGCGCCCGTGCGTACTGCGAGCGGTCCGGTTCGTCGTCGGGTAGGAAGACGCGGATGCTGGGATTGCGACGGCGAAGGAAAGCCGTCAGGGCTCCGTTGATCAGGATGACGCTCGCGCCCGAGGCCCGCGCCATGCCGTGGGCCTGGTCTTCCGATTCGCGCGGCCACGGCAGGAACGCGCCGTAGACATTCGCGGGGTCTGA
This sequence comes from Candidatus Margulisiibacteriota bacterium, assembly GCA_035541735.1. Classification (GTDB taxonomy): domain Bacteria; phylum Desulfobacterota; class Binatia; order HRBIN30; family HRBIN30; genus DATKMS01. The sequence goes on from DATKMS010000191.1 coordinate 1,265, forward strand.
GGCCGCAAGATGGACAGTCTCGATCGTCTCGGGATCGCGCCGCAGCGACCGGAGCATGTCCACAGCAGAGGTCATCGCGAACTGCGCCGCGCCCATGCCGGCGATGAACATGCCGCGGCGAATCCATCCGCTCTCTTCCATCGTGCGCAGTGCGGGGTAAATCGTGCTGTAACCGTTCGGGATGTTCTCGGCGACCGCCGCCTCACGCATGACGATGCCGTAGCGGGTCAGTAACTGCTGCGACATGCTGGCTGACCACTCAGTCGCGGTCACCGTTGATGACAATCGCGGAGCGACCAGCGACCACCGCCCGTGTGCCGGAGCGCCACCTTCCGTGCGGGAGCGGAATCGGCGCAGGAATTCGGGTGAACCGGGGCGTCCATCGGCAGCGGAAGCGCGCGCGCGACGCTCCTCTGCCGGGCGCAGGAACGACCGCACCGGATGGAAGGTGTCGTTGGAGACCAACCCGGCCCAGACCAGTTCCCAGATGGCGTTTAAGGTGTCATTCGGGAATCCGCCGCCAGCTGCGGTGTGCAGGGCGGGGAAGAACTGCGCGCCCTGCTTCTTCAGCGCCTCGATGATTCGCTGGGCACGCTCGGATAGTTCGGGCGGTGCGGTGACTGGTGGCGACAGCTTGGGCAGGTTCTGCGACAGGTAAAGCGCCACACGGCCGTCGCGTTCGCCGATTCGCTCCACACCGACCCAGACGACCTCGCCCGCGGCAACCAGCGTGTCGAGATCGACGGAGCTGTAGTTCTTCACGCGTGCCGGCAGGATCTCACGCTCAAGATCCGAGGCTGGAACCGCCGCACCCTGCAGCAGTTCGATGGCATCGAGCAAGGCATCGAGCCCGCGCCGTGGCGCGACCGTTCCTTGCCAGCGAGTGACCAGGCGCGAGAACACGCTCTGGTCCACGGGTTCCACTTCGCGGCGCAACCGGGCCAGGGTGCGGCGGCGGATGATTTTCAGCACTTCGCTGTCGCACCACTCGCGATGGAAGCCGTCGGGACGGAACTCGCCTTCGAGCAACCGTCCCTGCGCGTGCAGGTGTTTTAGTACCGGCTCCGTTACACGACTGTCGAGGCCGAAGCGGGCGGAGATTTCCGTCAGCGTGAACGGCGTGTGGGTGCGGGCGTAGCGCCGGATCAGCTCGAGCAGCGGCTCGGCCGACGGCCGCAGCCAAATTTCAGGAAGTCCTGGCGGTAAAGGAACCCCTAGCGCATCGCGATAGCGCGCCGCATCCTCAACCGCGATGTAGCGTCGCTCGCCCGCGATCTGGACTTGCAGCGCACGGCGGGTTTCCAACAATCGCTGTGCTTGTGCTGCGATCTCCGGTGACTCGCATCGCAATGCCAATTCCTCCGCGCTCAAGTCGCCGATCCGCAGCAGAAGGTCATGGATGCCGTCCATGTGCCGGGCCTGGTACTCGGGATCGCGCGCCTGTAATTGCGCATCGACCTCCTCGATCGCAGCCGCATCGAGTAGTTCGCGCAGGTCGGTATCGCCGAGCAGTTCCTGTAACTGCGACTGATCGATCGCCAGTGCCTGGGCGCGTCGTTCGGCCAACGGCGCGTCTCCGTCGTAGATGTAGTTGGCGATGTATCCGAACAGCAGCGCCGACGCGAACGGAGACGGCTTCTCGGAGTCAACATTGGTGACACGAATCTGGCCGCTGTGGATCTTGCGCAGGATGGACGTCGCCGCAGGCAGATCGAATGTCTCGCGCACGCATTCGCGATAGGTCTCAAGCAGAATCGGGAAGGTCGAGAAGCGCGAGGCGACGGCGAGCAAATCCGACGCACGTTTGCGCTGTTGCCATAATGGGGCGCGCTTGCCGGGACGTCGCTTCGGCAGCAATAAGGCTCGGCCTGCCGCTTCGCGGAAGCGCGCCGCGAAGAGCGAGGTCGATCCCAGTTGGCGCAGGACGAGGTCCCTGAATTCGGCAACCGCGGGCAGCAGGAAGTCGGTCGGGATCGGCTCGTCGCTTTCGGGGAGGCGGATGACGAACCCGTCGTCGGTCCACATCGATTCGGCGTCGATGCCCAGTTCCGATGAGAGACGCGCCGTCGCAGCCATGCACCAGGGCGCATGAACGCGCGACCCGAAGGGCGTCAACACGCAGATGCGCCAGTCGCCCAGTTCGTCCTTAACGCGCTCGATAAGAATGTCCTGGTCACCCGGGACGACTTGCGTCGCTGCGCGCTGTTCTTCGAGATAGCGCAGCAGGTTCTCGGCTGCGTTCTCGTCGAGCGAGTGATCGTCGATCAGCTTGGCGTAAGCCACCGTTCGAGGCATCGCCAGCAGCTCGCGCGTCATGCGCCCGATCTCTTCCCCGAACTCAGACGGACGGCCCATCGTGTCGCCATGCCAGAAGGGCATTTTGCCGGGCTCGCCTGGAGCGGGCGAAACCACCACGCGGTCGCGCTCGATCGACTCGATTCGCCACGTGGTTGCGCCGAGGATGATGGTGTCGCCGGCACGGCTCTCGAAGACCATCTCTTCGTCGAGTTCACCGACGCGCGCGCCCTTCGCCTGTCCGGCAAGAAACACGCCGAACAGTCCGCGATCGGGAATTGTGCCTCCGTTGACCACGGCAATGTTCTTGGCACCGGCACGAGAGGTCAGCTTGTTGGAGATGCGGTCCCATGTCAGGCGCGGCCGCAATTCGGCAAACTCATCCGAGGGATATCTTCCCGCCAGCATGTCGAGCAGGTTCTCGAATACGGGACGCGTTAGCGCCGCATACGGCGCCGACCGCCGAACCCTCGCGAACAAGTCATCGACGGACCACTCATCCATCGCGACCATGGCGACGACCTGCTGCGCCAGCACGTCGAGCGCGTTTCGCGGATAATGCACCGACTCGACTCGCCCGTTGTACATCGCTGCCGTTACAGCGGCACTGGCCACGAGATCAGCGCGATACTTGGGGATGATGATGCCGTTGGAGACCGCGTCCACGGTGTGGCTGGCGCGTCCGATGCGCTGCATGCCGCTCGCGACCGACGGCGGCGCCTCGATCTGCACGACGAGATCGATCGCCCCCATGTCGATGCCGAGTTCTAACGATGACGTTGCGACCAGTCCGCGCAGCGTCCCCATCTTCAGGCGGTCTTCGATCTCCTGCCGCTGTGCAACGGCCACGCTCCCGTGGTGTGCGCGAACGAGCACCTCACCCGCGAGTTCGTTGATCGCGCCGGAGATTCGTTCCGCCAGGCGGCGGCTGTTGACGAAGATCAGCGTAGAGTTGTGCGACCGCACCAGTTCCAGCAGTTGCGGATGAATGGCGCTCCAGATCGATGGACGCACCGGCCCCTGCGATGCAGGGCCGCTGGGGATATCTTCGAGTTCGTCGAGCCGCGACATGTCTTCGAGCGCCACTTCGATCTTCAGGTCGAGCTTCTTTCTTTCGCCGGCGTCAACAATGGTGACAGGACGGAAGGAGATCGTGGTGGAGGGACCTTCAAATTCGGTGAGAGGGTCGTCGGGTGTGTGCCGTCCCTGACGGGACTCGATGTTGTTCTCTGGAGCTTCCCCGGCACTTACGTGCCGGGCTACGGAAGATCGTGCCTGCGGCACTTCGGCGTGTCCGTCTATGGAGGATCGCGCCAGCGGCGCGGGCGCGGACGAGGGCGTCCGCGCTACATCCGCTCCGCCGAGGAAGTGCGCGACCTCTTCCAGCGGACGCTGGGTCGCCGATAGGCCGATCCGTTGCAGCGGCCGTCCGGTCAACTGCTCCAGCCTCTCTAACGATAACGCTAAATGTGATCCGCGCTTGGTCGGCACCAGTGCGTGAATCTCGTCGATGATGACCGTCTCCACCGAGTGCAGCGCCGCACGCGCATTCGAGGTTAGGATCAGATAGAGCGATTCGGGAGTAGTAATAAGGATGTCGCTGGGATGCCGCGCAAAGCGCGCCCGTTCCGCCGAGGGCGTGTCGCCGGTGCGGATCGTGATCTGCGGTTCGTGGAAGGCGACGCCGAGCTTGCGGGCTTCGTTCGCGATTCCGACCAGCGGCGCACGCAAGTTACGCTCGACGTCCACGGCCAAGGCTTTGATCGGCGATATGTAAAGGATCCGGCAGCGCCGATCTTCGGGTGGCACCGGCGAGAACATCAGTCGGTCGATGGCCCAGAGGAAGGCCGCCAGGGTCTTGCCAGTCCCGGTCGGGGCCAGAATCAGGGTCGAATCGCCGCCCGCGATCGCGGGCCAACCCAACACTTGCGGGCGGGTCGCGTCCGGAAAAACGGCCTCAAACCACTGCCGAACCGCGGGTTGGAAGTACGACAAGGGATCGGGATGAATCGGACGCTGGGACATGACTCAAGTGCTGGTGCGGCTAGTTATCACCAGTGTACGTCAGGCGAGCGAATACGGCGAAAACTGGCGAAATCTGCCCCAAACGGTGCCCGAAACCTCGCTTCCGCAGCCCCGTTTCCGAACCACACTCCGATGTTCATTCGTCACAGCCGGTTTGTGAGGCCGGGCGAATAATGGGGCTGAATACCTTCATAGAGGACAGCCATCATGAGCAGGTTGAAGGTCACGATCGACGGCAA
>DATKMS010000192.1:0-21104 GCA_035541735.1 Candidatus Margulisiibacteriota bacterium
TCGGCCTGGGCAGCAGCGAAGCCGGCGAGGACGGCGGCGTGTTGGCCGAAGTTGCGGGTCAGCTCGATGACGCCGACGTGAGGATCTTGCTGAGCGATCGTGCGCAGCTGTTCGAGGGACCCGTCGGCGCTGCCGTCGTCGACGTACCACACTTCGTAGGTGCGGCCCATCTCGGCGAGGGTCTTGGACACACGCTCATGCAACAGTCGGATGTTCTCCGCTTCGTTGAAGATGGGAACGACCACGGAGAGATCGGGACGCGACGCGACGGGGTGCTCACCGTGGGACGCAGCGGGACTGTCCGACGGACGAAGTGGCGCGATGTTTGAGGGCACTGATCGATCCTCGGTGGACTAGACGCCCTGAGTGAAAACACAAAGGCAGGGGCATTTCAATTCACCCGGCGGCCCCCGGCCGGGGGCGGAATCCGACCCCAGGTCTACGCCGATTGTAGATCGTGCTCCAGCAGGGCCGCCGCGCCGTCGAGCACTTGCAATACGTTGAGCTCCCGGGCGCGCGCGATCGCTCGGTCGGACATCGAGCGGCCGGCCACCACCGCGACGCCGGGCTTCCCGGTCACGCGGGCCAGGATCCCGGCACGTTCTGCGGCGCGCTCCACGTCGTGACCATCGATGATCCAGGAAACCTCCACCGCGAAGTACACTTCCTGCCGGTCGGCACGGCGCACGCCGGACAGCACCACATCGGCGGCGAGCAGGCTCAGCCGCTCGCGGTCGGCGATAAGGTCGCGTTCCTCGGCATCGTCGGCCAGATCGGCAAGTTGTTGCGCCGACAGGATGCGCATCCGCCGCAGCAGGGGCGAAAAATAGGCGGGAGCGTGCGAGCGATAGCGCTCCTCGAGCATGAACCCCTTCAGCTCGCCGATGTCGCGCTCGACGACGACAGCCACTTGGACCAGGCGGTCGGTGCTGGCGGCAACCTGGTCAACGCGTCCGGTCAGCTGCGCCAGCTGGGCATCGGTGCGTTGCAGCGTCTCGGCGAGCTGCTGGATCCGCGCCTCGGTGCGCTGCTGCGCCTCGGCGAGCTGCTCGATCCGTGCCTCGGTGCGTTGCTGCGCCTCGGCGAGCTGCTCGATCCGCGCCTCGGTGCGTTGCTGCGCCTCGGCGAGCTGCTCGATCCGTGCCTCGGTGCGCCGCTGCGCCTCGGCGAGCTGCTCGATCCGTGCCTCGGTGCGCTGCTGCGCCGCAGCCAGCTCGCCGACGATCTTGGGCAGCTCGAGGATGTCATCGGTCAGAAGCAAGCGGCGCAGCTCGCCGCGCCACTCCGGGTGCTCCTCCAGAAGCCGCACCAGATCGTGAAAGTCCGCCACCGCAAAAGCCATACGGTCGCAATGCTACGCGGGAAGGGCATGAGGGGCAACAGCATGGGGGTTACGTACTTCCATCGTTCGATCCGTCGGTGGATCATCTTGCCTACCAGTCAACCGCATTCGCCGGCCCGATTGCTCCAGCTCACGCTCGGGTCACTACCTGCTGAACGGGCAATTCGCAGTTCAGCCTCCTTTCAGGTTGCGAGATCGGCCAGGCTTGGCCTGGCGCCTCATGCAGCCCGCCGGCGCGGTCCTTCTTTTCCCACATCAACCCGGTCTGCAGATCACTGATCGTCCCGTCGCCGTTGGCGAGGAGGTTGGGTACGCACGCGCCGCTATCGCCGCTGCGGATGCTGCCGCTAAAGTTCGTGTCCGCCGCATCTTCGCAGGTGGTCGACTCCGGGCAGGCAACGCCGGGGCACCTCGTCTGCGGCTTGATGGCGCACGACACCTTGCCGCTAGCGCTCGTCTTCACACACGGCACGGCGTTCAACTTGGGGCTCAACCCGCAGTTCGATGTCGTGTAGTACTGCTGCACCGTGCCGCTGCACTGGTTGTGCAGCCCCACACCGACAAGCCCCTTGATGATTCCCTGCACGCAATTGAGATAGTCGGCGTGCGTCTTGCCCGGGCTGCCGTCATACGTCACGCACGAACAGCCAGCTTCGAGGAAGATCCGTATGTTGGCGGTCCCCTCCCACGCTCGTCAGGTTGCCAGGTAGATCGAGTACGCCAAATGCCGGCGCTTTTTCAATACGTAGGATTACGGATATTCTTGGAGCCGGCGTACCCTCACGCCGTGTTTCTTCGCAGCGCCCCGCATGCAGAGCGCGGGCTGGGGGCAGCCCGGCTCCAGCCTTCCGTCCCTACGCCGTGTAGTCCTTGCGCTGGATGCCGTACTTGTGAAGCTTCTGGTAGAAGTTCTGGCGCCGCAGGCCGGCCTCGCGCGCGGCGCGACTGACGTTGCCCTGGTGGCGCCGCAGGCACTCGACGATGAAGTACCGTTCAAAGTCTTCGCGGGCCGCCGTGAGGGTGGTACCCAGCGGGGGCGGCGTCGGGCGCGTCACGCTGCCGTTGCCGTGCAGCTCTGCCGGCAGGTCAGCGGCGGTGATCTCCTCACCCCGACCCAGGAGGCAGGCGCGCTCGATGACGTTCTGCAGTTCGCGCACGTTGCCGGGCCAGGGATAGCGGCGCAGGATTTGGGCCGTCAGCGCGTCGAAGCCCTTGATGCGCCCACCGCCGTCATGCTGGCGGAGGAAATGATGGGCCAGGGGCAGGATGTCGTCGACGCGTTCGCGCAGCGGCGGGATGCGCAGCGAGACGACGTTGAGGCGGTAGAAGAGGTCGGAGCGAAACTCGCCGGCCTTGATGCGTTCGCTGAGGTCGGCGTTGGTTGCCGCGATGACACGCACGTCGACCTTGACCGTGCGATCACCGCCGACACGCTGCACCTCGCGCTCCTGCAGCACGCGCAGCAGCTTGACCTGCAGGCGCAGCAACAGTTCGCTGATCTCGTCGAGGAAGAGCGTCCCGCCGTCAGCCTGCTCCACCAGCCCCTTCTTGCTGGCGTGCGCGCCGGTGAACGCGCCCTTCTCGTAGCCGAAGAGTTCGCTTTCGAGCAGCTCGGACGGGATGGCGCCGCAGTTGATGGCCACGAACGGCCGCGAACTCCGCGCCGACTGCATGTGGAGGGCGCGCGCGACGAGGTCTTTCCCGGTGCCGCTCTCACCGGTGAGCAGGACGGTGGCGCTCGAATTGGCGACCCGCTCGACGACGCGAAACACCTCCTGCATCGGCTTGCTGACACCAACGACGTTGTGCATGCCGTAGCGGCTGGCCAGTTGATCGCGCAGGTTGCGGTTCTCCTCCGTCAGCTGAAAGTGGCGCAACGCCCGATCCACATGCCGGCGCGCCTCCTCGTTGGTGAACGGCTTCTGCAGGTAGTCGAAGGCCCCCGAGCGCATCGCCTCGACGGCGGTCTGGATGGTGGCGTAGGCCGTCATGATGATGACCAGCGTATCCGGACTGATACGGCGCACCTCGCGCAAGAAGTCCAGGCCCGTCATCTCGGGCATGAGAAGATCGACGAGCACCAGCGCGTACGAGTTGCGGCTCACCGCCTCGATGGCCTCGCTCGGCTTGGAGAACGTGTCGACGTGCAGATCGTCGCGCTGCAGCGCGCGGCTCAGTGAACGGCCGAGGTTGACCTCGTCGTCGAGTAGCAGCATTGAATGACCCATATCACCCCATATGACCGACCGTCCCCAACTGGGTGGCCTCGGAGTGCACCGGCAGGGTGATGGTGAAAACACTGCCGCGGCCCAGCTCCGATGAGACCGTGATCTCGCCCCCGTGTGAGGCAATGATGCCGTAGCTGACGGCGAGGCCGAGACCGAAGCCCGCCCCGCCGCGCTTGGTCGTGTAGAACGGATCGAAAATGTGATCGAGGTCGGCGGCACTGATGCCGCACCCATGATCGCCGAACTCAATGGTAACCTTGCGGTTGCCGCCCTCGATCGATTCCGTGGTTCGCAACCGCACCACGCCGCGACCGTCCATCGCATCCGCGGCGTTGATCAGCAAATTGAGGAAGACTTGTTGCATCTGGCGCGGGTCGACCCACAGCAGTGGCAGGTGCGGATCGAGGCGCCACTCGGCGGTGAGCGACTGCGCGCGTTTGTCGTGCTTCGCCAACGCCACCGTCTCACGCATCAGCACGTTGACGTCGACTTCCTCCGGATGGCTTTCGCCGCTGGCAGCGAAGTTCAAGAGCCCCTGGATGATTCGCCGGCAGCGCTCGGTTTCGGCTTCGATGATGGCGACGTCTTCGGCAAACGGGCTCGCCTCGCCTGCCGCTTCGCGCAAGTTGCCCGCCGTGGACAGGATGATACCGAGCGGATTGTTCAACTCGTGCGACACGCCCGCCGCCAGCATGCCCACCGCGCTCAAGCGCTCCGCGCGTCCGAGGCGCGCGCGCGCTACCTTGAGATTGCGGTACAACCGGTTGGTCTCGGCAAGCACACGGTCTTTTTCTTCGAGCGTGCGCTGCAGCGACTCGGCGAGGTGATTGAATGTCGCTGCCAAGCGACCCAACTCGTCGCGGCTGGTGACCGGAACGCGCACCGACAGGTTGCCCTTCGAGAACTGCTCCGCACCCTTCGTAAGGTCCACAAGCGGCGCCACCGTCTTGCGCGCCCACCAGTAGATGAGACCCAGGACCAGCGTCAGGAGACCGGCCGTCACCACCACCAGACGGCGTCCGATGCGACGCCCCTGGTGCAGCGGCATATCCAACGAGAGGCCGAGACCAACCGCGGCGACCTTTCGCCCGTCGACGTAGATCGGGGTCAAAATCTCCAGATACGTTTCCGACGTGCGTGGCACAAAGCGACCCTGGCGCAGGCTGGCCAGCCGCGGCGGCGGCGCCAACGGCTCGGCCGTGATCCCGAGGTCGGCTGCCTTGGCCAGCATTTGTGTGTCGTTGAAGACGAAGGCGTAGTCGAAATCCGGATCCTGCAACAGGAGCGCCAGCTCCGTCTGCAAGGCTTGCGGATCGTTTGCCTTGATCGAGCGTCCCAGGTGCGGCGCCGTGAAGCCCAGCGCCGACTTCCCCTTTTCCCACAGAATGTTCTCCATCTCACGATGCTCGTCGCGCACCGAAAAGATGGTCGAGATCGCCAGTCCCGCAAGCAGAGTCAGGCACATCCCTACGCTGAGACGCCGCCCGATGGACGCCCTGATGAATTCGCCAAATCGACCTAGCACGTGCGAAGCCCCGCCCCAACAGACCGGCGATCCCGAGCTGCAACGCGCATACCACCTGTCCGCGAAGGATGACGCTGCTTGCTTCCCGTTGTCATGTCGACGTTACGTACAACGCGCGAGACCGCCATAGTGCCCGCAAATTGCGACATGTGTCAACGACTCATTACAATTGGAGGCGATCCAAGGAAATCCGGAACAAACGAATGAGGAAATCAGTTCTCGCCAACCCGGATCAACTCGGGCCGATACAATCCCCAGACTGTGGGGCGGAAGTTCTGGAGAATGCTCTTGTAGGCAACGAACTGCGTTTGCCGCACCGTCTGGATCATGGGGAGTTCCTCGTGCAAGATCGCCTGGATCCGGCAGTAGCACTGGCGCCGCTTCTCCACGTCCAGCTCGCGCGAGCCCTGGTCGAGGAGGCTGTCGATTTCCGCCTCCCACGGCGTCGCCGGCTTGGGCTGGCCGGGGTTCCAGAAATGCAGATTGCCGCTGGAGCGCAGCAGGTTGGCGCTGTTGTTGGGATCCGGCGTCCCCGTGAAGCCGATCAGAATCGCGTCCCAATCGAAGGTGCTGTCGATGCGCTCGATCAGCGCCGAGAAGTCCAGCGGGCGAAAGGTCACCTTCATGCCGAGCTTGGTCCAGTCTTCCTTGAGGATCGAGCAGATTTTCTCGCGCACCTGATTGCCCGAGTTGGTATTGAGGGAAAATTCTATGGGATTGCCATCATGGTCCTCGATCACGCCGTCGCCGTCACGATCGAGATAGCCGCCGGCGGCAAGCAGGCGTTTCGCTTCGCCGAGGTCGTAGGCGTAATCCGTAAGGTTGGGGTTGTGATAGATTTTGTTTTCCGGCGAGATCTCCGCGACTGCCGGCTTGCCGTACCCGTTGAGGCACTCGACAATCATCGACCGCTTGTCGATCGCGTGTGCGATGGCGCGCAGGAAGTTCGGGTCGGCAAACCAGGTCAGCCGCGGGTCGGTCTTGCCGTTCTTCACGTAGTGACGCGGGTTCCGATTGAATGAGACGAACGTCGAGCCGGTTTCCAGTCCGAGTTCTGCGACGGCGATCTGCAAGGTATTGGCTTTGGTGCGCAGCTCGGCAATTTCTTCCGGCCGCGGCGAATAGACGTCGGTTTGTGCCGCAAGGAAGTTCAAGTACATCGTGTCTTGAGTGGGCAGGATGCGGCGCGTTTGTGCTTCGAGATACGGCAAGCGCGCGCCGGTCTCATCCTTCATCCAGTAGTCTTGATTGCGGCGATACTCGATGTACTGCCCCGGGACATAGCGCACCATGCGGTACGGGCCCGTGCCGATGAGCCGCTCGGGCGGCGTGTCGATGCCCCACTGCTGCGCGAACGTACCGTCCGCCAGGGATGGACCGAGAATGTGTTTCGGCAGTATCGGCTGGCTGAGCGAGTTGATCAGTGGCGCAAAGGGCCGCGGGAGCGTCAAGTGCACCGTGTAGTCGTCAACCACCTCGACCTGGATCCTTTTTCCGTCAACCAGCAGCAAGTCCTTCATGCTGTTCGGCACGCGTTCGTCGTAGGTGGCATCGAACGTGAACACCACGTCGGCCGCCGTGAACGGCTGGCCGTCGTGCCAGCGGACGTCGTGCCGCAGGTGCAACGTGCACACCGTACCGTCAGCGTTGTACTCCCAACGCGCGGCGAGCATCGGTTCCATCTCGAGGCTACGCGGATTCAACCGCACGAGCCCGTCGAACAGATCGTTGACCGCTGTGGCCGACGCCGGATCCACCGCCAGCAGCGAATTGAACGTCTTCGGATCGCTGCTGGTCGCGCTTACCAGGCGCTGCTCGCGGTGGGTTGCGGTCGGCGTTGCGGCAGGCTGCTGCGAGCTGGGCTGGCAGCCCGTCAACGCCAGCAGCCAGAGCGCGATGAGGCGGCGCATCAGTCTGCAAGCGGGTGGAGATCCACCACCTTGCTTCCGGCGGGCGCCTGGAAGGCGAACACGGAGCGATCCAGCAGCGGATTCACTTCCAGGTCTTGCAGGGAAATCTCCATCGACTGCGACCAGGCGGGCAGGTCGAGCCCAATGCGTGTCGCCACCGGTACGCCACCGTGCTCCTCGTACGCATCGAAGGTCGCCCGCCAACGCGCCGTGCCGTCGGCGCCGACCTCTTCGGTTGCCAGCGGCAGCGACGCATCAGAAAGCCACACGATCTGCGCGCCGGCGTCGAACGACCGGCGCAGGCGGATGGCGCCCGCGCGTTCGTCGAACGAGACTTGGGCGCGCCCGTCACGCGGCGGCGGGGTGCCGAGCACGATGTCCACCAACTCCTCAACCGGCAGCCCGAGACGGACGTAGCGCTCCAGGTTCTGCGGCGACGCTTGTCCGCGATAGACCGTGTTCTCGTCGCGGGCGTAGGCGGTCATCCGCCCGTCCTCGGCTACCAGCAGGAAGACCGAGCCGAACAGCGACAGCACCTCGACGCGGACGCGGTCGGGACGTGCGACGACGATGGCCTGCCGCGAGGTGACTGATTGCGCTGCGTCGCGGTAGCGCAGCCGTGCCAGAGCACGCAAGCTCTGCACGCTGTCGCGGCGCGCCGCCAGCGCCGCGTCGATCTCCGCCGCCGACGGCAGGACAGCCGGCGCCGGGTGTGGCGGCGTCACCCGGGTCGCCGCGCAGCCAGCCAGCCAGCAGCTCAGCGCGACGGACAGCAGCGTGGCACGGCGCCTGCCGCTGCACCGCGCGCGCCGCATGTCACGAATCCTTCCCACCGTCGGCGTGACTGTCGTGCAGGATCTCGATCTTGCCGCGCAAGCGTTCGACTTGGTCTTTCTCCTTGGAGCGGCTCAACGCCTCCTGATAGAGCCGCAGGGCGTCCTGCGTCTTGCCGGTCTTGAGGTAGGCATCGGCCAGGTGCTCAGCGATCGTCGGATCTTCGCGCGCCAGTTCGAGGGCACGCTCCAGCTGTTCGACCGCCTTCTGGTAGTCCCCGCGCTGGTAATACACCCAGCCGAGGCTATCGATGTAAAAACCGTCGTTCGGCTCGATGCTAATGGCCCGTTGGATCAGGTCTTCGGCTTCGTCGAGATTCACGCCCATCTCGGCGTACGTGTATCCCAGATAGTTGAGCGCTGCGGCGTTCTGCGGGTTCAGCTCGATGGCCTTGCGCATCGCGGCAACGGCGGCATCTTTGTTCTTGGCTTCGTCGTACAGCGCGCCGAGCGTGAAGTAGTACTTGTCGCTGGTCGGATTGCGGTTGATGAGTTCCTGCAGCAGGCGGATGGCGCCCGCTAGATCGCCGCGCTCACGATACATCGATGCCAGCAAGCCGACGAGATCCGAGTTGTCCGGCTTGGCATCAATGGCTTTCTTCACATACGCGATAGCCTCGTCGACGTGGCCCTGCTTCTGCCGGATGTAGCCGATGTGCGCGCACGCATCCGGGTAGTACTCCGAGTCTGGTGGAATGCGGGCGAACTCGTCGACGGCGCGCTGCTCGTCCTGCAGCTCGCCGTACGCAGAGGCCAGATAGTAGCGCACGCGATCGTTCTTCGGCTCGGCAGCGAGTACGAGGGTGAACTCCGTCGCGGCCTTCTCGTAATCGCCTTTTTCGAAGTAGATGAGACCCATTTTGACACGCGTCTCCTGCACATCGGCCTCGGTCTTTTCCAATTCCTTGAACTGCGACAGGGCCTCATCAAGACGCTTCTGACCGACGTACAATCCTCCCAGACGCTTGCGCACGACAGCGCTTTGCGGGTTGGTGGCGAGAACGCGTTGGTAGATCTCGATGGCCTTCTCCGGCTTGTCCTCGGCTTCGTAGAGCAGCCCCAGGTCGAGCAACACCATCTCCGACTGTGGACTCAGCTGCAGGGCATGTTGGTATTCCTTCTCGGCCTTGTCGAACTCGTGGGCCGCTGCGTGGACGCGTCCGAGATAGTAGAAGCCAAGAAATGATTGGGGGCTGCTGCGCGTCAGCTGCTCGAGCACCGCAACGGCCTTGTCGAACTCTCCTTGCTTGCCGTAGAGCGCGCCGAGGAACAGGTGCGCCTCCTGGTTGTTGGGATCGAGGCGGAGGATGGCCTCGTACTGACTGATGGCGTCGGCGTCCTGGCCCGAGGCCGACGAGATGCCCGCCAAGAGAACGCGCGCCTGCACATTGTCGGGCTCCAGGTCGACGGCCTTCTGGGTCTCGGCGCGGGCGTCAGCGAGACGGTTGGCGCGAACATACAGGGTCGCCAGGCGATAATGCAGCAGCGGCGACGCTGGATCGGCTGCCACCGCCAGCTCGTACTCTTTGGTGGCGACATCGTAGTCGCCTTGCGTCAGGGCGATCTCTGCCTTCAGGTAGTGCCCCATGGGCGCCGCGTCGGGCGGCAGCGGCGTCGAAAGGGTCTCTGCCGTCCCCATCTCCGGCACCGCGGGAAATGTGGATGAGGTCGGCCTCTTATGGAAGGCAGCGCACCCGCCGAGAAGCACACAGCACCCGGCGATGAGTGCCGCATCCTTCAGGCGATTCGGAGCGTGCGACTGCATCGTTGAAGTCCCTAGCATAATCGTTTTCCAGCTTCTATGCAGCTGCCCTGCAAGTGCCTGCCGCGGCTGGCGGCCCGCACTGTCCAGTCTCTTTTCCGCGGCTGGCGCGGGGTTTCACACGTCGTAGGACACGAGGAGTTGCGACCAGAGGCAGCTTGCAGGGCGTTAGCCCGCAGGGCCTGGCATGTAAAGACCGCTACCGGCCTCGGGCAGGGCGTCGGGACGTTGTGCGAGGCCGTTCACCTCGTGCGCGGCTCGGCTTCTCTTCACCGTCACGAATGGCAGGACCGCGGCGCCGACCATACGGCGCCGAAAGGCCGGCGGGCGCAGCCGGCTCCAGGCCGCTGCCCCTTTCAGTTACCGCCGTACTGATCGTCGGCTTGGGTGATCAGGTGGTCTAGAAGGCGTTGCTGAGCAGAGCGATAGGCAATCATCCGCAGCATCTGCTGTGCGTGGTGCGCAAGCGGAATGGCGGCAAGCTGGGCAACCACCTGCGCCGGTGACAGGCCATCGATGGTTTCCTCCATCGCCTCCATGACACTTTCCGGGATCTGAGCCATCGGCAACTGCGCGACGGCATCGAGGGCAGCAGCGTGCCGCTCGGCAAATCTCTGCTTCGCTTCCTCCTTCTCCCGCTCATCACACTGCACGCCGAGCTTGCGCGCGGCCTTGTCAAACAGACGATCGAATGCAACCAGCACAGCCTCTCTAGCGGTCATCAGTCGTTTCCTCGCCGTTCGCAGGTAACCACGGCTTCCAGCGTGATCAAGCCCTGCTGCCTGTGCGGCCACCGACGCGTGCTGCAGTCTGCACTCTCCTTAGCAGACAAAGTTCGACGTTGACAGCCTGCCAGGTGCTTCGTACAGTGATCCCATGGTACTAGGCTCGCAAGTGTTCTTCGTCACCGCCTGACGTCGTTCTGCATGACTCACTTTCGCTCCTGGTTGACGGTCGCGGGCCTTCTCTGCTGGTGCGGAGTTGCCAGCGGGCAGACGTTCTACAAATGGACCGACGACCGTGGAATCGTCCACTTCTCGGATTCCCCTCCGGTCAACACGAAGAACGTCGAGGAACGCAACCTCCCCCCACAGGCACCGGGGACGCCTGAAGAAGGCGGCGAACAAGGCGCGCCGCCTGACGCCAAAACATCCGGTGCCAATGACGGCCCGGCGCACGTGGTTCTGGTCTCGAGGCGGGCGCCGCGAACCGGACCGTCCGCCGTACACGTATCGGGCAAAGTCAAGAACGTCGGCGGGGAGGATGCCCGCGGCGTGGCGGTCATTGTCAGCGCTGTCGACATGACGGCCGGTACTCCGTGCTTGCACGAGGAACTCAACGTCAGCCCCCCCAGTTTACGCCCTGGTGAAACCGGAACCTTCGATGCCACGATCGACGATCCGTGTCTCTCCGGGGGCACGCCGGTTGACATCACGGCGAGTTCTGAGTGAACCTGCGCGGCCAGGGGGTGCCGGATCGCGTCCCCTGAAGTTGCCGAGCGATCCGGCGGCGTGTTGTCGTCCGATGCCCATCGAGTGCCGCGAGGAGAAAGGGGAACTGGTGTGGGTCCGCAACCCATTCACGGGTGCGGTCACCTACTTCACGCACATCCACAAGAAGCGTAGCGGCTTTCCGCGGCGCGCACCGACCGGCAACCCAGCCGTCGATCGCGGCGCGTATGAAGCACAGTTGCGGGCGGAGTTGGAAGCCGCCCAGCGCTCCTGCCCGTTCTGTCCAGGAAACGAGGACCAGACGCCCAAAGAAGTGTTGCGCATCCTTGCCCGACAAGTGTTCACGGAACGCCACGGCGATAGCTGGTTGATCCGCGCCGTCCCCAACCTCGTTCCGCGCATTCCAGAGTGCTGCACGGGCGGACGCAACGAGTCGTACGTCGTCATCGAGGATCCGCGCCACTTTGCCGATAGCGCACGGGGGCATGACGATCTGCTCTACACAGGCATGCTGCCATTGGAGCAGTTCCAGGCGTTGTTGGCCGCCGACGTCGACGTGGCACGGCGCGCGTATGCCAACCCGGCCGTGCGCGCCGTGTTGATTCGCAAGAACCAGGGCAAAGAGTCGGGCGCCTCGCAGCCCCACCTCCACAACCAGGTGATTGGCTCCGACTTGCCGTTTGCAGTCGTGGCCCGCGAGTGCGAGGTCAGCGCACAGACGCCACGCGTCTGGCACGATATCGTCGCATTCGCGCGCCACCGTGGTTTCTTCCTGGAGGAGCGTGACGGCTGCTGTGCGTACTTCTGCCCTTTCGGAACGTTTCCGCGGAGCTACGAGGTGGTATGCCTCAACGATTGGGTGCGGGCCATCGACCTGCCAGCGCAGCGCTGGAAGGTGTTTGCTGCGCTCCTGTACAATGTGCTCAACATCCTGGGCCCGATTCCACTCGACTACGAGATCCACGACGGACCGGGCGTACCGCTGCATGCGCATGTCAACGCCCGCCATTTCACCTACTCGAACATCGGCGGCACCCTCAACCTGCCCTCCAACCTGGTGGTCAACCGCCTGCCGGTCGCCGGCGCGCTCGGATGAGGCGTACCCTCGCCCGTCAAATTAAGTTGCATCGGTCGATTGACAAGAAAGCGCGCCTCGCATAGAAAACGCGCTGATTGGGCGGGAGGTTGTGGCGGCGGGGAGCAGCAACCAGAAACGCATACGCTAAGGGACACGAGCGACAGAGGGCGCGCTGCCAAGCCCCTCAATCGTTGAAAGGAGGAAGGTAACGATGGCAGGTACAGCAGAAGCAGTGAAGGAAATTTTCAGCCAGATGCCGGCGAACTTCAACGCCGACGCAGCAAAGGGTATGAACTCGGTGATTCAGTTCAACCTGAGCGGCGACGGCGGCGGCAACTATCACGTCATCATCAAGGACGGCGCGTGCTCGGTCGCCGAGGGCTCACACGCTTCGCCGAACATGACCATGACGATGGCGGCGCAAGACTATGTCGACATGATCAGCGGCAAGCTGAACGGCCAGATGGCGTTCATGAGCGGTAAGCTCAAAATCGCCGGCGACATGGGCCTGGCGATGAAGATGCAGAGCCTCTTCAAGCGGCCTGCCTGAAGTCCGACAGAGAAATCGGGGGCGGGGAGTTGCATTGACTCCTCGCCTCCGTTGCTTCACCCCGCCTCCTTGACAGACCACCCTTATTGACGCCCGAAACGAGTCCACCGCGGCGACGTGCGTGGGCGAGGCGCTTTACAACGCTCTGTGCTCAGTTGACCGCCGTGCACTCGACCTTGGTCGGCGGGGTACGCTCGCAGGCGATGCTGTCGGTCACGCCGGAGGCAAGAAAAGCGCAGGTGTTGGTCGTCGCACCCATCCGGGCGTCCTGCTCGGTAGGACCTTCGACTTTTCGACACGCCGACTGTCCGTGGAAATCGATGCACACCGTGCATTGGTAGCTAGCAACGTGCAGGCTGCGGTAGATCACGAAAGCCATGAACACCAGCAGTCCGCCGCTCACCAGCAGTGTCGAGCGAACCCGTGATGCGCTGGTGGCTTTCATACAGCCGCCTCTCGCCACGCCCGAATTGGCGCATCCGCCGTTCAACGTCCGACGCGGCGTCAGCGTCGGCGCGTTCGCTCAGTCTTCCTCGACGAAGATGTCGATCTCATCCGAAGCGGTCGCGCCGTTGGGGCCCGACACCGTCACCGACGCCGTGTAGTCGCCGTCCTTCGTGTAGGTGTGGGTCGGGTTGGGTTCGGTGCTCGGTGGGGATCCGTCACCGAAGTCCCACTTGTAAGTCACGCCTTGGCCGCAATCGGCTTCGGCAGTGAACGCCGCCGCCAGCGGTGGTGGACCGAAGTCAGGATTCACGTCGGCAACGACGACGCAATCATCAGGGGAGGCCGGGCCTTGTCCAGGTGGCTGTGCGGCTTGGGGCGCGACCGGCGCCGCCTCGGAACCGCCCTGTGGGGCCGCCGGGTTGGGCGAGCGCCCCGTCGCAGCCTGCGGCGGGGCAACCTGGATCTTGCCGGCCGTCGCAGCCGCCGGTTGTGCGGGTCTCGCCGCTGCGCCTCCCGCGCCCGCACCTGATTCTTCGCCGCGGTTGCAACTGCTGCAGCCACTGAGGAAGAGAACCATCGCGAGGACTGCTCGGCTGGCGTTCATGACGCTTGACCTCCGGTGTCGTTCGAGTGGAACCCCGGTCGAGCGGGCGAGACCTGCTGCCCAGGTGCGGTTCGCATTCCTACGCAGTCCTCGCGGGTAACCATCCGCTCCACTCTTCAAGATGCCTTGCCTTAATGCTTCGCGGGCTTGGGCGGCCGCGCCGCCGGTATCGTTGGGCGATAGATCCACATTTGCTTCACCGGTCCCGGATTACCTTCGGAGTCACGCACCCGCACGCTCAACAGCGTCTTGCCCACCGGAAATATGTAGGCACGAGCCACGATCATGCAGAACTGCGTCGTCGTGTCCTTGCTGACGAAGGAGTAGTCGCCACTCTTGCTCAGCGTGCATGACCCATCCGATTCGATGAAGGTTTCGAAGCGACAGCCGAAATCGTTGATGGCATCGCTGATCTTCTGCGTCTCGGCGAAGCTCGGCGGGTTGATGCCGGGAATGCCGCCGATGTTCGGACGCTGCCGGTCACAGACCTCCGGGCTGCCGTTGCCCATGTCACGGCTGGTTTCGATCTCCAGGTCAGGCCGCACTTTCGGGTCTCCGGGGACGTATGCAGACACGCGCCGCCCGGGCTCATAGCCGCTCTCACCAGCCTTGACCTCGACGACCAACATGAAGCCCGATCCGACTTCGCTCCGGTACACCGGAACACCCTTCTCGACGGACACCGGTTCGACAGTCGAACCATCGGCGCGCGCGGCACCGAAAAACGTCACGACCGGACCGATTGCAGCACCCTTGCCGGCCTTCGCCTGCTTGCCGACCGGCCGCGTCGGCAGCGGTGCGGCGGCGACCTCTGGCGTCGGGGTCTTTGGCGGAACAGTCGGCATCGGCGTGGCTTCTACCGCCGCCGCGGTGTCGATGTTGCTTTTGACCGGCTTTTTGGCGGCGCACGCCGATAGCCCGAACAACACGGACACGCCGAGTCCACACCACACCACCCTACAACTGTTCCGCATCAATTCTCCTTAATGGCACCGTATTGCGCCGGGTTTCTAACCGGCAGTGGTAGGCGAGTCAAGACAGGCGCTGCGGCAACGGTGCGCGCCCAAGCCGTGTCAACGCGAGCGGGTCACGCCCCGTCGCCGGCAGTGCGCGGCAACTGGACAGCGGCTACACCACGGCGATGTCGGCTGGCAAATCGTCTGCCCGAACGCAACCAGCAGGTCATTGTACTCCATCCAGTACTGCGCCGGCAGCTTGCGGCGTAGCGCCATCTCGGTGGCATGCGGGTCCCTGGTGCGCACGTACCCCCAGCGATTGGAGATGCGGTGGACGTGGGTATCGACACAGATCCCTGGCTTGCGGAACCCCTGGGTGAGCACGAGGTTCGCGGTCTTGCGGCCAACCCCCTTGAGCGTCAGCAACTCGTCCAGGTCGTCAGGTACGGCACCGTCGTAGCGCTCGATGAGGACGCGGCAGAGTTCGAGGATGGTCCGCGCCTTCGTACGGTAGAAGCCGACGGGGTAGATGGCCCGTTCGATGTCGCGCGCCTCCAGCTGCCGCATCGCCGCGGGGGTGTGTGCCAGTGCAAACAGTCGGTGCGCGGCCGGCCCCGTGGTCTCGTCTTTGGTGCGCAGGCTCAGCAGACAGGACACCAATATCTGGAAGGGATCGTCGGATTGATTGGCGATCAACGTCACCACGGGCGCATTCCACGCCGGTGCCGCCGCCCTGAGCGCGGCGATGACCGCGTGGATGTCGAACGGCGCACGACCGGTGGACCGGGGATTGCGGAGACGACGGTTACGGGTTGCCGGATGCATCAGTATTCGTTCCGTAGTATTCGTTCCGTTCGACGAGCGGCCTTTGTAAACGAAGCGGAGAAGCCTTTGCAACGCACCCGACGCTGGGCGTTGGGCAAATTCCTTGACCAGGCAAGACGAGTCTCATAAGGTTTCCTCGATAGTTTCAGGAGCATCGAGATGAAAGTTGTCTTCCCGTCCGTCGACTTCTTCCGCGCCCTCCAGACCCTCATGCAGAGCGAACGCGAGCGCTTCAAACGTCTCGGTTATTTCGATACCACCTTCGGCGTTCGCGTCCTCGACGACCAGGACGGCCCGCAGGAGTTCGTGCTGAGCTTCGAAGTCTTCGACTGCACGGCAGTGCACGCGACGCGCGAGCTGACACCGGCAGCGGTCGATTTCATTGTCGAAGGCGATCGCGACACCTGGGTTGAAATGCTGCGCAACATTCAGGAACACGGCGCCGCCGACGCGGCGCACAGCATCAACACACTAACGCACCTCGGCGAGCACATGCGCGTCCTCTACGACGACCCGGACGGCCACGACAAACTCTACCGCTTCGCCGAAAGTGTGCAGGAGTTCATGGACCTGGCAGCAAAACTGGACATCGATTTCGCCGCCGGCCGCAGGGCCGCCCACGCCAACGCCTGATCCGGAGGAGGACTCGAATGAGCTATCTGAGTACGATCGACTTCTTCGACGACAAGGACTTCGTCGATCGGTACCAATACACCTTGCGGACCGGCGAGCTGGATCTGTCGTGGATGAACGCTGCGACAGAGCAGGTGCAGTGTGAGCCGCAGAACCCGCGCCGCGGGCTGACGTTCCGCGACCTCGATGTCGGCAGCTACGGCTTCACGGAGATGCCCGAGCTCATCCGCCAGAACCGCAGCTTCGCACCGCGCGGTGCCGAGATCCCCGCGGGGGTTCCCGACCTGCAAGCGGAGGTGAACCGCAAGAGCGAGGTGTGGGCCTACAACATCGAAGGCTACTACGAAGAAGCCATGAGCCGGCAGTGGAACGCCACCACCGACGTCCCCTGGGACGAGCTTGCCAAGTACGAGCTGCCGGAAGAAATCGGCAAGGCCTACTCACAGCTGCTGACCTTCCTCACCGAGGTGGAGATGATCGCCACCGACGTGCCGGCGAAGTGGATGGGGCGCCTCAACGCCGACTTCTTCGAGGTGAAGAACTTCATCGCCACGCAAGCGATGGACGAGGCGCGGCACGCGGAGGTTTTTCGCAAGCGCGCACTGACCACCGGCTGGGGCCTGATGCGTGCCAGCCAGGCAAACGAGGTCAACCTCAAGTTCCTGCGCGACGCCGACAGCTTCGCCGAAGCCTCCCTCACCCTGCACCTGCAGGCCGAAGGCATGGTGCTGACCTTGTTCCGCTTCAGCGAGCTGATCAGCCCAACCGAGGTCGACAAGAAGATGTTCCGTCTCGTCATGCAGGATGAAGCACGCCACGTCGGCTACGGCATGCAGCACCTGAAGTGGGTCCTCGACCACTTCCCCGAAAAGCGCGAGATCATCCACCGTCACTTGGACGAGGCGGAGAACTTCGTCTTCGGCGGCGGCTACGCGACCGAAGTCTTCGAGCCCTTCATCATCCTCTCTGGCAAAGGGATGAAGAAGGAGAACATTCAGCAGGGCCTCAAGATCACCGCGCAGTTCAACCTCAAGCAGGTCGATGAGTACTTCGAGCGTCTCGACAAATGCGGTCTGCCCGAGCGCCGCGAGCGCAGCAAGCTGGCGATGGCCATGGAGATGACCCGCGCCGCGATTGCTGCGCAGGCCTAGAACGCTTGCAGCTTCGCCATGGCCTACTTTGCCGAAAAGAATTTCTTCGAAGACGCCGCGCTGATCGAGCTGACTCAAAAGGTCTTCTCGGGGAATCTGACGCTCAACTGGTACGACGCGCCCACCGAGAAGGTGGCGTGCAAGCCCGCCAACGCTGAACGCGGCTTCACCTACGACGATTGCAATGTCGGCAGCTACGGCTACGACCAGTTGCCCGAGTTCGTGCGCAAGAACTACTCGATGGCGGCGCGCGGCTCACAGATGGTGCCCGGCCTCCCAGACCTCGGCTACACCATCAACCGCAAGAGTGACGTGTGGTCGGAGAACGTCGCGGCGCTCTACGAAGAGGCCAAGGCGCGCCGCTGGACCCCGGCGGTCGACATCGACTGGGCGGCGTTGAAGACGGCGCCGCTGCCCGCCGACCGCGAAGCGGCGATGAGTCAGCTGTGCACCGCGCTGGAAGAGATCTCGCTGGTGATGATGGAGTTCCCGTCGCGCTGGGTCTTTTCCATCAACCAGGAGTTCCTCGAGCTGAAGAGCTACCTGTGCGCGCAAATGATCGACGAGGCACGTCACGTCGAGGTGTTCCGCAAGCGCGCGCTGGCAGGCAGCGGCTTGAAGCGCGCCAGCGCAACCGCGGAGCAAGCGCTGAAGGAGATCCTGTGTGCGGAGACATACCCGGAGGCGTCACTCGCTTGCAACCTGATGCTCGCCAGTTTGCTGCTCGGCATTTTCCGTCAACATACGGCGGTCTCTTCGGTAGATGCGCGCATCTTCCGGCTGAGCATGCAGGACACGGCGCGTGCGATCGCCTACGGGACGGGGCACATGCGCTACCACCTGGCGCACCAGCCGCAGCGCACCGAATACCTGCACGACTTCCTCGACCGCACCGAGCACACGTTCCTCGGCATCGTAGCGAGTCCGGAGTTGCTCGAACCGATGATCGTGCTAGCCGGCAAGGGCACGTCGAAACCGCAACTGGTGGCGGGCGCGCAGCGCGTACACAGGTTCCTGCAGCACACGGTGCACGAATACATGGAGCGGCTCAGCTCCGTGGGCCTCGAGCGGCACGGGCGCAGTCGGCTGGCGAAGTTCGTCGGCGCGGCGTGAGTCTCGCTGCCCTCTGCTCCGGCTGGCGATCGGGAGAGGGTCGGGACGGACTGCATGATTCCTAGACCGCTGCCCGCAGGTTGAGACAGAGCGTGCGAGCCATGTCGCGCATTGGCATCGGACTGATCGGCGTCGGCAAGCACGGCGTCCGCTACGCCACGCACATCACCCGCGACCTGGCGGACGATCTGCGCCTCGTGGCCATCGCCCGCCGGAACCTCGAAGCGGGCCGCCGCCAGGCTGCAGAGTTCGGCTGCCGGGCCTATGGCGACTACCGGGAATTGATCGCGGCACCCGATGTCGAAGCCATCATCGTGGTCGTTCCGCCCACCATGCACCCCGAGATCATGGCGGCGGCGGCGGCGGCGCGGCGGCCGGTCTTGTTGGAAAAGCCCGCCGCTGCGAACCTCGCCGACGGCGAGCGCATCCGGCGCGCCGTGCACAGCGCCGGCATTGCGGTGATGGTGGCGCAGACCGTCCGCTATGCGAGTGTCGTGCCGGTGCTCCTGCGCAAGCGCGAGACGATCGGTCCGCTGCACGCGCTCCGGTTGAGCCAACGCTTCGAGCCGTCGCGGCCCGGCTGGCTCGATGATCCGTCGGTCGCCGGTGGCGGCATGACCCTGCACACCGGCGTCCACGTCTTCGACCTGGCGCGCCTGTTGACCGGCCTGGAAGCCGACCGCGTCAGCTGTGAGATGGCCCGCGTCAGCACCACACACACCGAGGACAACTTCGCTGCCATCATCCGTTTCGGTGGCGGCACAGTGCTAGCGGACATCGCTGGGTCGCGCGCCACCGCCAGCCGCTGCGGCGCCATCGAGATGGCGGGGGCACAGGGCCAGCTGATCGCCGATCACGTCTTCAACACCGCATCGATCGCCCGCGGCGCGGTGTGCACCTCGCTACCGGTTCCGCCGCCGGTGCCGACGGTGCTCGAGGTGCTGCGCGACTTCATCCGTGCCTTGCGCTGCGACGGCCCGATGCCCATCTCGCTCGAGGACGGTCTGCGCGCCGTCGCCATTGCCGACGCCTGCTATCGATCGGCGGCATCCGGCAAGGCCGCGGCGGTCACCCAGCTTTGAGCGGTTCGATTCGCAGTCCGCCCTGCAAGACTATGCTCATCTCAACGCCAAGTCCCATTCGGCGCAGCGCTTGATTGACGCTGCCCTGCGGTAGGCCGCCAAGGAGAAGACGTTAGAGTTCGCCCGCGCGGCTTGATACATGCGCACACATGCCCTCGCCGCTGGTGTCAACGCGCAGCCCCCGCGCCAGTCAGTCTGGCGCATGGGCCTTCCTGCTGCTCAGCAGCGTCGCCTACTTCTTCTCCGTCAACGAAGCTGACAACGATCTGTGGGGACACGTGCTCTTCGGGTCACAGACCATCGCCCGGGGGGCCGTGGCGCGCCTCGATGCCTACTCGTACACGGTCGCCGGCCAGCCATGGGTGAATCACGAGTGGCTGTCGCAGGTCATCCTGGCGGCGGTCTATCGCTGGGCGGGTTCGTCCGGCTTGCTGCTCCTCAAGTTCGCCGTCGCGACGCTGACCTTCCTCCTGCTCTTCAGCATGATCCGCCGGCGCAGCGCGACGCCCTATGCCTGGGGAAGCGTCGGCTTGCTCGTGATCGCGGTGCTGGCGCGCGGCTTCGCCATTCGCCCGCAGATCTTCACATACTGCGGCGCCGCGTTGACGTTGTGGCTGATCGATCGCTACCGCCGCGGTCGGCCGCACGTGCTGTGGTTCCTCCCGCCGGTCTTCCTCATTTGGGCGAACCTGCACGGCGGCTTCATCTTGGGTCTCGGTATCCTCGGCTTCTACACTGGCGCCACCTTGCTGAGCGAAGGTCGGCCGCCATGGCACCCGTGGGTTGCGTTGACCACCTCGGCTGCAGTCACGGCGCTGAACCCCTACGGCCCCGGCTTGCTCCTCTACATCTGGAACGAGCTGAGCCGGAGTCATCCAATCACCGAATGGCAGCGGGCGGCGCCGACGGACGCGGCGCAGTTCGCCTTCTTCGCTCTGTTTGCCGCCCTGCTCGCAACGCTTCCGTTGCGCCGCCACTGGCGCGACGACGGCTGGGAGGCTGTCCTCGCTGTGGGGGTCGGCCTGTTGGCGCTGCGGCATCAGCGGCACACGCCGGTGTTTGCGCTGTGTGCGGCGGCACCGCTTGCAGCGCAGCTCCAGCAGACACAGGACTGGGTGGCGCGCCGCTCATCGTTTGCGCTCAGTGCAAGTGCACAGCGCATCGTCAGCTTCGGCATCGTGGCGCTCGCGTTGCTGCAGTTGTCCCTCACCGGAGCGCGGCTGTGGCGTGACGGGCTGCGCGTCGTCTACGATCCGCGCGACTATCCGGTGGCGGCGGTGCGCGCGTTGCGCGATGCCCGTGTATCGCTGAACCTTGCCGTGCCGCTCGATTGGGGAGAATACGTGCTGTGGTTCCTGGCGCCGCAGGTTAAAGTGTCGCTCGACGGGCGCTTCGCCACGGTTTTTCCCGAAGCGATGGTCGAAGACAACTTCGCCTTTTTCAGCGGCGCGCCGGCGTGGCGGCGCTTATTGGAGCACTATCCGACGGAAGCGGTGCTGTTGCCCGCAGATTGGTCGTCCCCAATCCGCCGCGAGCCGGGCTGGCAACGCGCCTACGGCGATGCGGTGGCGGAGATCTACGTGCGGTCCGAGCGCGGGCTGCAGCTGGGTGCGC
>DATKMS010000193.1:0-4559 GCA_035541735.1 Candidatus Margulisiibacteriota bacterium
TCAGCGACTACGACATGCTCGTTGCGGAGCAGCTCGTGCAGGGCGTCGACGTGTGGATCAACACGCCGCGGCGTCCGTGGGAGGCCAGCGGCACGAGCGGCATGAAAGTGCTCGTCAACGGCGGCCTCAATCTCTCCGCGCTCGACGGCTGGTGGGCGGAGGCGTACTCGCCCGCTGTCGGCTGGGCCCTCGGCGACGGCAAGGAGCACGGCGACGATCCGGCGTGGGATGCGCAAGAAGCCGACGCACTCTACACACGGCTGGAACGTGAGGTGGTACCGGCATTCTACACGCGTGACTCGGATGGTATTCCGACCGCGAGGGTAGCGCGGATGCGCGAGAGCATGGCGCGCCTGACGCCGCAGTTCTCCAGCAACCGTGTGGTACGCGAGTACACCGAGCGCTACTACCTGCCGGCTGCGGAGGCCTATCGGCACCGCGCTGCCGATCATGGTGCACCCGGCGCGGCGCTGGTGCAGTGGCAGACCGCCTTGGCAGAGCGGTGGCGGACCGCGCACGTCGGCGATGTTCACGTCGACACCGTTGACGGCCAGCATCGCTTCCAGGTCCACGTGTATCTTGGTGATCTCGATCCCGCTGCCGTTTCTGTCGAGCTGTATGCGGAGGCTGGCGACAGCGCCGCGCCGATCCGCCAGGCCATGGAGTGCGCGCGACCCCTCACCGCTGCGCCAAACGCCTACGTGTATACGGTGGAGCTCCTCGACACCCGGCCCGCGAACGAGTACACACCCCGCGTGATCCCCCACCACCCCGACGCCAGTGTCCCACTGGAGGCCCAACAGATCCTGTGGCAGCGGTAAGGTCGACATCTGGGAATGAGAAGGACCCATCAATCTTGAAAGAAAGGAGGCTTACGTTATGTCACAAACAAAGGAACCGATCTCTGGGGGGCGCGCTCTGGCAATTCGCGTGACGGTGCTTGTCGCAGCTCTCGGAGCCGGTTGGGTTGTTCCGAACCACGTGCGAGCGCAGGACGAAGTGCAGAAGGCTCGCGTTGAGGCTGGGCGAGTCTGGTACGAAAAGTACTGCGTCCCGTGCCACGGCCCAGGAGGTGCCCCCGGGAAGGCCGTGTACCGCGCCAACAAACAGCCGGTTGACCTCCGCAGCTACGTACAGCGACACGGTGGTACATTCCCGACGGGTGACTGGATTGCAGCCGTATACAGCGACAACCCGGCTCATACTCACCGCAAGGTTTGGGAGACCCTCAAGCGCGCCCAGGGGGTGGGGGAACACCCAGAGTTCGGCGCCCGGGGGGTGGTAGCCGTGATCGCTGACTACATCATTTCGGTGCAGACCAAGTAGAGCGAGGATGTTGCACGCAGCCCAACAGCCCATCCGTCTCGTGCGGGCGTTTCTCGCTGCTGACAGTCCGCGCCCAAACGCATGAGACCGACATGACGAACCCCTGCACGCTGTACCGTGCGGAGTCCTCGAAGACGCGGCGCAATCAGGATGGGCAAGAAGCAAAAAGAGACATGGGCCCCGAACAGCACGACTGGAAGACGTTGTCGAAACCAACGCGCGCTTGCTGGCGGACCTGGAGCAGTAGACGCGCCTACCCGTGCACGCGTGCGCCCACCGTTGTCTCGACGTGGGTAAGAGTGCTGAGCGTGATATGACCTTCATGGCGCTAGAAGGTGGGCTGACTGTGTTCACCCTGTTGATCGCGGCGGAAATGCTCCGCCAGCGACGCCCATGGCGGTCGGTGCTCGTCAGCTCACTGGCCGTGTTCGCTACGCTCACGGCCATGGTGGTGATGTGGCGCGGCCGGTAACCCAGCGTGCGGCCATGTGGACATCGCCCAACGGTCCGGCAGCTTTCGACGGAAAGCCCAGCTGGTGAGCCACACCAAGTTGGAGCTCTCGTTGGCGCAGAGGAGATCTCTAGGGACATAGGTGTTCGGCCAGTAATTTCCGTTCAAGTCGGAGAAGGAGTCATATGACGTACGTCCCCCTCACTCGCGCGAGCACGATCGTGACGACCGTGAACTTCCTCCGCCGTGCGGGGGCATCCGTGGACCGTGTCCTCGCGATGGCCGACATGCCCCGCTGGATCGCCTCGGACAGTGAGATGTTGGTCCCGTCCCAGAGTTCAACCCGCCTGCGCGGGGCGGCAGCACGCGTCCTGGCCATGCCGAATTTCGGCCTGAACCTCGGAGAGCAGACTGGCGTCGAAGGGTTGGGCCTCTTTGGCACCCTTCTTCGCCGCGCGCCAACCCTCGGTGCCATGCTGCAGACAACCGTGCAGTATACGCCAATGTTGACCTCGCGTGAGCGAATTCGGCTCCGTGTAGCGGGCGATACGGTGCAGCTCGCGAGGGCTTTGGCCCCAGCTCTCGATCCGCGGGACTTCACCTCGCAGCAGACGGATCACTTCATTCTGGGACTGCTGATCGGCCTTGTGCGGCTCGCCGCAGGAGCGAGCTGGCGGCCCGCGGAGGTCCATCTCCAGACCGACGAGGCGCCGGGACTGCGAGACGCCGCGTCGCTGGCGGGCGCTCGTATCGCATTCCGGCAGCCCGAAACGATGGTCGTCGTACCGCATGCGCTCCTCGCCACGCGTCTCCCGCCCGTTGCCCCGACGGAGATACCTGGCGACGTTCAGGACTGGATATCGTCCGCACCAGCCCGGGATTTCGCCGCGTCCATCCGACAGGCGGTCGAGACGCTGTCCCGCGGAGAGAACTATCCGAGCGTTCGACAGACAGCAGACTTCGTTGGCATGAGCGTTCGCACGCTCCAGCGGCGTCTTGCGCAAGCCGGAGCGAACCATCATATACTCGTCGCGCAGGCACGATTCGCGACAGCCGCAGCGGTGCTCGAGCGGACAGACCACAAGATTCTCGAGCTCGCACTGGATCTCGGGTACTCCGACCATGCGAACTTCACGCGCGCGTTCCGGCGCTGGGCGGGATGCGCGCCGCGGGAGTATCAATCGAGAAACGCGCCGCCAGCGGGTCGCGTCTTCGCCGCCGGAGGCAGGGGCGGCGGACAGGCGGCGTCAGCGACTGATCCTCCGATCTGGTCGGTCTCGTCGCGAACGCATGCGGCACGGAATGACAAAGAGAACGCGCGATCCAAAGTTGCGTGAGGAAATGCACACCCGAGAATGGTTTCCATGAAAAGCACGAAAGCGATCGTCATTCCAAACGCGCAGCGCGAGAGGTTTCCGGCGCAGGTTCGCGATCCGTCCGTGGCACCCCTCGAGGCCGAGAAGCGACTGATGCTGGCGGTGCTCGAACGCGCCGTGGACGACTTCCGCACGTACGCCATCGTCCCGACTGGACGCGGGCAGGGGCTCTTCATGGAGGTGGTTGCGTGGTTCGAGTCTTCGGCGCCCGACGCTTTCGATTTCGAGGGCATCTGCCAGGCTACCGGACTGGATCCTGATTGCATCAGGAAATGTCTTCGCAACTGGTACGACTCGGTAGTATCGGCAGCTCGCTTCGACTCCCGTGCGACGGCTGCTCAGAAGGCAGTTCTCCCGACTCGCTATCTGAGTCCGCGTGAACGGACCCATCGACCGCTCTCGTGCGCGTGTTGGAGCGCGCGTACGCGAAACCGGTCCCGCACTTGATCAAGGCGGTGCCGGCGTGACGCCGACGACCCCGCCGGCACGGCCGATGAGCCTCTACGGCACCTCTCGACCTCGGCCGGTACGTTCTCACGGGCCGAGCGTGTGGCCCGTCGGGAGCGCCGGGCACATCGCTTCATCCGTGAAACAGGCGCGCGAGCCCTCGAACATCGCGGTGAGCTCCCTGGCCATGACGCTGGCGCCGATCGCCTGCTTCAGCGACGATCCGACCCCCGTGAGCTGGTCGGTCGAGACGCGATCGGCGTAAAACACCATCGTGCCGTCGGCCACGGCGATCACGCCCGAGATTGCCTGGGAAGTGTTGTAGCCGTGGCTCACGTAGAAGTCGCGTTCGGCCAGGACAACGCCGCCGTCGAACGGCACCGCCATCCGATGGCGCAACGTGAAGTTCGGGCGTCCGTCCAGCTCGTACGTGAGCACGTAGAACTTCTCGTCGAGGTCCGGCGGCTTGTCGCGCGGATACGAGTGGAGCAGCGCCCAGGCGAGCGGCGCATAGCGGCGGAGCAGCGACGTCGCGTCGCACGCTGAGAGCAGCTCGTCGGAGGGCTTCCGCACGACGCCGAGCGCCCGCGCATAGGGCGCGATGCCGTCGAGCCCGCGGGCGAGATACGCGCGGTAGCGCGCGAAGAGCATGCGTCGCAACGCCTCGGTCACACTGAGGTCGGTGCCGGTCGTCGCGAGCGCGTTGAATATTTCGATCTCGTCCGCCGACAGGTTCAGTGTGTCCCCGGGCCGGGCATCGAGATAGCGGCGCGCCTCGCCGGCCGGCACGACGACGCTCGCGAAGTCGTCGAGCGAGCCGCCGATGATGCCGATGGCACGGATCTGCCGGTCGGACCGTATGTCGACCGCCGATCGGAAGGCCGCGATGACGTTCGCCATTGGTTTCTGGACGAAGAACGTCAGCCCGACCGCCAACTCGTGCGGCGACGCCGGCGGGG
>DATKMS010000194.1:0-3120 GCA_035541735.1 Candidatus Margulisiibacteriota bacterium
GCTGTTGACCATTGGGGAGCCGTGGTAGCTGCGCGCGGGCCACTGCTTCTGCAGGCTCTTCGGCACCTGGTAGACGTTGTGCATCTCATTGATCGTCACGCCCTGGTTGGCGTAGTGCAGCGATTGGTTGTTGAGGTTGGCATAGGCGTCGCGTTGCGCGCGCATCACTTCCTGGATGCGTGCATTGCCCCAGCGCGGCCAGCTGTGCGACGCGAACGTCACCTCGGCTTCCTGACCGAACCGGTAGAGCGCCGCATTGATGTGCTTCGACCAGTTCAGCGCATTGCGCACCGGAGCGCCGCGCAGGGTGTAGATGTTATGAATCGTGGCGGTGATGTTCTCCGCCGCCCAGAAGGCCTTGAACTGCGGGAAGTAGGTGTTCATCTCGACTGGCGCCTCGGTGTCCGGCGTGTTCTGGAACACCATCTTTACACCGTCGATCGTCACCTCCTCGAAGTCCTTCGAGATGGTGCGGTTCGGCGCGATCAGCCCCGTGTTTCCATTCGCCACGTTCTTGCCGATCGATTGGTCGACGTGGCCCTGGGGGCTGCGGGGCAGAAGCACGGCGTACTGGTACTGCGTGCGCCGCGACATGGCGTTGCCCGCAAACACGTTCTCGGCGATCGCTGCGTGCAGGAAGCCCTCCGGTGCGATCACCTGGACCTTGCCGCTGCGCACGTCCGCTTCGTCCACCACACCGCGCACGCCGCCGAAGTGGTCGACATGGGAGTGCGAGTAGACGACGGCCAGGACCGGACGCTTGCCGAGCTTCTCGTTGATGAACGCAAGCGCTGCCCGGGCGGTTTCCTTGGCCGTCAGCGGATCGAAGATGATCCAGCCGGTATCGCCCTTGATGAAGCTGATGTTGGCCAGATCGAAGCCGCGCACCTGATAGATCCTGTCGGGCACGACCTCGTAGAGCCCGTAGGCCATGTTCAAGACGGCCTGACGCTGCAGCGAGGGGTTGATGGTTTCGAAGTCCTTGCCTTGCAGCAGGAAGTCGTAGCTACCCATGTCCCAGGCGACGTGGCCCGCATCGGCCATGATCTGCTTGTAAGGCGGCGCGGCGATAAAGCCCTTCTTGGCCTCCTCGAAGTCCCGCTTGTCCTCGAAGGGAAGCGTTGCCTTGAGACCGTTGCGCAACTCGATCGTGAACTTCGACGGGGGGTTGCCCTGTTCCGGCGCAGGAGTCATGCCCTGCGCGCGTGCGTCGCCCGCAGCCAAATTGCCGCCGAACGCAAGAACAGCCGCCGTGGCAGCAACGAATCTCATAACAGGTTGTCTGGTCTTCATGAGGTTCTCCGGGTTCGAGGAATACGGCACATTGCGGCGGGTCGCTTGTGTAGCGTCGTAGTGCCTCGGACGCGAACCAGTCTCCGTTCGAGCGATGACGCCAAGTCGCTGACGTTGAGGGCGGCGGACGGCTTCGCGCCGGCGTTCTCGGACCGGCAGTCCATCGACCTTGCGACGACCGGGGTTGGCGACCAGACGGACGAAGCGAGGCTGACGCTGCTCGGCGTCTCGGAGGGGACAGTGGCCTGCGCGGGTGCGCGGCTGCGCGCTCGGCGGACGGCGGAGCACCATCGAACTTCCCGCCCGACACGGTGGCAAAGCTATGGGACTGACCGCAGGCGGACCAAGCCGCCACATGGACAGCGGCATACCGTCCCACTCGCTCTCTCCGCATGGCGCATCCCGGGCTTGGGAGCTTCGGCACGGCTGATGCACCAGCGGCATCGGGGGGCCTCAAGAGGGGAGGACCCAGGGCGAATGCGCAGTGGCAGCGACGCGTGCGCTCTATGGTCGTGCCTGCCCTCGTGTGCATCGCATCGCAGGGATTCTCGCGCGCGGTCCTTGCGGAAGCTCAATTCATCGACCTGGCCGGAATGTCGTTGGGCCGTCCTTCTTGGCCATCCTGCCTCCGCGACCTCAGTGCAGCGACGGCATCGATAACGACGGCGACGGCCTCATCGACTATCCCGCCGACCCCGGCTGCGGCGGCCCCGACAGTGTCACGGAGAGTCCAGCCTGCCAGGACGGCATCGACAACGACGGCGATGGCAAGATCGACTTCGACGGCGGCGCCTCGGCCAACCACGGCGTCGCGCTGGGGCCGCCCGACCCGGGCTGCCCGTGGCCGTTCGCAGAGATCGAGAACCCGGAGTGCGACGACGGCATCGACAACGACGGCAACGGCCTCGTCGACTTCGCCGACCCGAAGTGCTCAGCCGCGTGGCCCTTCTGGGAGAAACCTCCGACGCCCTCGTGCGGACTCGGTGCGGAACTCTCGATGATCGTCCCGCTGCTGATGTGGCTGCATAGGAGGCGGCGGCGCCTCACGGTATGAGTTCGACCTCGGCAGCGGCATCGCGGGGCTCGTGATGCTCGGGCGGACGAAGCGCGGCTGAGCCGGCCCACGCTATGGAGCGTGCGACAGCGACGGCCCCACGGCCCCAGACGGCCCCTCCACCGATCGGTGTTGACGAAGGGTGCAGGCCACGCCAGCCGAAGCCCCCCGGTCTCCCCCACACGCCCTAGGCCGACGCTCGCGAGGGTGCTCGACGAATGGGAGACTCGCCGGGCCCTTGTCCCTGCGGGGAAGCCACGTCACTCGCCATTCCACTGCTCGGGATGCTGATCGCAGGCTGCCATTTGCGTTTTCGAAAGAGGCTGAGGTTGTCCTACGGCTAACTGTGCGATGTGCTTTGCGGCCTCCTGCACGAGCACGCTCTGCACCGTCCTGGGTCCTCCAAGAAAGATCCCCTCGCCGTACTCCGACTCGTAGTTGTCGAAGCCCGTGAACTCCTCCGAACGCTTGATCTCCGCGATGACGGTTCTGTTCGCGTCGACGTAGCGAGCGTCGTAAGAAAGGTGACCTCGGCCTGCACCCTTGCCCGCGGCCGATCGATCCGCCCCCCTGCGATGCTGCTTCCGCCTGAATCGCCCCGGGTTTGCCGGAGGCTCCATTCCTTGGGAGGAGCAAGTATTCGAAGGAAGTCCGAGAGCGGGCGGTGCGGATGGTCTTCGAGCATGAGGGCCAGTACGGCTCGCGCTGGGAGACGATCCGCTCGATCGCAGGGAAGCTCGGTTGCTCGACGGAGGCGCTCCGCAAGTGGGTGA
>DATKMS010000195.1:0-5729 GCA_035541735.1 Candidatus Margulisiibacteriota bacterium
CCGCATCCGCACGAGTTCAACCTCTACTTCGACGCCTGAGCGCCTCGTCATGGACGCGCAGTCTGCGACCGTGCCCCGGCGCGTCTATGTCTTTCAGCACATCGAATGCGAGGACCTTGGCACATTCGCCGAGGTCCTCGCTGCGCGTGGCTTCCAGTTTGACTATGTGCGTCTGTTTGCTGGCAGCAGCGTGCCGGGCGATTGGAGCGCAGCGGCGGCCCTGATCTTTCTCGGTGGTCCGATGAGTGTCAACGACGAGGGGCGCTACGCATACCTTGCTGCTGAGAAGGTCGTGATTCGGAATGCATTGGAGCGTCGGATGCCGGTACTCGGCGTATGCCTGGGCGCCCAGTTGATCGCGGCGGCGGCTGGCTCGCGCGTCTTTCCGGGCGCGCGCCCGGAGATCGGCTGGGCACCGGTGTCGTTGACCATGGAAGGGCGCCAGGATGCCCTGCTCTCGTCGCTTGCACAACAGGCTGAGGTGTTTCATTGGCACGGGGAAACCTTCGATCTGCCGCGGGGCGCGGTGCGTCTTGCCTTCAGCGCGCTCACCATGAATCAGGCATTCCGGCTCGGACAGACCGCCTACGGCCTGCAGTTCCACTTGGAAGTCGACCTGCCGATGATCCAAGCGTGGATGCGCGCCTATCCAAACGATCTCGGCGCCGATGCCGAGGCGACCACGCGGCGCATCGCGGGAGACACCGCGACGCATGTCGTGCCGTTACGCAAGGCCGCGGCAGAGGCGATGCATCGCTTTCTCGACGCCGTGGATCGTGCTCGTGGATCGTGCTCGTGATGAGATGCAGCCGTCTCAGGGTGCGCAGGAGTGGGTAGTGGTGGAAACGAGCACGATTCACGAGCACGATCTGCGGCTGATACGAGGGAACCTGGAGCTACAGGAGCGTTACCTGCCGTGCGTCTCGCCGCAAATGCAAGCCTTGGCCGCAGTGGTAGCGCGCGTCGCCGCTACCGCGGTGCCAGTACTCATCTGCGGCGAGACAGGCACGGGGAAGTCGACGCTCGCTCAACAAGTGTATGAAGACAGTCCACGCCGCGGCGCACCATTGGTGGTGTTGCAGGCCGCGACTGCCACTGCCGACATGGTCAACGGCCTGGCGGCGCTGGACGGACAGACTGTACTTCTCGAAGAGGCCGGCGAGTTGGCGCCGGCCGCGCAGGACACGCTCGTCCGCCTGTTGAACACGGCACCGACCGATGGTGGGTTCCGACTGCTGACGACCAGCAGCCAGGACCTCGGCGCTCTGGCGAACCGTAAAGTCTTGCGTGCCGATTTGCTCTACCGGATTGATGTCGTGCGACTCGAAATTCCACCGCTCCGCCTGCGTCCGGAAGATGTCGTCTTCCTTGCGGAGCACTTCTTGGCGTTGGCGGCACGCCGTTTCCGGCGCGACGTTGGCGGGTTGGGTGCCGACGCCCGCGACACCCTCTTGCGCCACCGCTGGCCGGGCAACGTGCGCGAGTTGCGCAACTGCATCAGCGAATCGGTGCTGCGGTGTAACCACCGACGCTTGGGTGCCGGCGACCTGCAACTGCGCACGGTGGCCGCTTCCGACGATCCCGAGGCGGAGCTCGTGGCTACGCTGGCGCGCCTGCATGCCGCCTACCCCACCGACCTGTATGGGCGCATGCAGCGGCTGCTGCTGCAATGGGCGCTCGCCGCCTGCGACGGCAACCGCATCCGCACCGCCGCGCTGCTCGGCATCGGCCGCGGCTCGTTGCGTGCCAAGCTCCGCCGCCACGGGTTGGACCAGCGTTGACCTCACCACGCCGGCAGCCAGCCAGGCATCGGCGCGACTTGTCCTGGCAGTCCGTTCCAGCTCACACTTCGGCGGCCACCTCGGTCTCGTGGTGTAGTCGCGGCGTGTCCAATGCGGCTTGCGCCCGGCGCAAGTGGTAACGCGCGCCCACCTGGCCGAACACATGGCACGCGCGCTGCAGGTGTGCGGCGCGCGCCACGTCGCCGGGAGGCAGATGGCGTCCAATCTCTACGTGCGCCATGCCCTGCTCGAGCCGCATATCGAGACGTTCAGCCGCCGCCAGACTGCGGTCCCAGGCAGGGCGCGCCTTGCGCCGTCTGCCGCAGAGCCAGTCGTACAGCCCGCGCCAGAGCCAGGCTTGCGGCTGAGCGATCGGGAAGAAGCGCGCGAACCGCCACAGTTCCGTGACCGCGCGCCGCGCTGCGCGGACGTCTTGCCGGCGCATGACCAATTCGTCTTCGAGGCGATTTTTCCACAGGCTGAGGCGGACCTCGGCAACGCTGGTGTACCCGGGCAGCGCGTAATAGACGAGCAGCGGCGACTGCGCGCTGATGCGGCTCGCCTTGTCGGCGTACTCGCGCGCCAGCTCGTGCTCACCACGCTGCCAGTGTGCCAACGCGCGGACGCCGCACACGCTGAACTCGGAGCCCCGATCGGATAGGAACTCGAAGCTGTTTTCCAGCAGCGCCGCCATGGCGTCATAAGCTCGCAACGCCTCGTCGTTGCGTCCGAGGGCGTGCAAGGCACCGACCATGCCGATGGCGGCCCACGCTTGCGCCTGCACGTCACCACGCTGGAGGCTGGTCTGACGCGCCGCTGTATACAGGCGCATACTGTCGCCGTAGCGGCGGTGCATTTGATGCGTGTTGCCCAGGGTCAAGGTCGCCATTTCCTGCCAGCGTGTGTCACCGAGCTGCGCGAAGATCATGCGCGCCCTCTCCAGTGCCAGCTCGGCTTCGTCCCATCGGGCCTGGCCGGTCAGGTAGAAGCCTTGTGACTGCAGCAAACGACCCAAACCGTAGCGGTCCCTGACCTGTAGGGCCGTGTTGAGTCCACGCTGGAAATAGCGCCGTGCGATGCGCGGCCCGAAGAACGTACCGGTGAGCAACCCGGCCATCGCACAGCCGCTGGCGACCTCGGCGGACGGCCCGGCTGTCTCAGCCAGGTTCAGGCAGCGGAGATTGGCGAGCAGCGATGGCACCGACTTCATCATCATGAACCACACTGTGCCGAGGAGCTCGTACACCCGCGCCGCCTCGCGGAGATGGTCACGCGCGGCCCGGCGGGCACGCCCAACGAAGCGGTGCGGCAGCAGGCGGTGGGCCAGCTGGCGCACGCTCTCGCCGGCCAGGCTGGAGACATATCCCGCGCTCGTGGATGGCACGGGATGATCCAGCAACGCGACCGCGGCGCGCAAATGCGTGTCGGCCTCGACGGCACGGCCCAAGCGGAAGTACGCCTCGCCCAGCTGGCGCTCCCAATGCGCGCGGCGGCGGCGTGGACCCGGTTGCGTCTGTGCCGCCGGCGGCTGCAAGCGCACGGCGTCTGCAAAGAAGCGGATTGCTTCACGGTGGGCATAGTTGCGCACCGCTTGCTCCCCGGCGCGCTGCAGTGCATCCAGCGCCTTCTCCAACAGCGGCCCCTCCGTGGGTTGTGCATCCAGTGCACGGCTCCAGTGGTGCGCGAGCAGCGCAGCAAAGGGTGCGAGGTCGTCAGCGTAGGTGCGCTCATACCACTCCGCGGCGGCGCGATGCAGCTGCCGCCGCTGTGTGAACGCCAGCTGCTGATACACCACCTGCTGGGTGACCACGTGCCTGAAGACATAGCTCGGCGCTGGCGTCGAGGTGTCGGCGCGGATGAGATCCAGCCGCTCGAGCGCCGCCATATCGTCGGCGAGGCCCGCCTTGTCACCCTCAATCGGGTGCAGGTGGCGCAGCGCCTCGAGCGAAAACTGGCGTCCGAGCACACTCGCCACCTTCACGGTCAGTTGCTGTCGCGGCGTGAGGCGGTCGACACGGCTGCTGATCAGACCGTGCAGGGTGCGTGGCAGCACCAATTGCTCGAGGGCATTGGCACCCAGCGCCAGGTGGGACCGGGCGCCGACGGTGGTGATGACTGCGGCGTCGCGTAAGGTGTACGCGAGCTCTTCGGCGAAGAACGGGTGACCGCCGGCACGTTCCTGAATCAACGCCGCCACCGGCGGCGACAGGCTGGTCACACCGAGGCGCTGACACACGAGCGCGACGGTCTCGTCGGGCGACAACGCGTCGAGCACCACACGCTGCGTCGCGGGTGCGTGGAGGAGACGGCGATACTCGACCGGCTGCGGCTCACCTGGCGGCCGTGTCACCACCACCAGCAACAGCCGTCCAACGCGGTGACTTGCTAGCAGCGTGACCACCCACGAGGCGGAATCCATCCAGTGGGCATCTTCGAACACCAGCAAGACGGGCCGCTGGCGGGCGGCCCGCTCCAATAACTTGACCAGCAGCTCGTGCAGATTGTCGGCACGGGTCTCGCCCGACATCTCCTCCGTGAACTCGTTTTCTGGGATGTCGAGCGGCAACACCGCGTTGAGCAGTGGAGCCAGCTGCAGGAGCGATGGGGGCGCGTCGGTGCCAGCCGACTCGGCATCCAGGCGAACCAGCACGTGCGCGCGCCGCGTCATCCGCTCGTCGGGGAGGGCATCGAGGCGGAAGAGGTGGCTGACCACGGGACGCCACGCGTGATAGGCAGTCGCCACCTCGATGGCATCACAGCTCCCCAGCAACGGGGTGGCGCCGACGGCCTGTGCCTGCGCGCACAGGTCCGCTGCCAGGCGTGACTTGCCGATTCCAGCCTCGCCTTCGATCAGCACGACGCCGCCGATTCCGTCATTGATCAGCGTGTGAAGGCGCTGGCGCAACTGCGCGCGCTCGGCAGTGCGGCCGATCACGTCGGGGCGCGGCCGTGTGCGCGTCCGGCTGCGACCACGTGGCAGGTAGACGGCCAGCGGACTGGCTTTCCCCTTCAGCTGGATCGGCGACAAGCTGTCGAAGACGAGATGGTCACCGCATGCCCTGGCGG
The DNA here is from genome assembly GCA_035541735.1 of Candidatus Margulisiibacteriota bacterium. Classification (GTDB taxonomy): domain Bacteria; phylum Desulfobacterota; class Binatia; order HRBIN30; family HRBIN30; genus DATKMS01. The sequence continues at coordinate 4,848 of DATKMS010000195.1, forward strand.
TGGCTGCGTCGCAAAGGATACCGTCCCCGGCCGCGTCCATGAGTCGCGCGGCCACGTTCACGGCATCCCCCACCGTGGTGTACTCGCGCCGCCGTGCACTGCCGACGGCGCCGCAAAATGCCAGCCCCGTCGCCACGCCGATCGCGAGGCGGACGCCGCGGGCTTGCAGCATTGCCCGCATGTCGAGTGCGGCCTGGACGCTGCGCAGCGGGTCGTCTTCGTGAGCCAGCGGTGGAAGGCCGAAGGCGAACTGCGCGACCGGACCGTGCGCATCGCTGCCGAGGCGCGTGAGGGTGCCCTGGTAACGTGTCACGACGCGCAGCACCAGCGCGGTCAGCTCCTGCACCTGAGAGAAGGTGAGGCCGCTCCAATCGCGGAGGCGACCGAAAACAATGGTGACGTGCCGTAGCTCCGCGAGCCAGTCGTCTTGTCCCGCGCTGAGGCACGCCACAATAGCCGGTGGTGCGAAGGGCCGCAGTGCTGCCAATGCTTGATCGTTCACGCTGGGCATGGTCGACGGTTGCAGAGCTGCACACGCTGGGAGGGCTTTGAGGCGCGCGCCGCCGAACGCCAACGGCACCGCGGCGCCGGCATCGCCGAGCGCGCGCCAGGCTGCCGCCGTCAGTGCGACCTCTCCCGGCGCGGCCATCTGCTCGGCCTGACAGGTTTCCATCACGGGGGTGCCAACGATCAGGTATTCCATGCGGTCCTCCGGCACGCCCACCGCGATGCCTGTGACCTCGCCGGCGCCCACGCCGATTGACATCGACAACTGGACCGCTTCACTGCCGCCGAGCGCCGCCATCGCGCGCTGCGCGGCAAGCGCGCACTCTGCCGCGCACCGCGTCGCCGCGGCAAGGTCGTTCTCTGGCGACGGCCAGA
>DATKMS010000196.1:0-6041 GCA_035541735.1 Candidatus Margulisiibacteriota bacterium
TCGGATCCGGCCGCGGTGCTCACCATCGTCGTTGTCGCGACGCTTGCCTTGATACTCGCGTGGGTACTGCCGTGGTGGATCATGAAGGCGCGCGCGCCGCAGTACGGCCAGCGCGTTCTGGTGATCGACGTCGGACCGCGCGACGTCAACGGCGACGTGCACGAGATCGACAATCTCGGACACTACGTCGGCATCCCGCCGATGGGCGGCCTCGCCCGTCTCGAGCGCACGCTGGCTCCCGTCGGTCTGACCGGCGCGCTGCTCGGCATGTTGCTGGCCCCGTGGATGCGGCGCCGCTCGCTGCGGCTGCTGATGGTGCTGCCGGCGATCCTGATGCCGCTCATTCTGCTCGTCGACCTGAAGTTCTGGATGACCAAGGCGGTGAACGAACGCAATCCGGAGGCCGCGCTCACGTTGACCAGCCGCATCAGTCCGAAGCTCTTCGGCGACTACGATGTCGGCCAGTTCAAGGTCGCCACCGAGCTGGGCGGCGGCTTCTACGTCGCGGCGCTGGCCGCTGCGCTCGGGCTCGGGCTGGTGTTCGCCGCGCCGTTGCGGCTGCCGAAGCGCCACCCGACGCGCCAGCGGGAAAGCCAGCGCGCCACGCTGCACCATACGGTGAACAGCCATGCCATCGTTCTCCTCGTCGGCGCGGGCATTGTCGCTTTCGGGGCAGCGCGGGCACCGGCGCGCGAGCTGCTGGTGGACGGTACCATCATGCAGGCGCTGGCCGCGGCGCACGACGGCGACACGGTAGTCATTCCGAGCGGCATCCATCGCGAGCACGTCGTGGTCGACAAGCGCGTGCGCCTCGTCGCCCGCCCCGGCGCGGTGATCGACGGCACCGATGAAGGCACGGTGGTCCGCATCGAGGCGCCGGGCGCCGAACTGCGCGGCCTCACGGTCCGCAACAGCGGGTCGACCTACACCACCGAGGACGCAGGTATTCGCATCGACCACGCCGCCGACGTGCGCATCGTCAACACGCGCATCGAAGACACGCTGTTCGGCGTCTTCGTCGTCAACGGCGATCACTGCGACATCGAAGGCTCGACGGTGATCGGCAAGGACCTGCCCGAAGTACGCCGCGGCGACAGCATCCGTCTGTGGTACTCGGGCGGCTGCCGGCTCATCGGCAATCACATCGAGCGCAGCCGCGATCTCGTCATCTGGTACTCCGCCAACACCGCCGTCGAAGACAACACCGTGCGCACCAGCCGCTACGGCCTGCATTACATGTATTCCGACCACAACGTCTTCCACCGCAACCGCTTCGAGGACAACCAGGTCGGCGCGGCGATCATGTACAGCCGCGGCATCGACCTCACCGAGAACGCGTTCTCCTTCTCGCGTGGCGTGGCGGCCTACGGGCTGCTGCTCAAGGATGCCGACGACGTGTTCATCGTCGAGAATCGTTTCATCGACAACTCCACCGGCCTGTTCTTCGACGGCGCGCCGCAAGCGAAGGACGGGCGCGTCGACGTGCGCGGCAACCTGATTGCCCGCGGCGACGTCGGCGTGGCGCTGCAGCCGCTCTCACGGCGCATCCGCTTCTGGGACAACGCTTTTGTCGGCAACCGCACGCAGGTGCAGGTGCTCGGCACGGGCACCGCCGAAGGGAACGAGTGGTCGGTCGGTGGCCGCGGCAACTACTGGAGCGATGCGCTGATCTACGACGCGAATCGCGACGGTGTATCGGAGATCCCATACCGTTCCGACAACATCTACGAAGTCCTCGCCGACCGTTTCCCGCAATTGGGCTTCTTCGACACCACGCCTGCCGCGGAGGCAATCGACCTGGCGGCGCGGCTGTTCCCGATCTTCGCGCCGCGGCCCAAGCTGACCGACCCGTATCCACTGGTTCAGCCGCCGCTCACGGCGTGGACCCGCACTGCGGATGCGAGTGCCGGCGGCAGCTTTGCCGCCGCCGGAGGCGGGCTGTTGTCCGTCGCTGCACTCGGCCTCATTGGTGCGAGGACGCTGCTCTCATGATCACGGCGACCGACCTCTGTCTGGCGCTCGACGGGCGCGCCGTCCTCGACCACGTGTCGTTCACAGTGGCCGCGGGCGAGTCCGTGGCTTTGGTCGGCCCGAACGGCTCGGGCAAAACCAGCATTTTGCGCTGCTTGCTCGGGCTGGTGCCGTTCGACGGACGCGTCACGATCGACGGCCACGATGTGATGCGCGAACCGATCGCCGCGCGCTCGCTATTGTCGTATGTGCCGCAGAAGGCGGCGTTCGGCGACGCGGCGGCGCATGAGGTGCTGGCCTTCGTCGCCAAGCTCCGGCGCCTCAACCGCAGCCGTATTCCCCTCACCTTGCGCGAGGTCGGGCTCGAGGGCCACGCCGAGCAACGGGTACGTACCTTCTCGGGCGGCATGCAGCAGCGCCTGTCGCTGGCGGTCGCGCTATTGGCCGACACGCCCGTGCTGCTCCTCGACGAACCGAGTGCCAGCCTCGACCGCGAAGGACAGGGGCACTTCTTCGAGATCGTCGCGCGCCTGCGCAAGCGCGGCCACACGCTGCTGCTCGCCTCGCATCGGCCGGAAGAAGTGGAGAGCTTGTGCGATCGTGTCCTGCACATCGACCGCGGCCGCATCGCAGCGCCCGCGACCCCAATCGTCAGGCATGCGCGGGTCATCGCGTTGGGTGCGCGCGGAGAGCGCCGATGAGAATACGCGAAACGACGTTGGTTGCCGCGCGCGAACTGCACGACGCCATGCGCAGCCGCTGGTTCATCGTGGCAGCGGGCTGCTTCCTCGCCTTGTCACTCGGCCTCGCAATGCTAGGTCTGGCCGGCGCGCAGCGCTCCGGCTTGGCGGGTTTTGACCGGACTACCGCAAGCCTCCTCAATCTCGCCCTCGTCTTCGTGCCGCTGGTGACCTTATCGCTCGGCGGCCTGGGGATTGCCGGCGAACTGGAAGACGGCTCGCTCGCACTGCTGCTGGCGCAACCGATTACCCGCGGCGAAGCCTACGCGGGAAAATATCTCGGCTTGTTGGCTGCGGTCACCGCCTCCATCTGCATCGGCTTCGGCGCCACAGGCATCATCGTCGGCGTCGCTGCCGGCAGCGGCAACGCCCGCGGCTTCTTGGCGCTCGTGGCGCTGACGCTCTTGCTGGGAGCGGCCACGCTCAGCATCGGCACGGTCCTGTCGGTCGCCCTGCGCGCTCGTGCGCGGGTGATTGGTGCGGCGTTCGCCGTGTGGTTGCTGCTGGTCTATGTCTCCGACCTCGGCACCATCGGTCTCACCCTGGCGCGCAACCTGGCACCGGGACAGGTCTTCACGCTGGCGTTGCTCAATCCGGTCCAGCAAGCACGGGTGTTGGGAACGCTGGCATTGACCGATCGCCTCGACGTCCTCGGCACCGTCGGCGCCTTCGGGCTCGACCACTTCGGCACCGTCGGCCTCCCCGTGCTGCTCGCAGGCGTCTTGTTGGCAGCTACAGCACTCCCCTTCGTCGTGGGGTACGTGCTGTTTCGAAGGACGGCAATCACATGAAATCGCTGGTCGTCGCTACCGCGATCACCCTCGTGGGCGTCGTTGGTGGTGTTGTGTTTCTCTGGCCGTTGCAGCGCACGGGCGCCGAGCCGATCACCTACGGCCGCGACGCGTGCGCGCATTGCCGCATGCACATCAGTCAACCGGGCTTCGCAGCGGAACTGCGTGACAACAACGGAGTGCTGACCAAGTACGACGACATCGGGTGCATGCTGCGCGCGATGGTGGCGCTGCATCACGAGGTCCCCGAGGCGTGGGTCGAAGATCACGACGGTGGTGGCTTCGTCCCGTTGCTCAGTGCGAGCTTGGTACGCGCCGAGCGCCTGGAGACGCCGATGGGCTACGGCATCGTCGCCTTCAAGAATGCAGACGTTGCCGAGACGTTCGCGCGGGCACAGGGCGGAGAGGTGTTGGCGCTTGAAGACATTCTGCGCGCGCCAGGAGGGGTCGTTCCGGTTCGCAAGATCGGAGAAACGGGGACAGTCACAAACCGCGAGGTGGGCTCATGAGGAAGCAGGTCTTCGTTGCCTTGATGGCGTCGTTGGCGGCGTCACTGTGCGTCATATCGACTGGCGTCGCCGACGAGCACGAACGGAATGCGCACGGTACAGCGCGTCCGCTGACGGCAGCCGATGCGGCGGCGGGCAAGCCGCTGTACCTGCGCGAGTGTAGCGGCTGTCACGGTGAGCGCGGCAACGGCGCCGGCCCAGCCGCCGACTACGTCGACCCACGGCCCCGCGATTTCACCAAGCGGCGCTTCAAGCTGCGCACAACGAAGTCGGGCGCCGCACCGGCGACGAGCGATATCCTGCGCACCATCCAACATGGCATCCCCGGAACCGCGATGCCGTCGTTCGCGTTCTTGTCCGACGCCGAACGCAAGGACATCGCAGCCTATGTCCTCAAGCTCGCCGACCTGCTCGATGAACCCGAGCCGCAGCCGATCGTCGACACCACGAACGCCCCGACCACGACGCCCGACACCGTCGCCAAAGGCAAGCAGTGGTACGTCGACGCGGAATGCTTCAAGTGTCATGGCAACTTGGGTGTCGGAGACGGGCCGTCCGCCAGGGACCTCAAGGACGAAAGCGGGCGGCCGATCAAACCGCGCGACCTCACCCAAGGCATCTATCGCGGTGGCGGTGAGCGGACAGACATCTATACGCGCCTGGTCACCGGCATGGACGGCACTCCGATGCCGTCGTACGGTGAGGTCATCGAAGGCCCCGACATGTGGGCCTTGACGGACTACGTCCTGTCGCTGCGGGCACCAACGCCGCCGAAACCGCTGCCCGCCGACCCGATTGCCGCAGGACGCCAAGTGGCCGCCAAATACAGCTGCGGCGGCTGCCACGTCCTCGACGATGGCAACGGCGGCGCGGTCGGGCCCGACCTGCGCGTGTCGAGCCAGAAGCTCTTTCCCGAGTGGGTCCGCACGTTCCTCAAGTCGCCGCGCGACTATGGCAAGATCTATCCGTGGCGCGTCTACCGTATGCCGCAGCTCGGCTTGAGTGACGCGGAGGTGGACGTCATGACCAAGTATCTTGCCGCGATGGGCAAGCGCCAGGAAGGGCATATCGCGCTCCCCGATCCGTCGACGTTTCCAGCCGACAAGCTCGCCGAGGGACAGCTCATCTTCTTCCTGCGCTGCACCGAGTGCCACAATCTCGGTAAGGTCATCGGCACGCCGGTGGCGAAGCAGCAGGGACCGGATCTCATTCGCGTTGCCCGACGGGTCGACTACGAGTGGGCGAAGAGCTGGATCTTGAATCCGAAGAAGATCGATCCGAAGACCCGCATGATTATTCCGGACATCACCCCCGAACAAGTCGAGGCCGTCCGTATGTTCGTGTGGAAGACCGCCATCGATGCGGACAAGGCGATGGCGGCCGAGCAGCCGTCGCATATGGCGCAAGCACGCTAGACTCCAGCGGCGCCTTCTTGCATGATGCAACGCAGCCACCTTGAACGGTGTGCCACCGTCCATGACTCTACGTGATCGCTCGCTGCGTCCGTCCACCCTTTGCATCCACGCCGGCACGTATCACGACGAACGAACCGGTGGTGCGTGCAGTCCGATCTTCCCATCCACCGCCTGCGCGTTCCCGAACGCAGCCAACGAGAACTTCTACCCGCGCTACTTCAACACACCCAACCAGCGGGTCATCGAGCAGAAGATGACGGCGCTGGAAAACGGCGAGGCCGCACTGGTGTTCGGCTCGGGCATGGCGGCAATCTCCACCTTGCTTTTCACGTACCTCAAGCCGGGCGAGCACGCGCTCTTCCAAGCCGACCTGTACGGCGGCACCTTCCTTCTCACTCGGGAACTGGCGCAGATCGGCATCTCCGTCTCCTTCGCTCGCACGGCGGAGGAGTTTGCTGCACAGCTGCAGCCGCAAACCAAAGTGATCTACGTCGAGTCGCCGTCCAACCCGCTCCTGCGCGTCGTCGACCTTGCAGCCATTGGCCGACTCGGCCGCGAACGGGGCGTGCTCACGATTGCCGACAACACGTTCGCCACGCCGATCAATCAGAACCC
>DATKMS010000197.1:0-4663 GCA_035541735.1 Candidatus Margulisiibacteriota bacterium
CTCGCCGAATCCTCGGTCGTTGACGACCTCGATATCGACCAGCCCAGCGGCCGCGATCGTCTGCAGATACTCGGCACGCAATGAGGCGCCCGCAACGCAACCAGTGAACGCCGCCACACTCTCGGCGATCATCGGTGGCAGCGGCGCATCCAGGACAACGTCGCTGATGATCATGCGCCCGCCCGGCCGCAGGGCACGCGCGACCTCGCGGTAGACGGCTGCCTTGTCCGGCACCAGATTGATCACGCAGTTCGAGATGACGACATCGACGCTATCGTCGTCGACCGGCAACGCCTCGATGCGGCCGGCACGAAACTCCACGTTCCGGTAGCCGCCGGCCTCGGCATTGCGGCGTGCACGTTCGAGCATCTCTGGCGTCATGTCGACACCGATGACGTGTCCCGACTCGCCCACTTCCCGTGCGGCAAGAAAGGCATCAAACCCGGCGCCGGAGCCGAGATCGAGCACCGTCTCGCCGGGCTGAAGGGCAGCGGCCGCGAGCGGCGCCCCGCAGCCCAGGCCGAGGTTCGCACCGGTGGGCGCGGCCGCCACATCGGCTTGCGAATAGCCGATCTCTTCCGCAATCTGTGTGGCCCCGGGGGCACAGCAGCCAGCGCCCGGAGTCGGCACGCCCCCTTGACGCGCGATCTCGGCGTAACGGTCGCGCACGATCTGGTGAATCTCTTCGTCTCGTTCCTGCGTGGTTGCAGTAGCCATTGGTCGTCTCTCCTTCTGGCGCCGAATCGGACCCGCCGACGCCTGGTTTGTGTCTCCTCAGGATTCTCCGCGCACAGCCTTCCGCAACGGTCCCTCTGCGCACGCTGCCGTGCCCCATCCTTCGGCGGCGATCAGTCGCTGCACACGGGCACGAATTTCTTCACGGATGCTGCGCACTCGATCCAGCGGCTGCCCTTTGGGGTCCGGAAGCGCCCAGTCGTCCCGCCGCACTCCGGGCACGACGGGACAGGACTCGCCGCATCCCATGGTGATGAGAAGGTTCGCGCCGCGGGCCAGCTCGGCTGTCAGTCGCGTCGGACGTGCGTGCGCCAGATCCAGGCCGACCTCGCGCATAACCGCGACGACTTCCGGGTGCACCTGCACCGCCGGCTCGGTGCCCGCGGACAGGGCGCGCGCACGCGCCGGGTTGGCTGCCGCGTTGAAAAAGGCGGCCGCCATCTGCGATCGCCCGGCGTTGTGCACGCATGCGAAGATGACCGTCACCATGTCACCCCGCGTGCGCCGACGCCAGCGCCGGTTGCTGGAAGTAGGTTCGCCGGAACCAGAACGCCACGTTGACCAGGCCGATCATCACCGGCACCTCGACCAGGGGGCCAATGACCGCGGCAAATGCCGCACCGTGATGAATCCCGAACGTGGCCACCGCCACGGCGATCGCCAGCTCGAAGTTGTTCGACGCCGCGGTGAAGGACAGCGTCGCCGATTGCGCGTAGCCGGCACCTGCCGCCTTGCTCATGAAGAAGGCCGCCACGAACATGACCACGAAGTAGACGAGCAGCGGCACGGCGATGCGCACCACGTCCATCGGCAGCTGCACAATGGCCTCACCCTTGAGCGAGAACATCACCACGATAGTGAAGAGCAACGCGACGAGGGTGAGCGGGCTGATCTTGGGAATGAAGTGCGTGTGATACCATTCCTTGCTTTTGACACGGATGAGCGAGAAGCGTGTCACGAGCCCGGCCAGAAACGGGATGCCGAGGTAGATGAAGACGCTCCGCGCGATCTCGCCGATGGTGACGCTAACGACAACGCCGCGCAGGCCGAGCCAGGCCGGCACGACGGTGATGAAGACGTAGGCGTAGACCGAGTAGAAAAGGATCTGGAAGACGGAGTTGAAGGCGACCAGGCCGGCGCAGTACTCGGGGTCACCACTCGCCAGGTCGTTCCAGACCAAAACCATGGCAATGCAGCGGGCCAAGCCGATTAGAATGAGACCGACCATGTAATCGGGCTTGTCCCGCAGGAAGACAATCGCCAGGGTAAACATCAGGAGCGGCCCGACGACCCAGTTCTGCAGCAGCGACAGCCCCAGGACGCGCCAATCGTGGAATACGCTACCCATCTCCTCATAGCGGACCTTCGCCAGCGGTGGGTACATCATGAGGATCAGCCCGATGGCGATCGGCACTGATGTCGTCCCCACGCTGAAACGGTTCAGGAATGGCACAATGCCGGGAAGTAGGTAGCCACTCCCAACCCCAGCGGCCATGGCAAGGAATATCCACAGCGTCAGGTAGCGATCGAGGACGCCGAGCTGTTTTGGCACCACCACCGTTACGGTCGTCATGGTCCGCACCTCTTCAGCAACACTGCGGACCAGCGCAGCATGTGGAAATGAACCCCTTCAGCTGGTTGACCAGCTGGCGACAGCGGCTGACGTTGACGCGGTAGACGCGCTCGCGCCCTTGCCGCTCCTGCACCAGCAGACCGCCGTGCGACAGGACCTTCAAATGGTGCGACATGGCCGGCCGCGACAGCGGAAACCTCTCGGTCAACTGGTTCACATTGAGACGCTCGCGCGACAGCGCCATGACGATCTGCTGGCGCGTCGGGTCGCCCAGGGCGATCAAAAAGCGACCCAGTTCGGTGAAATCGACGGCGTCGAAGCCCTGGGCAACGGCAGCGCTTCGGTTCATACGTTTAAACTTTTAAACCTTTAGACGCCACAAGTCAAGCCGGGCGCTCCAACATTCTTCACAATTTCTCGCGCGCACGGTGAAGCAGGTTACCGCGTGGGCCGCGAGGCCCGCTGCGACCTGAGCGGCATTCGCCGGTAGATCAACGCCGGACTGTTGCCCGCGGGGCCGGAGCGCGACGCCAAACCTACCACACCCGGCGAACGAGGCGCCACGGAGTCTGCAACATGTAGGCGCCGTACTCGTCGCCGCGTTTGGCCAGCAAACGCGCTTCCTCGATGGGGATGAAGCCAATGAAGGTGGCGCCGATCATCGACACCCAAAAGAGCTGCCCCAGATTGGCGTGAATGAGCAACGAGCAGAGGCCGGCCTGGATGACGGCCTGGTACATGGGGTGGCGCACTTTGGCGTAGCGGCCTTCGGTGAAGAGCTTGGTCTCGACGCCGTGCGAGTAGGCCATTTCCGTTCCCGGGGCGGCGATCAGCCCGTCGATCGCCGCGAAACTCAGGCCCTCGAAGAAGGCGAAAAAGGCGATCAGAAACCCCACTGTCGCGGCGAAGCGCACAGCCCCCGGAACATTGAGCGCCGGTCCCGGCAGCGGCGGGTGATACCACAGTACCAGCAGCCAGGTGGTGACCGTGACCACGATGTAGACCCGGCGTTCGGTCGCGCTCCCGGCACGATCGCCGTAGACAGCACGTTTGAACGGGTCGCTGGTCATCGCCAAATGCACGGCGGCCCATGCGCCATAGAGAGCGGCGGCGAACACGAGGTTGTGCCAGGGCGCTGCCGGGTCGTGGCGGAATCCGTACAAGACAGCCGCAAAGATCGAGAACAAGCCAACGTACCCGAACACCCGATAGGCCGACGACATGGTCAGACTCCTTCTCTGCCGACTATCATCATGCCGACACCGGTCGAACTGTACGCACGCGAGTAGGGTCTGTCAAAGACTACGCCGGTGCGCCACGCGCCTGGACTCCGGCCCGCGCGTCACACCGACGGTGGCACCTGATCGAGGTGGCGGATGCTCTTGCCCTTCACCATGAACACCACCATCTCGGCGATGTTGGTGGCGTGGTCGGCGATGCGCTCGAAGTACTTCGAGACGAACAGCAACCGAATGCTGCGCGTCACCGTCTTCGGGTCTTCCATCATGTACGACAGCAGCTCACGGAAGAGCTGGTCGTTGAGGTCGTCGATGATGTCGTCGTCGCGGCAGACCTTGAGGGCAAGGTCGACGTCCTCGCGCACGAACGCATCCAGGCTCTCGCGCAGCATCCGCTGCGCCACGTCGGCCATGCGCGGGATGTCGATGAACGGCTTGAGCTGTGGCTCGCGGCTCAGTTCGAGGGCGCGCTCGCACACGTTGACCGCCATGTCGCCGATGCGCTCCATGTCGGTGGTGATCTTCAGGCCGGTGGTGATCAGCCGCAGGTCGCGGGCGGTGGGCTGATGCAAGGCCAAGAGGCGAATGCACAGCTCGTCGATCTCCACGTCCATGCGATTCACCGTATGATCGCGGTCGATCGTCAAGCGCGCCACGTCGTCGTTGCGCTCGACGAGCGCGGTGAGCGCACTGCTGATCTGCCGCTCGATGACCCCGCCCATTTCGAGGATCTTCGTTTGCAGCAGCTTGAGTTCGTCCTCGTAGTGGCGGTCGGTATGCGGCTTCTCGTCGAGACGTTCCTCCATCGTCCTCTGCCTCACCCGAACCGCCCGGTGATGTAGTCCTCGGTCTCCTTCTCGGCGGGCGTCGTGAACACCTTGTCCGTGGAGCCGAACTCGACGAGCCGGCCCAGGTACATGAAGGCGGTGTAGTCCGACACACGTGCCGCTTGCTGCATGCTGTGCGTCACGATGAGAATGGTGTACTGGCCTTTCAGCTCGTGGATCAGCTCCTCGATCTTGGTCGTGGCGATGGGATCGAGCGCCGAACACGGCTCGTCCATCAGAATGACCTCGGGCTGGACGGCGATGGCGCGCGCGATACACAGGCGCTGCTG
>DATKMS010000198.1:0-6882 GCA_035541735.1 Candidatus Margulisiibacteriota bacterium
TCGAGCGCCACGTAGGTGAAATCCGCTACGTCGAGCTCGTTGGGCCGCGATGCATGGAAGTGGCGCCGCACCAGGTCGGGCGCTCGGGTCGCGGCCGGATCCCGCTCGGTGGTGCGCACGGTGCGGGCGCGTGTGACCCCGCGCCAGCCGTGTTTGCGTATGATCCGTTCCACCGTGCAACGCGCGACCGGGATGCCCTGTCGCTGTAGATGCGCCCACATCTTCAGGCTGCCGTACAGGCACTCCGGCGGACGTTTGCCACGCTCGTCGGGCTCATAGACACCAGCCTTAGCGCCCGCCGGAACTAGCGTTCGGCACGTTCGCCGCGAGCCTCCCACGGTTCGTGGCGAACGTGTGATAGGTGTGCGTTCGCAAGGTTGGTGGCACCGATATGGGGTGGGTCTTGGACGGTGATCGATTCACGGTTCGGAAGGTGCGTCATCAGGGCGGGAGCCTGTCGTACTGGGTCTTCACTCCGGATGCGCAGGTGCATCGGCCGTCGTTGAACGTGCTGAAGCGATACGGGACGTCGTCGCAGCAGACCTATGCCTACAGCCTGGTTGATCACCTCAACTGGGCGCGTGTGAACGGCAAGACGCCAAACATGATGACCTTGGAGGACCTGCAGCGCTACATGAACGGTGTCACCGGACGGGCCGACGGCGTCTACGGACTCGCGTGGCGCAGGCCGGAGCAGAAGCCGCTGGGCTCCTCGGCGGCGGGAAACGTGGCGACGATCGTAAAGGCCTACTACCTGAGCTTGTCGCAGTCGGAGAATGTGAACCCGCAACTGGTCGAAGCGCTGGCCTTCGACGGTGTCCTAATGCGGCCGGCGAGATCCCGGCGCCTGGTCGAGCCCAACCCGCTCGCGCCGAAGAAAAGCGCTCGGCGCCCGCGGCTTCTGCCGGACGAAGTGGTCGAGGCGTTGTTTCAGCCCGGAGTCTTGACGACGTCTCGCGACGTCATGATCGTCACTTGGCTGCATGACGGAGGCCTGCGCGTCGGCGGTCTATGCGGGCTTCGGTTTCGCGACCTGCACCTGATCAGGCACCATCCGTGCGGGCAGCGTGCCGACCCGCACATCCACATCGTCGGCCGCGACGACAACCCGAATGGCGCCCGCGCAAAGGCCTACGGCAAAGGCGGTCAGAATCTGAGTAGGGACGGCTATGTCGTGGACGGCGTGATTCGCGCGGTCAGCCCGGACATGATCAGCACCTTCCACGCCTACCTGCTTGACGAGTATCGCCCGGTGCAGCACCTGGTCGACCACGAACAGGTGCTCGTCCACGGGCACGGGCGAACGTCCGGTGCGGCGCTGACGACTGCGGCCGTGCGGAAGATGTTGCGCCGGGCCTGTGGTCGAGCAGGACTGAGCGTGTGGGTGACGCCGCACGGGTTCCGGCACAAAGCTGCGGCGCAGTTGTATGCCGCATCGGATTTCAACGCCGAGATGGTGGCCCAGGAGTTCGGTTGGGCGAACCCGGAAATGGTCACCGACCTGTACGGCAGATCGGCCAACCGGCACGCCATGAAGTACCTGCGGCAGGCGTGGGAAGCGACGGCAGGCCCCGGGTCCGAACCGCATCTGGCGATTGCCGACAGCGAACCGACCGTCGAGAAGGCGCAGTGACCGCGGCCGTGGCGGCGATGGCCGATTTTGCGGTCCTGGCCACGGCCGACGACTACCTAGGTCTGACCGCGGAGCAGCGCTACAACGTTGTCAGCCAGAACTTTCCGTCGTGGCTGCTGGCGGAGCCGATCGAGTTCCCGGCGCACCATTCGACCTTCGGGTGGGCATGCCGTGTCGACGGGTGCGATGGGGTGTTGCCGGCCACGCACACGCGGCTGTTGTGCAACCGGCATGCCACGCAGTTTCACCGTGGCGACAATTCGACCAGCCTGGATGAATTCGTCCGGGAAGCCGATCCGGGGCGTACTCGCCGCGTCGGGTGGGCGCTGAGGCGCCGGGCCGGCTGCAGGATTTGCGGCGCCAACCGCGAAGCGCAGCAGCACGGCTACTGCCAACAGCACGCATCGAGTCTTCGGCACGCGCGACGGCAAGGCGTCGACGAGACGGCATGGCGACACAACCAACACGTGCTCGCATCGTTGGATCGCTGTGACATCACGCAATGCGTCCACGACGCTGAACTGCATGCCCGAGCGGGAACCGAGAAGCACCCGCTTTGTCGAGGCCACCATAAGCACTGGAGGCGCTGGCTGAGAACAGATGGCAGGCCATCGGATACACGATCGTGGGATGAGTGGTTCGCGGTCGCTTGCGACGGGACGTCGGTGCGTTCGGTTGCTCGGCGCGGGCGGCTGTCACTTGCCAAGCTGCCGCTGACGTTACAACGGGAGATTCGCTACGCCCTGCACCGGCACGCCAACGATGTGCGGCGCACGCACTGGCGCCCAACTGAGCTGCAGAAGGTCGTCGACCGGCTCGCCGACGCGGCGGTGGCAACGCTCGGCGACCCGGCCGTCGCGGATCTCGCCGACGGCTGCAGGGGGCGGTCGCTGGATCGACGTATCCTGCTGGCCCTTCTGTTCGCCGCGCGCAGCCTTGCCGTGACGGAGGAAACCGCGAGGGCCGCGGGCTGGTTCGACCCGATCATCGTCGGCAGCTCGCCGTTTCCCGGCACTCAGGGCGGGGAGAATCGCCGCAAACCCTGGGACCTCACCGCCGTGTCGCAACGCTGGCTGCGTGACCTGCTCTGGGACTACCTGCGCGATGAGGCGTTGAAGCCCAACGGAAAACGACTCGCCACCGGCACCGTGAACACCAGGATCGCCGCAATCGTGCTGCTGTCGACCATGCTTCGACAGATCCGCGACGACAACGGCAACAACCCGGGCCTGCTCGGCGGCGCCGACGCGCGAGCGGTGAAGGAAACCTGGGATTTGTGGTTTCGCGAGCACATCCCGCTGCCGTTTTGGGCCGATTCTTCGCGTCAGCCCAGCGTCATGAACCAGCACAGCCGCTTCGTCTACATGTCGAGCATCCGAATCGTTCTGCAGCACAGTCACGAAAGGGGCAGGACGCCGCCGGGCATGGATTTGTTTGTCCTCACCCTGCCGCAATACTCACGGCCACCGAAGGCTCCGCGGCCTCGTCCGCTGACCTACGGAGACTTCCAGTTGCTCGTCAGCCCCGACAACATCGGGCTGCTGGAAGCCGCGGATCGCGACGACGTCGGAGTTGCCGACATCTGGCTCACGCAAGCCTTTCAGGGCGGGCGGATCAGCGAAACACTCAAGCTCCGCCTCGGCTGCGTCGGCTTGGTCGGGCACCGCGCAGCCGTATCTGTGGCGCGACATCAGCAAGGTCAACGTCGTCGACTACGGCATGCCCTGCTACCTGCCGGTCTACGAGCGGCTGCTGCGACGTCAGGAGAAGACACGCGCGAAACTTCGCGCGCGCTACGCCGAGCAGCTCGCCGCCCTCGACGCCCACGGACGAGCGGCACTCGAAGCCCGATGGGATCGGGAGATGCCGCTGTTTCCCCGGGCCGTGCAAAACCCCGACCTCGTTGTTGAAACATCACAAGTCTGGTTCCGTAACATCTGGGTCGCGTGGTTCGAACGTCTGGGGCTGAAAGGGATTACCACCCATCAGACCAGAGCGACGCTGGCGACGTCGCTGTTGAACAATGGCGCGCCGGCCGCGCTGGTACGCCAGCTCCTAGGGCACTTCTCGCCGGAGTCGCTGGCGCACTACGCCAACTACAACAACGACAGCATGACCCGGCACCTGCAGCAGGTGTGGGCGGCCGGGCCCGGCATGGACAAACCTGGCACGATCCTGCTTCGCCCGACCGACGTGAACACCCACGACTCGACCGCGGCCGCGGCGCGGATCGACCTTACCGTGGTGCCGGTCGAGCATGGACTGTGCCGTTACGGGCCGGTGGTCGGTGGCGCGCACTGCCCGTTCGGCAAGAACTGCAGCGACGGACCGAACGGTGCGTGCGAGCACTTCGTGCTCACCGGCGCCGACTTGACCTATTGGGAACGCAAACGGGACGCTGCTTACCACTTCGCCGAAGGTGCACCGACAGCCGAGTCCCGCGACTACATCCTCAGCCAGTGGCATCTGTGGGAGCCAGTCTTGGCCGCGCTGCGCGAAGCGCTCGACGAGCTCGGGTTGCTCGAGGAAGCCGAGAAACTCGATCTTCGCACCCCCGTCCACGACTACTTCGACCCGCTGTTCACCACCGGATGGCATGTCGCGCAACTCAATCCGACCGATCAACAACCAAACGACGGGGAGACCGACAAGTAATGAGGAGCCAGCCGCGCAAGCGCCGCCGCCCCGTCGAGGCGATCGCACACCGCACCAGCAAGAGCGCCGACTGCCAGCAACGCGTTCGCAAGGCCCTCACTAAACTGGTCAAGACCGGCGCCCCGTTCACCGTCGAGAATGTTCGCGACCTTGCCGGCGTCGGCAAGACCTTCATCTACGACAAACGCCACCCTGAACTGACCAAAACCGTCCTCGCAGCACGCGATGCATCCCAAGCTGCCGCCACAGCACGCGCCGAGCAACACCACGAGCGCGAAACCGCGTCGTGGCGTGAGCGAGCCCTCAACGCCGAGGCGCTCGCCAACTCACTCCGCGCAACCGTCAAGGAACGTGAGGCACGGATCAGCGACCTCACCGGACAGCTCTACGACCCCGACGGCAACCACCTCGCCGAACAGAACGCCGAGCTCCGAAAGCTCGTCCTGACGCTCAACCTGAACCTCCGCAACGCCGAGATCGAAAACGACAAGCTCAGACGATCACTCGACGCCGCCCGCGCCAACGTCAAGCGAGAGCGAGAACGCAATGTGACACAGCTGTTCGCGGACGACGCCTGACACCCGACTGGAGTCCCCTGAACATCACGTCGCGCACGCGTTCCCAACTTTCCGACCAGCGACAACAGCGCCAGCAGAGCCCGCTTTGCGGGCGAGCAGCACGCTGCGGTCACCGACAGTTGGCCGTTGGGTGATGTCGACGAACCCGACTCGGCTGGCAGCGTCTGCGAGTTCGGCTGTCGACCAACATTTTCCCGGCGTTGAGTGCATCAGCAGTACCGAGTACTCCGCAATAGGCAAGGGGCCTCGCTTGTCGGCGTTGATGTGGGTGTCGTGATCGATCAGCCATCCCCCGGCCGGAAGCGCCGCAAAAGATGCCGCCAGCAACTGTTCGACTCGCTTGGCATCCCAATCGTGGAGCACGTGCGAATACAGGTGCGCGTCGTAACCGCCAGGAAGCGAATCGGTGAACATGTCGCCGGTGGTCACTGAGATCCGCTCGCTCCACCCGGCGCTCATGCAGCAGGGTGCGGGACACCTCATCGACGGGTGCGCGCTCGAAGACCGCAGCGCGGGCGTCGCGTCGGCCGGCCAGCATTGCGGCGGCGTAACTGCCTGAGGCGCCGCCGATGTCGAGCAGTAAGCTGATCGGGATGTCTGCGATCGCGACGGCCAAAGCGGAGCCCAGGAATGCTGCGCGGGTATCCATGGCGGCGGTGATTCGGCGGGCAAAATCCACGTCGGCGAGCCGATTCGACCAGTCAAGCTGCGCCTCTCGTGCCGGTGGTGAGCCAGATGGCAGGTCGGGTGGGCGCGCGCTGGCCCACGGTGCTTGCTCATCAGTTCTCAGCACTCGCGCAAGCTCGCTGACCGCCGGGCGTTCGGCCAACGATACGTAGTAGCTACGCAGGTCATATGCTGAGTTGGCGACCAAGTGCTGACGCGCAAGCTCGCTGATCTCGATCCGATCACCATCGGCCACGTCGCGATCAAGCAGGCCCAGGGCGGCGCAATACGTTAACAGCACATCGGTGGGCCGCTCAGCAAGTTCCAACTCGTCGATCAACTCGGCCGCCCGCAGTGGTCCACGCCGGTCCAACCAGGTGAAGAAATCAAGCTCGGATACCGCAGCGATCAGCAGGTCGGCGGCGTAGATGCCGTCGCGCAGCCGATAGAGCACGGTCGGATCGGGAACCGCGGAGGGCGTAATCATCGAAAGGCAGTATGCCATCGGCGCACACGAAGACCCCGCCATCTCGAGGCGCTCACTGGCCCGACTCTTACAGCGCCGCCACCGGGAGGCTTAGCAGCCATAGGTCAAATCTCGTCGATCAGAGACTGCGCCGTGGCCGTTAGGTTACCTCCCGCATCGCCCGTGTTCACGACACCCTTTGGCTCGATCAGCAGGCACTCACTTCATGCTCGGCGATAGGCCGATGCTCGATGCCTGCTGGGACAACGACCATTTCGCGCGGCCTCAGCTTGACGTCGCCATCACGGAACTGGATGGTCAGCTCTCCGTCGAGCACCACAAACAGCTCGTCGGTATCGGCATGCGAGTGCCACACGAACTCGCCGAGAAGCTCGACGATCTTGATCTCGTAGTCGTTTAACCGACCAATCACCGTGGGGGACCAGGTGTCGGCGAACAGGGCTAGTTTGTCATCGAAGTTGATCTTCCATGGGAGCAGACCGCCTACCGTAACCACTCGGCCGCTTCACCAACTTCCGAACCGACCCTGGGGCCGCACGTACGTCGCGAACGCATACTCGACAGTCCTACCTGCGGAAATCTACCTTTCAGCAGAATTTGGGGAGCTAAGACCAGCCAGGATCTCGGTGATGGTGGCGTCCCATAAGGGCCCGCTTCGACGGCGCTCGCGACACCCATGCGTAGAACGTTCTCGGGGCGATCGGCACACCGTGCTCAGAGAGCACGCGGCAGATCGGAGCGACCCCGAAACGGTCCCTGTGGGCGGCGACGAACTCGCAGACCGAACCAGTCAGCGGCGGCTGCGCGGGTCGCTCTCCCGCACGAAGAAACTCGTGGCCGCCTTAAGGATTTCGATGGTCTGC
>DATKMS010000199.1:0-7836 GCA_035541735.1 Candidatus Margulisiibacteriota bacterium
GCCCGCGACAGGTCGAAGCGCGTGCGCAGGGGGCCGAGTCCTTCCAGGGCATAGACGGGCAACGGCTCCTTCGCGCCCTTGATGGTGAACTCGCCCAGCGATCTGAGCCGCATGTAGCCATCGACCAGACGCGCCGTGTGCCTGGTGAGATACGGCACGCCGGGTTCGGCGAGCTGCTCCATGCGTTGCGCCAGACCCACCGTGTGGCCCTGCGCCGTGTAGTCCATGCGCAGGTCGTCGCCGATCTTGCCAACGATCACCGCACCGGAGTTGAGGCCGACACGTGCCGAAAAGCTCACGCTGTGCGTGCGCCGCAGTTCCTCGCCATAGGCACGCAGAGTGTCGCGCAGATGAAGGGCCGCCAGGCACGCCCGCTGGGCGTGATCCTCGTGCGCGATCGGCGCGCCGAACAGGGCCATGATGCCCTCGCCGGGGTACTGGTTCACCGTGCCCTCGAAGCGATGCACACCGTCAGTGAGAATGGCGAAGAAGCGATCAAGGATGCTGTGCCACTGCTCGGGATCGAGTTGCTCGGCCAGCTCCATCGAGCCCTTCACATCAGCGAACAGCACGGTGACCTGCTTGCGCTCGCCTTCGAGGGCGGAGCGGGCCATGAGGATCTTGTCAGCGAGATGCTTCGGAGTGTAGGCGCGAGGAGGCGGGGGGTTCGCTGTGAGGTCGTCGGCGGCTCGGGGCGGAGGCCGAGTGGAGCTGCCGAATGGTGTCTGCCCACTGCCTACTGACGCCGGTAAGCAGACGAGGACGTTGCCCTCGCGCAGCGCGACTCGCTGCACATCGACCAGCTCTTCGATCAGTTCCTCCAGTTCCTCGTTGCCCAACGCAAGCTCGCGGCTGAGCGCGCGCACAGAGAGGCGGCCCTGCTGTTCGAGCACCTCGCGGGCGCGTTGGAGTTTGGCGACGAAGCTCATCGCGGCAGCGTCTCGATCTGCACCGCCATGCGGTCGGCGTTCGGCCCGGCGCCCATCGCGCCGTAGAGGTCGCGGGCGCGATCGAGCTCGCGCCGCGCGTCGTCGATCCGTCCGTCACGCTGCAACAGCGCGGCCCGCTCGCTGTGGATTTCCGGCACCAGGCCATGGGCGCCCACCTTGACCGCGAGCCGCACCGCTTCCGCCAGCTCAGGCTCGACGTGCTCGGCTACCTTGCCCTCCATGCGCAGAAGGCGCGCGCGGACGACGTGCGCGTAGACTAGCGGCACAACGAGTTTCTGGCGGCGCGCGTGTTCGAAGCCGGCATCGAGCTCACGCCGTGCGAGATCGGTGTCGCCGACCGCCAGCGCTATGTGTGCCAACCAGGTTTGGATGTCCGGGAGCATGTGACGGAACGTCCTGATTTCGGTCGTCAAACGGCGCGTCCGGTCCAGGGCATCCCGCGCCCCATCCACGTCGCCATTCAAGGCGAGCGCCTGTCCCAGGTGAAAGAGGAGCCAGACGTGCCCGCCGCGCGTCCCGCCGAGCGCAGTGAAGCTGTCCAAAGAGCGCCGTGCCACAGCGAGTGCCGCCCGGTATTCTCCTCTGATCCGATTCTCAATGACGGCGAACCCTCCACATATGGCCTGTGAAACGTAATATCGCTGGCCGTGGTCGCCGAGGGCTTGCGCGATGAGCGCCGCGCCCTCAGCGAGACGCCCGCTCAGTACCATCGCCCCGCCACCCAAGGCGCGCAAAAAAATCCACGGACTGTACATGAGCACGTGTGCGCCGAGGTCCAGATTGTCGTCGCAGAGCGCGATGCCGCGCTCGCACTGGCGTACCGCGAGAGAGATGTCCTCCGTAAAGAAGCTGGTCGCCGTGCAAACCCAGGACGCCGCGATCTGCATCGCCACGTCGGCGGCGCGCTCGGCCTCCGCGAGCGCTTGGCGCGCCTCCTCTCGGCTCCCGGGTTGGCCCGAATAGAGCAGGTGATTGGCGTAGGCGAAGCGGGTGTGCGCCAGCGAGGACAGATCGCCGGCGCGCTCGGTGAACTTGTGCGCCTGCTCGAAAAGCGCGCGCGCCCGCTCGGGCGCCGTCCCGCGGCGCGTCTCGATCCACAAGAGTTGGGCGTGGGCAGTGCCGGCGGCGGAGAGACGTTCGCGGGTTTCCGGTAACTGACCGAGCAGGTCGCAGGCCCGTTCCCAATGGCGCACCGCGCTGTCCGCGTCGGTCATGCCCGCGTCGAGCGCCGCTTCGCGGTGCCAGTGCGCGGCGGATTCCATCTCGCCCGCCTCGTCCCAGTGATGTGCCAGCAGCGCCGGGGCGTCGTGCCCTGCCTCGAGGACGCGCGCCAGCGCTGCGTGCACCGCGCGCCGGCGCTCCTGGAGCTGCGAGCCGTAGGCGACCTCGTGCGTCAGCGGGTGCTTGAAGGCGTACTCGGCCACCGGATAGAGGGCGCGTTCGAAGAGAAAGTCGAGATCGCAGAGCAGGCGGAGCGCGCCGTCGAGGTCGGCGGCGGCGAGGGGGGCGCGGTCGTGGGTTTCAATGATCTGTGCCAACAATGGTCGCGCAAAGTTTTTGCCGATGATGCCGGCGGTCTGCAGCACGCGCTTCTCGCGTTCGGCCAGCCGATCAATGCGCGCCGCCAGGACCGCTTGTACGGTCGGCGGAATCTCGACCCGATCCACGGAACCGACGAGTCGATAGGCTCCGGGTGAGCCGACGAGTTGCTCCGCTTCGATGAGCGCCGAAACAACCTCCTCGGTGTAGAAAGGATTACCCGCCGTGCGCGCTTCGATGACTGTCGGAAGTCCACCAACGCTTGGGTCCTTACCGAGAAGTTGCTCCAGCAGGGCTCGCATCGCCTCGCTGCTGAGCGGTGTCAGCGGCAACTGCTGGTAGTCAGACCGCTGCATCCAGTCGGCGCGGTACTCGGGGCGGAAGTTGACCAGCAGGAGCGTACGCGTCCCGCGCACCGCCTCGACGAGCTGGGCCAGGAAGGCGTCGCTCGCCGGGTCGATCCAGTGCAAATCGTCGAAGAAGAGGACCGCCGGCTCACGCTCGCTGCGGGCGCGCACCAGACGCCGGCTAAACTCGTAGAGCTGCTGTTGGCGCACCGCCGCGTCGAGCTCCTCGACCGGGCGCCCGGGATCCGGCACCCGCAAGAAGTCCCAGATCAGGGGCAGCACGTTGTCGAAGGCGCGATCGAGCAGCAGCAAGCGTCCGGCGATTTTTTCGCGTGCGACGCGCGCGCTGTCGCCGTCGGCGAGACCGAAGTAGCTGCGCAGCAGCTCGAGCACGGGCAGATGCGCCACCGTCTTGCCGTGCGCCGGGCAGTGCGCCTCGTGCACGACGATGCCGCGGGCGCGACAGGACTCGGTGAACTCGAAGCACAGGCGGCTCTTGCCGACGCCCGCCTGGGCGACGACGCCGACGATCCGTCCGTGCCCCGCCAACGCGCTCTGCAGCGCCGCTTCAAGCAGTGCCATCTCGCTGTCGCGGCCGACGAAGGTGGAGAGCCCGCGGGCGCGCGAGCGGTCGAGGCGGGTCCGGAATGGACCAACGCCCTCGAGATCGAAGAGGCCCACCGGCTCGCTCACGCCTTTGACTTTGGTGCGCCCCAGGTCGCGCAGCTGGAAATAGCCCGTCACCAGCCGCGCGGTGTGCTGCGAGGCAGCGATGTGCCCCGATTCGGCGAGGGCCTCCATCCGTTGGGCGAGGCCGACGACGTGGCCTTGCGCCGTATAGTCCATGCGCAAGTCGTCGCCGATCTTCCCGACGATGACGTCGCCGGAGTTGAGGCCGATGCGCACGCCGAACGGCACGCCGTGTCGGACGCGCACCTCGTCGGCGTACTCGCGCACGGCGTCGCGCAGATGCAGCGCCGCGTAGCAAGCACGCTGGGCGTGGTCCTCGTGCGCGATCGGCGCGCCAAACAACGCCATGATGCCGTCGCCGGTGTACTGGTTCACCGTGCCCTCGAAGCGATGAACACCGTCAGTGAGAATGGCGAAGAAGCGATCAAGGATGCTGTGCCACTGCTCGGGATCGAGTTGCTCGGCCAGCTCCATCGAGCCCTTCACGTCGGCAAACAGGACCGTGACCTGTTTGCGCTCACCTTCGAGCGCGGATCGGGATTGCAGGATTCTATCGGCAAGGTGCTTGGGGGTGTAGGCGCGGGGAGAGAGGTCGTTCGTCGTTCGGGGGTTAGTTGGCAACGAACGGCCTACTGTCGGCTGTGCACTGCCGGCGAGTGTCGCGCCGCATTCGCCGCAGAACTTCTCACCCGGCGCGTAGGGTGTCCCACATGCGGTGCAGGTCAGAGTCAGCCGAGCGCCACACTCGACACAAAATTTCCGGCCGGCTTGGCTCTCGGCCCGACACGATGCGCACGTCATATCCTCCCCCTATGCGTAACGCCAACCGCTCCGTCTCTCCTCCCGTAGTCAGCGCACGCGGGAGTAGCGGCGGCGGATCTGCTGCAGCATCCAGTCAGTTGCCGCGGCGTTGCCGGCGACCAACGCGCGCAGGCGCTTGCGCGAGATGGCGTAGGTGATCATGTGCGACATGGCGGTGACTGTGGCGGAGCGAACGGTGTCGAGAAGTATGCCGCGCTCCCGTGCCGTAGCGCAGAAGCTCGTCGGGGAGGTTGGAGAGCAGCGCGGGATCGCTGCGCACCAGATCGAGCTGCTCCGGATGGCGCAGCAGGGCCAACAGGCCGTTGCCGAAGAGGTTGGTGGTCGTCTCGAAACCCGCGGCGAAGAGCAGCGAGGCGAGCGTGACCAGCTCGCGTCGGTGAGGCGTTCGCCGCCGACTTCCGCCGTCGCCAACTTGCTGAGCAGATCCTCGCCCGGCTGGCGGCGCTTCTCCGCGATAAGATCGAGGAAGTAGGCCCGGATGCCAAGCTGCGCCGCATCCGCCGATGCCATCTGTTCGTCCGTCGGTTGCATTTCGAAGATCGCCACCAGGTCGCGCACCATGCCGCGGAACTGCGGCCGGTCGTCGAATGGCACGCCGAGCATTGCGCCGATGATCGTCACCGGCAGGGGAAAGCCAACCGCCTCGAGTACATTTCCGCCGCCGGCCTCGGCCACCGGATCGAGGAGCTGATCGACCACCTGCTCGATCACCGGCTTGAGGTTGGCGATCACGCGCGGCGTGAACTCCTTGGTAACCAGCTTGCGCAGGCGCGAGTGTTCGGGGCCGCTGGTATTGAGCATCGAGTGCTCGCCGGCAGTCAGCGACGGATGCCTTCGCCAATCGGCGCCGAAGCGCTGTTCGATCTGCGGCGCATAGTCCTTGCCGAGCCGGGGGGCGCGCATGGCGGCCCAGCAGTCGTCGTAACGACTGAGCACCCACATGCCCAGCTTGGTGCGATACACCGGCGCGGTCTGGCGCAGCTGGTGGTAGAGCGGGTACGGATTGGCGCGTCCTTCCGGCGTGAGGAAGAGCTTGGTGAACACGCTCTCGGCTGCCGCGGCCCGTTCGGAACCGCCGGCGTCGTGCGGCGCTGTCATGAAATCCCCTCTCGCTTTCTTGATCAACAACCACCATTTCATATCTGGGCTGCACAGGACAACCGTCTGCGCGACTTGACGCTGTTGTCGTGGGGCCCGACTCGCTGATGGCTGATCGCATACTGCGTATGGCTTCGACCATCAGCCATGCACCATCAGCAACTAGTGCTAACCGCAGCGCGCACTGCCAGCTCGGGTTAGCACCTGTCGCGTCGGTCGCTTGGCAATCTGTCCGAAGCAGCCAGGGGTGGATGCGGAGGCCTGCGGCTTGCTGTGGCTTCTTGAACTGCTCACCCGCGCCTGGTGAGTGACGCGAAATGGAATGAGACAGCGAACATGCAGGCACAGCGCAGCAGAGTGGGGCAGCAACACCAAGCCAAAGAACAACTACTCGCCGATCTCCACAGCTGGGAACGGCACCTCAAATTGCGTTCCCTCGACGAGGCGATTCGGTTGATCGAATCGGGCAAGATCGAGAAACTAACCGGGCAACATATTCACCGCATCGCGGAGTATGACGCGATCAGGATCGACGGGGAATGCTTCTTCGACAAGGCATTCAGCGGCGGGAAGGAGGTGGCTGCCTGCCTCGCCTTTGCGATGGAAATAGGGTGGCAAGCGGCGCTGGAGGACTTGGTGCGATTTAGGCTGACCGTGTTGGGGCCCGCTGGCGCGGCCACCAGGGCCCTCCAGCGCGACGAGGTCGGTGCTCTGCCATTCCAACGTGCTCGTTTCCCATAGCCCATCCGCCCAGCTTCTCCAGCAACACCTCGCGCGTTCCACGGAAGGCGCCTGACCGTGGCAAATCCGCTTGTCGACCACGATGAACCGTCCCATCGGCCTTCGCCTCACGGTCATCGATGCACCCCGCTGCTTCGTCACGGACAATCATACCTGCGCGGCAGCGCCTTTTTCGAGGCCGCGATGTCCTTCCCACTCTTGCACCCACCGCAATCCGCAAGGCAAGGAGAAAGGACCCGGCCTTTTGACAATGCTACCGAGGTCGTCTGCCCGAACGCCGGCTCCCACCGAAGATCTGCCGCGCAAACTCCTGGCCCCAGCCGCGGGTGGTCTGTCTGCGCAATTCGCTCGGAAAACCCCGCAGCTGTCGCGCGGCTTCTTCCCGGATCTCGCTTGCGACCTTCTTCAAGCCGCTCTCGTGTTTCTTCGTCATGACTGACCTCCTGAGTTTTGTTGCCTCGACTCAACGGCATCACCGCATTGAAGGCAGAGGTGCCGCGAAGGGTTGAAATAACCTCGTGAGCTTCAAGCCGTCCTGAAGTACACAAGGTGGGAGAATTTTCGACCGCCTATCGAAAAGGGAATGATGGCTTGTGAAAGCGCCGGCCTTGATTCCAAGCACCATTTTCACCGAACGGTGAAGATGGTGGAAGTTGGCAGTGGTGCGCAGCGAGAGCGTGAGGATTGGTATCTTAGCCGGTACGCTTGTTACCTGGTCGCCATGAACGGCGACCCGAGCAAGATAGAGATCGGATTCGCTCAAACCTATTTCGCTGTGCAGACCCACAAGCAAGGGCATAAACATACTTGACGGACCATGATCCGTGTGTTACCTTTGGGAGCATGAAAACGAGAAAGGTGACCGAAACCACCGGGCCGACCAGCTTGATGGAAGTCGTGCGATACTTCTCCGATCCTGACGTGTGCTTGGATTGGATGGTCAAGACGCGGTGGCCGAAGGGCGTGACGTGTCCGCGCTGTTCGAGCGCCAACGTGGGCTTTCTGAAAAATGATCGCCGCTGGAAGTGCTACGCAAAGCACGCTGATGGCTCGCCGCAGAAGTTCAGCGCGAAGGTCGGAACGATCTTTGAGGACTCGCCGATCGGACTCGACAAGTGGTTCGTCGCGATCTGGTTGCTCGGAAACTGCAAGAACGGCATCAGCAGTTACGAAATCGCTCGCGACGTGAAGGTCACGCAGAAAACCGCGTGGTTCATGCTGCAACGCATCCGCAAGGCGATGCAACGCGGCTCGTTCGAGAAGATCGGCGGCGAAGTGGAAGCCGACGAAACGTTCGTCGGCGGCAAAGCCCGCAACATGCACGCCTGGAAGCGCACCAAGAAGATCACTGGCACTGGCGGCGAAGGGAAGGAAATTGTCCTCGGTCTGCTCGAACGCGAAACCGGCAAGGTGCGCGTGAAGCATATTGGCGACCGCAAGAAGAAAACCCTGCAAGGCGAAGTGAAAGCCAACGTCGAGAAGGGCGCCGACGTGTTCACCGATGACCTCGCATCGTACACCGGGCTTGATGCCGAATATGTGCACGGCGTCGTGAACCACGCCGAGAAGTACGTGGAAGGCCGGATTCACACCAACGGCCTCGAAAACTTCTGGTCGCTGCTCAAGCGGTCGATCAAGGGCACCTACGT
>DATKMS010000200.1:0-3576 GCA_035541735.1 Candidatus Margulisiibacteriota bacterium
CGTGCAGATTCACCACGACGCAGATGTGATTCGGGACGATGTGCACGCGATCCCCGACGCTGAATTCCGCCCCGGCGTGCGTGAGGTCGATGAATCCGTGCTCCTCGTTCATCTTGTGGAAGCGGGCGCCCGGCGCCTCCATGAGGTGCCCGAAGGTCACCTCCGCGGAGTTCGCGAGCCGGTCGCTGGAGAACGTCTTCGACCCGCCGTCGACGATCATTTGACCGGGCCGCGCCGTCGAGACCACTGTCGCGACGATCGACGCCGCGCAGTCCTCCATGGCGCACCCGCCGCTGCGGACGGTGTTGATGTCGTTGAAGACGTAGGTACCGGGCCGGATCTCGGTCAGGCCGGAGACCTCGTGCGAATGAAACAGCGTGGGAGTGGAGCCGCCGCTTACGATCTTCGTTTCGATGCCCGCTGCACGAAACTCGTCCAGCACGCCGCGCAAAATGCCGGAGACCTGTCCCAGCGCTTCCAGACCGCTTTCGTCCAGGCTCTTGATGTGTCCCGGGTAGAACGTGATGCCCTCGAAGCGGAGGTGCGGGAGTTTTTCCATGGCCTGCGCCAGTTGCAGGAGGGCCTCGCCCGGGGCGACGCCGACGCGCCCCAGCCCCACGTCGACCTCGGCGAGCACACCGACTTCCACCTGCGCCGCCCGCGCCGCATCCGAAAGCTGCCGCGCCGCGAACACGTTGTCGAGGGCCACGGTGACGCGGGTCCGCCGCGCGATCTCCACCAGCCGGGCCAGCTTTGCGTGCCCGATGATCGGGAAGGCCACGAGCAAATCCGGCGGCTGCGCGCCCATCAAGGCTTCGGCTTCTCCGACCTTGGCCACCGTGAGCCCCGCCGCGCCCAACTCGATCTGCCGCCGGGCGAGGCGGACCGATTTGTGCGTCTTGGTGTGCGGCCGCAATCGCAAGGCGTGGTCGCGCGCGTAGCATGCCACGCGCTCGAGGTTGCGTTCCATGATGTCGAGGTCCACTACCAGGGCGGGCGTATCGATTTCGGAGACGTGCATGTAGGCTATGGTAGTTGATCGCCCGAATCCACGCGTGCGCCGCTCTTGCCACCTTGGTCAACCTGCTGGTCTACGCCGCCGCCGGCCTCGCGTCGCGATCCACACCGGCTGCGGCCGCCTTCGATCGGCCCTTCTCCGTCCGTGCCGGCGAAACCGATCGCGCGATCGCGGAGCGCGTCGTGCGCCTGCTCGGCCTTTCGCTCGCGACACCCGTACACGACTTCAACATCTCCCACGACTCTGCCGGGAGGCTCGCGCTCGATTTCTATCACGCCAACGGGCGCCACAAAGTTACCGTCTTCCCCGATCGCCTGCATGTTGAAGCCACCCGGGCACACTTCGCGAGATACCTCTCGACACTCCACGTAACTACCGCCGCCTTTCACTCGGGCGATTGGCGCATGCAAGTCTGGGCCTGGTACAACGAGTTCGCCCTGTGGGCGCTGGCTGCGATGCTGGGCAGCGGCGCGTGGATGCTGCTGACTCGCCGCGGTCCACGGGGCTGGCTCCGGCGCACGCATTGGATCGTTGGGCTGGTTGCGCTGCCGGTCCTGAGCGTCTTCGTCGTGAGCGCGGTGCAGTTGGCTCACCGCACCTGGTTGTCCACCGGACCGGTTCTGCGCTCGCTGCACTCGCTCCACCGCGGGCGGGGGTTCGCTCTCGCACCGGTGGCCGCTGTCATATTGCTGGTCCTAGCCGCGACCGGCGTCTGTCTCTGGTTCCAGACGCGCCGCTCCCATCCCGTTGCAACGGCGCTTCTGGCGCTTGGCACGGCGGTATCAGGCGGCCTGATTCTCTGGATGCGTGCCGGGTAGGCCGCACACAGCACAGTGTGCTCTATGTGTTTGCGGAAAGGCCTCACCAGCTATCGAGTCGCGCAGGTTTCCCCTGCGGCTCGGGAGGACGCTTTGCCGCTTTCATCATTCCCCGAACGGCCTTGGCCAGGCCGAAATATACGGCGTGGGCGGCGGCAGTTTCACATACTCTCATGCAGCAGCCACAATCCACACAGGAATGATGATCGATCACGTAAACATCGTGCAGCGAGCGCTCAATGCACTTCACCGGGCAGCGCCGGTAACAATCTCCGCATCCCGTGCAAGTCCGTGCTTCAATTGTGGGCCGCGGCCGGAGGATGGTGCAGTTAATCGCTCTGGAGAGCCGGTCGTACAGGGCATGCTTGGCCGGCGGCTGCTTTGGCGGATGCGCCAGGCGGACCTTTGGAAAGGCCTCCCAGCCGAGGCCACGAATATCGATCTGCTCCATGGAGTTGCAGCCCAGTCCGATCTTTCCGCCATAGTACGTCGGCCAGATAGGCAGATCCTCATATCCGATTGCACGGGCGGCCACCGTATCCAGAGCGACAGGGTCGGCGGATGCCAACAAGAGACGTACGGGACGCACCGAACTGATCCCGCTGAATTCGGCGACACTCGTAAGATCCAGGAAGGAAAGGTCTGCCGGGATCACACGGTGAATGTCTGCTATGGCCCTACCGAACCTTGGCGGGTCTGCGCCAAAGATGTTATGGATCGCCTGTTTCCGGAGCCCGACGACGCAGCCAAACATGTTCTTGATCGCGCCGCTCATACCAACGACCGGCGGGCCACAGCGGCTGTTGGCAGCATTGATTACTATCTCGGCGTCGAAGTACGCATTCGTAATCAGATATTTGCGAGGATAGACCAGTCCACTCCCGACCTCGCGCGCTCCTACCGAAACAAAGTCAAGAAGCGTGGCCCCGGTTCTCTTGGCAACCTCCGACATCCCCGTCGAACGATAGATGTGGTCGCAGTACTTCCCGGCGCGCGCTACGTCATCGCCGAAAGATACTACGGCGCCACAATCCAGGAGATAGTTGACAATTGCCTCAACCACGGCGGGATGCGTCGTAAGCCGAAGGGACGGGTCCCTCGCGCCCGAGCATCCCATATTGACCTTGACTAAGACGCGCGTCCCTCGT
Source organism: Candidatus Margulisiibacteriota bacterium (assembly GCA_035541735.1). Lineage (GTDB taxonomy): Bacteria > Desulfobacterota > Binatia > HRBIN30 > HRBIN30 > DATKMS01. The sequence goes on from DATKMS010000200.1 coordinate 2,985, forward strand.
TTGACAAGGGCAGTGAGATCCGGCTCGATATTTTCAAGTAAGTGACCCACGGCCATCACAACCGAGGATGTGGAGTGGGTATTACTGGCTGCCGCCGCGACAACAGCCCTTTTGGACATCGCTCGTTCTCACTCGCAGGTAATTACAACAATGGCCGTTTATTGCGCCCGAGTTAACGTCGCGTATGTCATATCAGAGCTTCAGCCCAAATGCCGGAACGAGGCAGCGCATACGCTGGCGGTATGCGTCGTGAGCAATCAAACAGCCACTGTATAAGTCTCTATGAACTCGCCAATCAAGGGGGCCAAATGAGGGCGCGAATGCCGATTTATTGTAACTTTTCCCACAAAGGGGAACCGTAGGCACGTGGTCTTATCGGCTGTCGATTCTTCTAACTAGCTATTCTGGACGCGTGCTGGGTAGGCCGCACGTCTTCCACGCGTCGAAGCCCCCGATCACGTTGATCGCCTGCCCGAATCCCTCGCGCTTGAGCAGGCTCGTGGCGATGGAACTGCGATAGCCCGATTTGCACTGCACCGCGACCGGCCGCTGGCGGTCGAGACCGTCGAGCATCGCCGACAGCTTCGGCAGG
>DATKMS010000201.1:0-40455 GCA_035541735.1 Candidatus Margulisiibacteriota bacterium
TTGGTGGCGCACCCACCGGCGGCGCAACCGTGCCCGCATGACGTGCGCGGTCGAGTCACCCTGGCGGTGGGGCCCGAGGGCGGTTTCATCCCGTACGAAGTCGAGCTGCTGCAAGCGCACGGCTTCACAGCAGTGTCGCTCGGTGTGCGCAGCCTCCGTGTCGAGCACGCCGTGCCAGCGCTGCTGGGCAGACTGTTCTAACGTGTACGCTTGAGACGGCGCGTCTTCCGCCCCACCGGAGCACGGAGCGTGAGCACCGGACAATCAGCGGTGCGCACCACCTTCTCGGCCACGCTGCCCATGAACAGATGCGACAGGCCGGTGCGGCCGTGCGTTGCCATGACGACGAGGTCCGCCTTCAACTTGTGCGCGGCGGCGACAATCGCTTGGTACGCGAGTCCGTCCTCGAGCACCGTGCGGATCTTCGCGGAGCCCTTCTTGAGACGCGCCTCCAATTCCACGAGTTGCTCGCGGCCCTGACGGCGCTGTTCCTGCATCAACGCCGTCAGCTCAGACGACGGTGCGTACAAATCGCCGGGCGTCACCGAGTAGATGGGCTCGACGACGAACAACACGATGATTTCGGCGTCGAGCGGCCGTGCGAAGTCGACAGCATAGTCGAGGGCGTGCAACGACGGTGCGGAGAAATCAACCGGAACAAGGACACGCTGGATAGCCATGCTTCACGACACGGGCAATTTTCCTGCCACGGGTGCGTGTCCGGCTCAAGCCCTGGGCGTAGGCGGCGCCGTTCTCACAAACGATGCGCGCGGCGGCGTGTTTCGCAGCACTGGGAAGCTCCGGCCTGCGTCACGGGTGAGGCGCCGCCCGCGAGACATGGCATCCGAATGATCGTTGCATCGTGCTTGCGGCCGGCGCGTGGCCCGCGGGGCTACCGGTGCTGTTCCCACCGCGCGATTGACCGTGCTATCCAAGAGCGCGGCGCATGGCATCGAACGATCAGAAACCCATTGCTTTCGTGTTCCCGGCCTTTCCCGTGCTGCACCAGACCTTCGTCTTGTGGGAGGTGTTGGCGTTGCGCCGGCTCGGTGTGCCCATCCAGATCTACTCGCTGAAGCTGCCCAGCACGCGCAGCCAACAACCGGAAGGCGCGCAGCTGGCGAAGGAGGTGCGCTACTTGCCGGCGATGCTGTCGTGGCCCGTGCTGCGTGCCAATCTGCGCGTCCTGTGGCGGTCGCCGCGGCGCTATCTCGGTGCCCTCGGCAGCTTGGTGGCGGAATGGTGGCGCGATCGCCACGTCAAGAGTCTCTGGCGCGATAAGTCGGCGGCCCCCGATTCAGCGGAGCGCCTGCTGACGTGGCGTGAGCGCCTCGAGGTCTTCACCAATCAGAACCCCTTCATGTACTTGTTGCGTTCGCTGGGGTTGGTGCTGCCGGCGGTCTACCTCGGCTGCGAGCTGGAGCAGGCAGGTATCCACCGGATTCACGCTCACTGGGCCAGCTACCCGACGACGGTGGCCCTGGTGATCCGCTGGATCTTCGGCATCCCGTTCAGCTTCACTGCGCACGCCTACGACATCTATCTCGTCCCTCAACTGCTGCCCGTCAAGGTGCGCACCGCCGAGTTCGCGGTCACCTGCGCGCGGGTCAATGCGGCATACCTCGAGCAACTGGCCGGCAGCTCGGTGTCACGGCCGCACCGGATCATCGTCAACTACCACGGCGTGAACCTCGACCGTTTCCGGCCGCGCGCGTCGGTTCCGGAGGGCGGCCTGCCGACGATCGTGACCTGTGGCCGCCTGCAGATTTACAAGGGGCATCACGTCCTCCTGCAGGCGTGTGCGCGGCTGCGGCAGCCGGTGCGGTGCGTCCTCATCGGCGAGGGCCCGCAGCGCGCCAACCTCGAGCAGTTGGCCCGCTCGCTGGGGATCGCTGATCGCGTGCAGTTTACGGGACCCCTGCCGCAGGATGAAGTGGCCGGGCTCTACAGCCAGGCCAGCCTGTTCGTGCTGGCCAGCATCGTGGTCACGTCGACGGGACGGCGCGACGTCATCCCGAATGTGCTGGCAGAGGCCATGGCGATGCAGGTGCCGGTGGTCGCGACGACCATTTCGGGAATCCGGGAGTTGGTCACCGACGGCGTCAGCGGCCGTCTGGTGCCGCCGGGCGATGCGGCGGCGCTGGCGCAGGTGCTCGACGAGTTGCTCGGCGATGAGGCGCAGCGCCAACGACTGGCGTTGGCCGGCTACCGCAAGGTCGTTGAAGAGTTCGATCGGGCCACCAATATAGGTGTCCTGGCCGACCTGTTCCTGGGATGCAGCGGGGCCGCGGCCGCCGAGTCGGCGCCGCGCAGGGCGGCAGCTCCGGCCTGAGCGGCGGTTGCAGTCTTATTTTTGTTGAAAGTCCGTTCAGGCTTGGTTATGACCGCCTTACACATGATCGTTCACAAGCGTCGTTCAGCCCACCGCTCGGTCACGTGCCGGCGCCACTGGTTCGCGGCACATGGAAAGCCGTCGCCTCTCGCGTGACATCCTGAGCGTTCTGGGCACACGTGCGGCCTGGACGCTCATGAGCATGGTCACGGGTCTGATCCTGGCCCGCAAGCTGGGTCCGCACGACCGCGGCATCCTGGCGTTGGTGCTCCTCCTGCCGTCGACCGTCATCACGTTGGTGAAGCTCGGCATCACGCAATCGAACGTGTATTTCATCAATCGCAAGCGTGAGCCCATCGAGCAGGTGGCCTCGAACTGTGCGGCACTGGCGCTCGGCCTTGGTCTCAGCGTGATTGTGGTCGTTTGGCTCATGAAGGGCAGTCTGTTGACCAGCGTGATGCGCGGCGTCGAGCCGTGGGCGCTGGCCTGGGCGCTGGTGCGCGTGCCGCTGTTGCTGCTCGACGACTACCTGTACGGTATCTTGCAGGCGGCCGGCAGCTTCCACATCTACAACTCGCGGCTGGTCATCAGTGAGGCCGTGCGCATGATCCTGGTGGTGGTGTCGCTGCTGGTCTTCCACCTCGGCCTGGTGGCGGCGGTGGTGATCTATACCGTGGTTACCGCCGGAAATGTCGGCTGGCTGGTGGTGGCGACGCGGCGCAAGATTCCGTTCACGCTGCGTGTCAACCGGCCGCTGCTCAGGCAGCAGCTCGCCTTCGGCGCCAAGTCGTACGTACAGACGCTGACCGCACACGCGCTGCTGCGGGTCGACGTCTACATGGTGTCGTACTTCCTCGGCCCGGCCGAGACCGCCTTCTACTCGCTGGCGTTGCGTTTCACAGAGATGATTCTCGAGCTGCCGCAAGCCGTCGGCCTGGTCTTGTATCCCAAGCTCGCGGCGTTGCCGAACGACGAGGTGCACCGGCTGACGGCGCAAGCCTGCCGCCGCACGTTGTTGCTCACGGGGTTGGGCGTCGCATTCCTGGCGGTCGCGGGCCCCTCCATCATCACGCTCTGGTACGGCAAAGCGTACGCGCCGGCCGGACGCCCGTTGCCCTGGGCCGCGATCGGTGTGCTGTCGATGTCGATCTTCGTCATTCTGACGCGCGCCTTCACGAGTCAGAATCGACAGCAGGTCAACATCGTCGCCGGGCTGTTGGCGCTCGGTTCGAACGTGGGGATGAACATCTATCTGATTCCAACCATGGGCATTCTGGGTGCGGCAATGGCGACCGCGATCTCGTACTCGGCCGCATGCCTTTTGCTGATGGTCTTCTATCTCCTCGATTCACGCCTGTCGCTGTCGGAGGTGGTCTTGGCCAAGCCCGAGGACCTGCGTTTCTTCTGGCGGCTGATTCGCCAGACAGCGGAGCGCGGTTGGCGCCTTGCCGGGTTGGGCTCGGCCACTGCCGGCCGTTGATCTGCGGCGCGAGACTCGCCTGCCATCGCGCGCCATGTTGGAGCTTGTCCCGTGCGTGCAGATGGGGGACTGGGACCAACTCGTCGCCGCCCATCCGCGCGCCACGGTGTTCCATCGCAGCGACTGGCTGGCGCTGATCGCACGGCTTGCTCGTGCGCAGCTGCACCCGTTCTTGATCCGCCGCGATGCGGCGGTCGTCGGGCTCTTCCCGGTCTTCATCTTCCGGCGCGGTCCGTTCCGCATCGCGGCGTCACCGCCCGCACAAGTGGCTACGCCGTACCTGGGTCCGCTGGTGGATGACAGCATGCTGGGCGACGCATTGGAGGCCTTCGCGCGTGCGGCGAGACGCCTCAAGGCTTCCTACCTCGAACTGCGCTGCGACCGGGAAATCCCACCGGCGGTTCTGGCCCAGGCAAGCCTGCAACATGAGACGCGTGCGACGTTCCTGCTCGATTTGTCCGCCGGTCCCGAGGTGCTGTGGCGCAGCAACCTGACCTCGGCCTGCCGCCGCGCCGTCCGCAAGGCGCAGGCGGCGGGGCTCGTGGTCGAGGAGACCCCGCTGAGTGACGTCCTCGACCGCTACTTCGAGTTGGCGGCGGGTGTGTTCGCCAAGTGGAATCGGCCGCCGCCCCTGAGCCGCGCGGACTATGCGGCAATCGGCGCAGCGGCAATAGGCGGCGAGTACATCAAGGTCTTCGTGGCGCGACGCAAGGGCACCGTGGTCGCCGCCGGGATTTTTCCGTTCGCCAACGGCACGGTGTATTACCTCGACGGCGTGAGCGATCCGGCCGGCCAGGATGCGCGGCCGAACAACTTGCTGCACTGGGAAGTGATCCGCTGGGCGAGCGCCGCCGGCCTCACGCGCTACGACATGGTCGGCGCCGGCATTGCCGGCGTGGCGCGCTTCAAGCAGAGCTTTGGCCCGGCCGAGGTGCCGTACTCGTATGCGTTCCGCAGCCTGAGCTGGCTGGCTGGGATTGCGCGCGACGCCTACGCGCGCTTGGCGCCGGCGGCGCGCGCCGCGCAATACACCCTGTCCCGCCGTCGCGCGCGCACCCCAGAGGGTCCGGCAGAAGACTGAGTGTGTCTACTGGGTCGCGTAGGTGCGAACCACTTGCGGCCGGTCGATTTTTCCACTGCCCGTTCGCGGGAACTCCCCCGGCCAATGATGAATCTTTCGCGGCAGCATATAGCTGGGCATGTGCCGCCGGCAGTGTTGGAGGAGCGCGGGTTCGTCGACGGCGGCGCTGTCGGTCGTGGTGACCGCGATTTCGACCGCCTGTCCCAACATATCGTCCGCCACGCCAAAGGCCACCACGTCGGCGACCAGACCGGAGCGGAACACCGCGTCTTCCACTTCCGTCGGGCTGATGCGAAAGCCACTCGACTTGATCATGGCGTCGCGGCGGCCAACGAACCAGTAGTAGCCGTCGGCGTCGATGCGGATGAGGTCGCCGCTGTACAAGACCTTCTCGTCGCCGATCAGCGGCCTGAGCTGCGGGCAGGGTTTGATTTTCTCCGCTGTGCTCTCCGGCTTGCCCCAATACCCCATGCTGATGAGGCTGCCGCGATGCACCAGCTCTCCTTGCTGCCCCGGGCCACAAATGCCGATGTCCGGATCGACGATGTAGGTCTCCACGTTCGGAATCGCCTTGCCGATCGATCCCATCTTTTGGGCGAACAGCTCCGGCGGCAGATACGTCGAGCGGAAGGCCTCGGTCAACCCGTACATCAGGTAGATCTTGGCGCCCGGAAACACGCGCGGCATCAGTTCGAGGACGCTGCCGGGGATCTTGCCGCCCGAGTTGGTGACGTACCGCAAGTGCGGCAGCCCCGTGGGGTGGTCGGCCAGAAAGCGCACGATTGGAATCCACGCCGGGGGCACGGCCGCCAGCCCGGTGATTTGCTGATGGACCAGCGTCTTGACGATCTCCACCGGCATCATCACCGGGTGGAGAACGACGGTGCCGCCGACCAGACACATCGTGGTCAGCTGACTGAGGCCGTAGTCGAAGCTGAACGGCAGCAACGACAGGACGCGGTCGTGAGGCGTGTTCTCCAGATAGCAAGCCACACTGCGCGCACCTTGCACGAGGTTGAGGTTGCTGAGCATGACCCCCTTCGGCTGGCCGGTGGAGCCGGAGGTGTAGAGGATGGCGGCCAGGTCGATGTCGATCCCGGCGGCGGGCGGCGGGATCTGGTCCCGCGGCACGGCATCCCAGCCAATCATCTTCGGGTGTGCCGGGCATGTTCCCTTGACGACGATGTGCTTGAGGGTGTCGGGCAGTTGCGCAGTGGTGAGGCCGCGCGCCGTCCGCTGGTCCACAAACAAGGCGGACGCGGCGCAGTCCCGCAACACGTAGTCGAGCTGGTCGAGCGTCCACTGGTGGTTGATGTTGACGAACACCGCGCCGAGGCGCGCCGCCGCGAACAGGGCGACGACTTCTTCGCTGCTCTTGTAGAGGTGGACGGCGACGCGATCGCCACGCCGCACGCCGACCGTCGACAGCCAGGCCGCCGTCGCATCCACTTGCGCTGCGATCTCGGCGTAGGTCATCTGCCGGGGGCCGTCCACCAGCAGCGGATGCGCGCCACGGTCGGCAAGATTCTTCGCCAGCAAATCGTAGAAAGTGAAGGTGAACATCCGATCAACTCGCTCCACAGGGCAATCCGCTTGTATTATGGGCCCTGCGGTCCGATCAAGCTGCCTGCCATTTCCCAAGCTTGCGCGCCATCGGAGAATATGCACTTTCTGCTGACTGACCCACGAAAGCGCAGGCATTGAGCGGATGGCACTGAGCAAGGAACGACTCCTTCACTTCATGCAAGACAAGCTCGGCATCGACACCGCCGATGTGGACGAGGAGACTCGCCTGTTTTCATCGGGTATCATCGATTCGGCGGGATTGGTTGAATTGATCGTCTTCGTCGAGTCCGAAGAGAATATGAAGTTTGCTCCGGAAGATATCAGTCTGGACCACTTGGACTCGATTGCTCAGGTCCTCGGCTTCGTTGCGGAGAAACGCGCGCTGTGACGGGGGGACGTTGAACGACATCCTGCGCAGAGTCGCCGACGAGTTCGGCACGCCCTGCTACGTGTATTTCATGGACCAGGTGCGCGACCGCGTTGCCGGTGTACGCGCCGCCTTTGGCGATCGGTTCCGCATCAGCTTCGCCGTCAAGAGTAACCCGAACCACGGCTTGTTACAGCGAATGCTCGGCGTCGTGGATGCGCTCGACGTTTCGTCCGTTGGGGAGGTCGCACGCGCCATGGCTGCGGGGTGGGCGCCGGGGCAGCTCGGCTTCACCGGCCCGGGCAAGACGGCCGCCGAGCTGCAGGCTGCAGTGCAGGCGAGCGTCGGGGAGATGATCGTCGAGTCACAGGCAGAAGCCGAACTGCTCGACGCCATCGCCGGCCGCGCCGGCCGGCGGCAGCGCATCCTGGTGCGCATCGCCCCGCGCAAGGTGCCACGCGGCTTCGGGTTGAACATGAGCGGCAAGCCGAGCCAGTTCGGCATCGACGAAGAGGCCATCGACCCGGCCCTGGAAGCGATTCAGGCGCTGCCGCACTTGGAGCTGTGCGGCTTCCACATCTACTCGGGTACGCAATGTCTGAAAGCTGAAGCGATCGTCGAGAATTTCGCGATCTTCATCGATGTCTTCACACGTGTCTGCCGGACGCACCGGGTGACACCCCAGCGGCTGATCTTTGGGGCGGGATTCGGGATTCCGTACTACGAGAACGACACACCCGTCGAGTTGGCCGCCATCGCCGAAGGGACGAATGCGCTGCTCGACGCACTCAAGGCTGACACGGAGTTCTCCGGCACCGAACTGATGCTCGAGAGCGGACGCTATTTGGTTGGTGAGGCGGGCGTATACCTGACGCGGGTGGTGCGCAAGAAACACTCGCGCGGTACCGACATCTGCATCTGCGACGGCGGCATGCATCACCACCTGGCGGCCGCCGGCCACCTCGGAAGCGTCGTGCAACGCAACTATCAGATCTTCAAGATCACCGGCGACACGCCGCAGGCTGCAGAGCAGGGCTACAACCTCGTCGGCCCACTGTGTACGACGATCGACACCCTCGGGCGCCAGGTCAAGTTCAGCGGACTCGACGCCGGCGATGTGATCGGCATCAGATGCAGCGGCGCCTACGGACCGACCGCGAGCCCGATCCACTTTATCAGTCATGCTCCTCCCAGAGAGATCATCGTGGACAGCGTGCAGGGTCGGCTGTGCATCTCGGACGCGACACAATTTGACGAGGCAGGGGAGGTCCGGTGACCACCCCGCGGCCACCCGAAGGTATCATCATCATCGGCACCCCGCGGTCCGGGACGACCTTGCTGCGCCGGTTGGTCGATGCGCACCCGCACATCGCCTGCCCGGGCGAGACGAACGTGTTCACGGCCTGCGGCCGCTTCCTGCGCAGCGAACGCATCGGCGAAAGCGTCGGCATCGGCGTGCTCGACGGACTGGGGTACGCGGGCTTCTCCACCGGCGAGGTCCTGACGCGGCTGCGCGAGTTCGCCTTTTCGTTTCACCGGGACTACGCGCGCCGGCAGGACAAGCCGCGGTGGGCGGCGAAAACGGCCTTCGATGCCTTCTACCTTAGGGAGATTGAACAACTGTGCGGCGCGCAGGCAGCGTTCGTGTGCATCCAGCGTCACGGACTCGACGTGGCCTGCAGCATTCAGGAGCTGTGCAACAAGAATGGCGGCTATCTGCGCGAACTGCACGAGTACATCGTGCGCCACCCGATGATGCTCGAAGCCTTTGCGCACGTGTGGGTCGATTTGTCGCAAGCCATCGACGCGTTTGCGAAGCGCCACGCCGAAAACGCGATCCTCGTGAAATACGAAGACCTGACTGTGCAGCCGGACCGCACCATGACACAGATCATGCAGTTCCTTGGCGAGGCATGGGAGCCCGGCTTCGTCGAGCGTGCCCTACGCAAGCGCGAGGGCGTCGGACTGGGCGACTGGAAGACCTACGGGTTCACCTCGGTCGACGCCTCGAGCGTCGGCCGCTGGAAAGAACTGTCGCGCGACACCATCAGCCGCCTGGCGGCGATCTGCAATGCGACCTTGACGCTCTGTGGCTACGACGCCGTCCAACTCGAGCCCGAACGCAGCCCCGAAGAGACCCGACGCCGCTACGAGGTCGGTGTGCTGCTGCAAGGCTTGAAAGCGAAGTCGGAGGGGCCACAGCGCCGCGTGAGGCGAGCGAAGACGTCGGCCCCGCGCGGTCGTGCACGCAAGCCGTGATGGGGCGAGGCTAGCGCAGCGTGTCGGACCTGGAAGCCCGCAGCGACCAACGGCAGACGCCGGTTGCAGGTTCTCGTTTGCTGCTTGTCCGATCCCTCTTGTGCAGTGTGTGTCTGGACGGATGCGGTGCGACGTTGCAGCGCGGGTGGACGCGGCTGTTTGGCACCGAGGATTGGTACGTGTTCGTGCGCCACCTTGTGCCGCCGTCGCAGCCGGTCAAACTGCCCATCGACACCAATGGGATCAGCGTACGCCATATGAGCGCCGGCGACATCGACCAGGTCGCCAGGTTGCTGCCGTTCGATCTCGATCGCCGGCCATTACGTGAACGCCGGCAGCGCTTGCGCGCACGTCTTGCAGACGCCATCGTCGCCACGCGCGCCAACCGCATCGTGGGCGCCGCATGGTACATGAATACCGTGAACGCGCAGCAGCCCTGGTACCGGGCCGTCGAGCCGCACCTCATCCACCCGGCGCGCTTCACGGCCAACATCTTCGCCGTTGCGGGCGAAAAGGGCGCGGCGTGGGCCATCGCCAAGCTCGCCAACGATCAACTGGCGGCCGCGGGCGTGCGCAGCGTTGTTGGCCTCATTCGCTCGACGAACAAACCCTCGATGCTCGTCAGCCGGCTGCTCGGCGGGAAGATCGTGGCGCGGCAGCGTGTGCGTTACAGGTTCGGCTTCCGGACAATCGTCGTCGACCCGGTGACCGATGAACAAGCCTTCGCGAAATGAAGATTGAAGACCTCCAGACCCCGGCGCTGCTCGTCGAGGCGGATGCCTTGGAGCATAACCTGAGTGCCATGGCGGCGGCGTTGCCCGGGCAGCGCCTGCGGCCGCACATCAAGGCGCACAAGTGCACGGCTCTGGCCCGCCGTCAGGCCGCCGCCGGCCATCGCACGTTCACCTGCGCCACCATCCGTGAGGTGGAGGGTATGGTTGCGGCGGGGTTGGGCGAGGATCTGTTGCTCGCCAATGAAGTGGTCGATGCACGCCGGCTCGGGCGACTCGCGGAGCGCGTGACCCTGGCGGTGGATTCGGCGACCACCATTGTCGCGGCGGCCGCCGGCGGCGTGGGCGCGGTGGTCATCGATGTGAACGTCGGCCTGCCGCGTTGCGGATGCCGCGTCGAGGACGCCGGCCGTCTCGCGGAGCGGGCGCGGGCGCTCGGGCTCGCAGTGCGCGGCGTGATGGGCTACGAGGGACACGTCGTGGGCCTGGATGACCGGGCCCTGCGTGCGCGGCTCACCGAGGAAGCGATGCAACTTCTGCTTGCGGCGCACGCGCAGGTCGGTGGCGAGCTGATCTCGGCTGGGGGCACCGGCACCTACGATTGCAACGTCTGGGCGAACGAGATCCAGGCAGGGTCCTATCTGTTGATGGACACGGCGTACGCCAAGCTCGGCCTGCCGTTCCGTCAGGCGCTGACCGTGCTGGCGACCGTGATTTCCGTCTCCCCGAGTTACGCCGTCGCCGACTGCGGCTTGAAAGCGCTGGGGATGGACCACGGCAACCCGACGATCCGGGCGGCACAGGTGCTGTTCTGCTCCGACGAACATATCACCTTCGTGCCGGAGGACGCGGTCCACGTCGGCGACCGCATCCGCGTGTGGCCCGCACACATCGATCCGACGGTCGCCTACCACGAGCGCATGCACCTCGTCGCTGGCGACGACGTCGTCGATACGTGGCTGGTGGATCTACGCGGTTGGTGAAAAGAGACGCCGGCTGCTAGTCGACCGTCATGTCCTTGAGGCGCCCTCCCTTGAGGCCCGGCCCTTGCCGGCGGGTGACGGGCGAGGGACTGTTGAAACCGGTCATTTCGCCTGTGCGCTCGGGCAATACAACGTAGCCGAAGAAGACCGCGGCGGCGAACAGGAAGGGGATGCGCATGAGGGCAGGGGAGGCCCACCCGCCCGTCGGGTCCGCCAGCAGAAAACTGGCGAATCCGATGAGCCCCGCGCAGATGGCGAGCATCACCATGTTCTCGACCTTGGCGGCCATGATCAGGACGAAGAAAAAGAAGAAGAACGATTCCTGGGTTGCCCGCGTCAGCAGCAACGCAATCGAGATCATCGCGGTGTCTGATACCAGTATGGGAGCTTGGGTCCATGCGTCGAAGAAGCTGAACGGCGACGTATGACTCAACGCCACGTTCGACGCCAACGCCGTCATCACCAGTGCGGCGATCGGCAACGGCGAGCTGTCCTTGGCGACCTCGACGAACGCCAGGCCCCCGGTGGCGAATATGAGCGTGTATCGACAAAGGAGGAAGGTGTTCTTCCTGCCCAGCGCGTCCGACTCCCGCAGCATCACCTCAGCACCTGAGCAACACATGTACCCAGCAAACACTACAGCAAGCCTCAGATCATCGGCGCAAGGAGCGGCGACGAGCGACAGCGAGGTAACGCGGCAGCGCCACAATTTGCCGGCGCGATGCGTCGCCGGCGCAACGCGGCACGGCCGACGCTGTGCGCTTCACTTGCGCAACGCGCACATCAACTGCTCGGCGGCCGGTTTGACATACAAGCCTGTGCTGCCGAGCCGGGATGTCTTCGTCAACTCTGTCGAAGGTGGAAACGAATGAAAGTTCCCGGACACCTCACCCGCGCTTTGCATGGATCGTCCGGGCAGCCGCATACTCTTTGGACAGGTCGAAGCCGATGTCCTTCTCCGGCGCCACGATCTTGAATCCAACGTACATCAGACAAGTGAGATGGAGTCCGCAGAAACCGCCCGGCAGGCTCTTGAGCCGATACCGCTGAGCCGTTCCGTTCACGTCGAGTCCCTTCCTTCCCAGCATGGCGACCTCGAGGGCGATACGCCGCACCTGGGAACGTAAGATCTTCTCGAACCTCTCGATGGCGTCCAGACAGTACATAACCGCGTCGGGTCGCTCGACCGCGGGGGCTGTTCTTTGGATGATTGCGCGCAGGGCGTCGCGCGCCAGTTCGGCGAGCTGCCCATATGTGTCGATATCGACCACCTTGCGATACGCCCTGTACGCATCAGCGAGACGCCCCTGGCGCTGCAACGATTGAGCAAGAGCAAACCAGGCCTGCAGGTCGCGCGGATTCAGCTCGGTCGTCCGCTGCAGGCTCACATGAGCTTCCGCGATCCGACCGGACGCCAGTAAGCACGTCCCCAACGTGCGCTGTGCCCAGGGATTGGCCGGGTCGCGTCGGACAGATTCGCGGAGCACCTGGATGGCCTCGTCTGTCTTCCCATTCTGCTGAAGGGTGCTGCCAAGGGCAATGCAAGCGTTGGTCATTGCAGGAGCCAGTTCGACAACCCGGCGAAGGTATCTTTCTGCTTCGTCGAGCAGACCCATGTCGCTCAAGGCCGTCCCGAGGTTGTACAGCAGGCTCACGTCATTGGGGCGATCGCTGAGAAACAGCCGCAGCAGCGTGACAGCGGGGCCATACTCCCCCTGCCGCAATCGACGAATGACCTGTTCGAGCGGATCGCGAGACGCGCCGTCGGGTACCCACGTCACTTGAACATTCCAGTCGTCGACCACGACGGTGGTCCACCCACCGAAGGGCTGAAATTCCCGGCGCAAGTACTCACGCACGGCATCTCGGAAGGCAGCCGTGCCACGCATGCGCCCGTCGGGTGGCAGGAGAGAGACGTCGAATTCGTCAGCGCCGATGGTGAATTCGAGTTTGTCCGGCTGCGCCGCCTGTGCCGTTATCTGCAGTGCCGTTGCGGTGCTCTCTTGAGTCATGCCGGGGACCGAGTCCTACTAGTCGTTCCCAAGATGCGTGCCGGGCTGTCGCCGCTTGGAAGGGTGCCACGCCGTTGGCCACGGGTGTCGCGCTCAGCAACGGGAGGAACAAAAATTGACCATGCGTTGGGGAGACGCTGCGCGTGCTGCGGTGATTGTCCGTACTCCTGGGTGCGCGACGGCGAAAGCAAGGCGCGGCGCCAGCAGGCAGCCTCCATGCGAAACGACAAACTGTACGACTCTATGAGTCACATCTCACATGGCGTCGCACCGCATCCCGGAACTCTGGCGGGATGCGCTGCGGGCGGCCGGCGTCGTTCAGCACCGCATGCAGGGTAGAGCCGTTGGCGCGTAGGTCGCCGTCGAGTCCGGTGACTTCGTAGCCGATCGCAAGGCGCGCCCGGCCTACCTCTGTGACGCCGGCGCGGATGATCAGATCGTCGTCATAGCGCGCCGGCTTTACATAGCGACAGTGCGTTTCGATGACGCCGAGGTACAGGCCACGCGCAATGTACTCCGGAAACGGATGCCCCAACTTGCGAAACAGCTCGGCGCGCCCGATCTCGAACAGACGGAAATAGCTGCCGTAGTACATGATGCGCATCGGGTCGCAGTCGGCGAAGATCACCCGATAGCGGGCCACTTCGATCAGATTCGAGTCGCTCATGGCGAGGTCATTCCTCAGACCTGTCGTGCCGCTTCGAGAAAAGGCGGGGTTTCGCGATGCGGTCGGACAACAGACCACAGGCCCAAACTCTTGCGATCGAATTCCGGTCTGACGTCTGTCCGTCTGTCGTCTGTTGTGTGCTCTACAGCGCCGGCCAGTCGCCATGCCATGGCCGCACCTGCTCGTAGTGATGAGCCACTTGCAGCAGCAGGTCCTCCCGCAGCCGCGGCGCCACCAGCTGCAGCCCCACCGGCAGTCGATCGTCGCTGAATCCCGCGCGTAACGAGATCGCCGGATTACCCGAGAAGTTGAACGGGTACGTGAACGCCAGAGCGCCTCCCGGGGTGTCGACCGACTTGCCCTCGACCTGGAACGGCAGCGGACCTGCCGCGTCGAATGCCACCGTCGCGGTGGTCGGCGTAGCCAGTAGGTCGTATTCGGAGAACAACTGCTCCAGGCTGCGCAGCAGTTGGGTGCGCACGCGCTGCACATGCCCGAGGTCCACCGGTGTCGTGTGCCGCGCTATGTCGAGCCCGGGCAGATAGCCAGGATCGAGCAGGCTCTCGTCCTTGAGGTACGGTGCGATGACCCCCAGGTCCTCGGACGACATCAAGCAGATCCATTCGAGCACGACGTCGGGGATGCTGAACGGCACGAGTTCCACGCGGTGGCCGAGGCCCTCGAGCGCGCGCAGGGCGCTCTCGACCTCGCGCCGAACTTGGGTCTCCGGCCGGGCATACCCGAGCGACGCCGTGTAGGCGACGCGCAATGCCGGCGGCTGCTGCTTGATGATCTCAGCGTAGCTGTATCCCGGCTGCGGCAGCGAGAACGGGTCGGCAGGATGCGGGCCGACGGTGACGTCGAGCCACAGGGCGGCATCGCTCACCGAGCGCGTCAGCGGTCCACTGACAATGGTGGCCGAGCAGCGTAGCATCTCTTCCGGACCCCACGGGATGCGGCCTTGGGTCGGCTTGAGGCCTACGAGCCCGGTGTAGCTCGCTGGAATGCGCACGGAGCCGCCCCCATCAGAAGCCGTGGCCAGTGGCACCAGCCCGCCGGCGATCGCCGCCGCCGAGCCACCGCTGGATCCGCCGGGCGTGCGTTCCAGATTCCATGGATTGCGCGTCGTCCCGTAGACCCGATTGGTCGTGAAGGCGGTGTGGCCGAACTCGGGCGTATTGGTCTTGCCGATGACGATAGCGCCGGCGCGCTTGAGTCGCTCGACCTGGATCGCATCGCGTTCGGGGTAGTGATCCTTGAAGAGCAAAGAGCCGTGCGTATTCGGCAGGCCGACGGCGTCTTCGAGATCCTTTACGCCGAGCGGTAGGCCGGCGAGCGGCCCGACATCTTCGCGGCGTAACAGCCGCGCTTCGATATCCTTGGCGTCGGCCATGAGCTGGTCGGCCGGGCGCATGCTGACGAAGGCGTTGAGGTGCGGGTTCAGGCTGGCGATCCGATCGAGCGTCGCGCGCATCAGCTCGGCGGGCGACAGGTCGTGTTCACGGATGCGTGCTGCCAAGTCGGTAGCAGAGGCGAAGGCCATTTCCATTGGTGACTCCTTGCCACACGGAGAGGTGCGAAGTCTGGTAGCAACGTGTGGGAAGTGACGCAACAAGGGCGCCCGCCGCCGGTCGCGCTTGCGATGCCGCGGCGCCCGTGCGAAGCATGCGCGCGCATGGTCGTCATGGTCTACGGCTACGACGGGTCAGGCCCCGGCCATTGGCAGCGCTGGTTGGAAGCCGAACTGCAACGTTGCCAGGTGCCGGTGCTGTTTCCCGAGTTGCCGGAGCCGGCGGCCCCGCAGAAGGACGCGTGGGTGGCGACGCTGGCGGAGACCTTGGCCGCACAGCGGGAGCCGGTGACGCTGGTATGCCATTCGTTGGGTTGCTGGGCCATCGACCATGTCTTCGCGGAGCACGGCGTGTTCGGCGTGCGCGCGGCACTGCTGGTGGCGCCGCCGTCGCCGTTCCTGTTTTTCGAGCCGGTCGAGACGTTCTTCCCGCCGCCGCGGCAGCGCGCCGCGTGGGCGCCGATCGCCGCACGCACGCTGTTGGTCGGCAGCGACAACGACGAGTTCACCTCGGTCGAGGAGTTCGAGGAGATTGCGGGGACCATTGGCGTGCGTTGTCGAATCGTTCCCGGTGCTGGGCACGTCAACCTGGCGAGCGGGTACGGCCCATGGCCGTTCGCTCTCGAGTGGCTGCAGTCGGTGTCCGCGCTGTAGAAAGGCGCCCCCCGTACGTGCTTCTCCGGCGGTCACTGCGCCAGTAATTCTCGGAGCGCCGCGGCCACGTCGTCACTCGTCGCGAGGCCTTCGCCAACCATGACGGCGTCGCAACTTCCGCGCAGGTGCGCGCATTCCGTCGCGGCATCGACCTCTGCCAAGCAGATGACGGTGCGCTGCGGAGGCACCGCGCGTGCCAGCTCCAGGGTGCGTTTACAATCAAGTCGGCCGTCAGGGCCCAAGCAGCGTAGACCAATAACTGTCCGCGGCAGGCGCAGCGCCGTTGCAAGATCCGCGCTGGACAGCGCTTCGACGATCGACGCGATGTGCAACGAGCTGGCGACGCTGACCAGTTCGTGGAGCATCTCGGTGTCGAGGTCGGCGGCAGGAAAGATCGCGGCGTCAGCGCCGTGCAAGCGGGAGGAGTAGAGCTGGCGCGTGTCGACGATGAGGTCGTCGCGTAGAATGGGTGCGGTCGTACTGTCGGCTACCGCGGCCAGATCGGTGAGTGGACGCCCGCCGGCACCCGTCACGACCGCGAGCGCCGCCACGTCGGCGTCATCGCAGGCACGTGCACGCGCGACGAGCTGTGCCGTTGGCCAAGCCGCCGTGGTGCCGAGCCGCACGATGGCGGCGAGGCCTTGCTTTTGTGTGTCGACGTACTGCGCGAAGTCGCGTCGGCTCGGCACCACTTCGCGCAGCTGCTGCCCGGCAAGTTGTGCCGCTTCGGCGCGACTGGTGGTGAGAATGCGCGGGCGGTCCATGAAGACAGATGTCGGACAGGGCTGTCCGCAAACTCTCAAATCGCGACTGTCAACTATTCTTGAGTGTGTACTTGATGACCACGGTGTTTCCGTGCTTGAGGTTGTAGCGCAGGGCCGCACCGTACGTTTTCCAAAGGTCGGGGTACTTGCTTTGGAGACCCTCGAGGACCATCTGGCGAGCGGTGTCGTCGTTGACGATGGCGGCGCTGGCGGCCACCACGGGCCCGTCGGCTCTCCCGATGCTGATGTTGGCGTCCGACCTGCCCGCTTGGAGGTCACGCAGGCGCGGGTCGGTTGCCGATGCGGTGACGTAAATGGCGCCGTTCTGGTAGACGAACCATGCCTCGTTCGGTGCCTTGCGTGCGGCGCCGGGTTCTGCCGGTTCGACAAATATACCGCGACTTTGAGTGAGATCGGCTCTGAGGGCTGGACTGATTCCACCAGATTGCGAGGCGCTACACTGCGCGGACAGCACCATGGCGCTGAGCAATACACCGAGTTGGGATCTCTTGGACATGGGTCCTCCCATCGATCGCGTGTGGGTGCGGCTGGCTATTCCTTGGGCGTATACTTGATCAGCACACGCGTCCCATCCTTGAATCCCGAGCGGAACTTCTCCTCGAATCTCGACCAGCCGTCCGGGTACTTTTTGGCATAGGCCTCGAGCATCGCCTGTTGCGCCGCGGGATCGTTGACGATGGCACCGGTCGCCATGAACGACGGACCGTCTGCTTTCCCGACCCAGATCTTGGCTTGTGTGCGGTTGGCCTTGATACGGCGCGCGCGCCACGATGTCGGCGGGGTGCCGACGTAGACCGCCCCGTCGCGGTAGAGAAACCAGATCTCGGCGGGTTTGCTGAGGCTCCCGTTCTTGCGGGTGCTGGCGATGTAGACGTACTTGCTGTTCGTCAGCGCCGCCTTGATCTCGGGGGAGAGCTCCGCGTCGACGCGCGGGGCCGCGCTACAAAGAACGAGCACGACAACGGCAACGGCGGCGGTCACCCAGCCGCATTGCGTCGCGGGCCGCATAGGAATCTTCCACATGTGCCTGTGCACCTCCTATTCTGTAGCGGTCAATGCCCGGTCCGAGTGCCCCCGCCCGCGACGGCTACTGCATTCTTCCCGCGGCGTTTGATCGAGTACATCGCCGCATCGGCTGCGCGGAAGAGGTCTTCGGCTGTGCTGGCATGATCCGGGAACGTAGCGACACCCACACTCGCCGTCACCGTGGAGATGTCGACGCCGTTCCCTTCAAGGACGCTGCATGCCTCGACGGCGTCGCGGATGGTTTCAGCGATACTGCGGGCGGTCGCGACGTCGGTGCTCGGCAGGATGATGACGAACTCGTCACCACCGAAGCGCGCGGCGACGTCGCCGGGGCGGATGAGGTGGGCGATCACCTTGCCGAGGTAGCTGATGGTGCGGCTGCCGACCAGATGCCCGTAGGTGTCGACGATGGCCTTGAAATTGTCGAGGTCGAGCACGAGCAGGGAGACCTGCCCGCCGCGCTCCAGCAGTTCCGGCAGCATGTGGTTGAAGTGCCGCGTGTTGCTCAAACCGGTGAGGTCGTCGGTGATCGACGCGATGAACGCCTGCCGATACAGCGAGGCGTTCTCGATGGCGATGGCCGCATGGTCCGCTAGCGACTGCGCCAAGCGCAACTCATCCTCGGTGAAACTGGTGCCGTCGATCTTGTTGATCACCTGGATGACGCCGAGCAGGGTATCCTTGCTGAGCATGGGCACGCACAGCATGCTGCGCGGCGTGAAGTGGGTTTGCGTCTCGATCCCGGCGTAGTAGCGCGGGTCCTTGGTGGCATCGTCGAGGCGCACGGCTTGCCGGTGGCGCGCTACCCAGCCGGCGATGCCCTGGTCGCACCGCAGGCGCATGCCGTCGATGACCCCCGCTTGCAGCGTGCGCGACGCGGTGAACACCAGTTCGTTGCCTTTGGGGTCGTAGAGCAGCAGCGATGACGCTTCACTCGGTACCGTACTGGCCACCGTCGCCAGCAACTGGCGCATGGCATTGGCATCGTGCGACAAGCTCTCCGCATCGACGGTATCACGCAGACCATCCGCCAGGTGCTCGAGCTTGCGGAGATCGGCGTCGGTGAACTTGTCGCCGCCGTAGCGATTGGCGACCTCGATGACGGCGATGACGCGGCCATCGCGCTCGATCGGCACGGCCAACAAGCTGTGCGTGGCGAAGCGTGACTTCCGGTCGATGCCGCCGTAGAAGCGCGGATCGCTCTGCACATCGTTGACGAGCGCGCTACACCCGGTGCGCGCCACCCAGCTGGCGACGCCTTGTCCGGCCGGTACGCGCAAGCCGGCAATGGCGTTTTCGCGCAGCGTCTCGGTCGCCGCAAACACCAACTCGTCGCGCTGCCCATCGTAGAGCAGCAACGACAGGGCTTCGGCGTGCGTGAGCACTTTGATGCGGTCGAGGACGATGCGCAGGATTTCCGACAACTCCAGCGTCGAGGTGAGGGTCTTGATCAACTCGTTGATGGTGACGAGTTCGCGCAGCCGCTGCTCGAGGGCCCGATCGGATTCCGCTGCACCCATGCGTCGTGCGTCCGACACCCCAAAGAGAGAGCATAGAGCCGGCCACAAGACAACCCACAAACGAAGCGCTGGTGGATGGCCGAGCGTGGATCTGGTACTGAAGGAAATCGACTGGCTGACTCGGGCCGGCGCGCGCGTGCCCTTGCGACGCCCACCGCTGACAGAATGCGTGAGCAGACGGCAGTGCAAATTGGTCTGCGGATCGAGATCCGTGGACAGGTGCAGGGTGTGGGTTTTCGCCCGTGGGTGTACACGCTCGCGACCGCGGCCGGCATCGGTGGGCGCGTCTGGAACCACGCCGAGGGTGTGACCATCGATGCTTTTGGCCCCGCAGAGGTCTTGCGTGCCTTCGCCGGCACGTTGGCGCACCCGCCGGCGCCCACAGCGCATGTCGACAGCATTCACTGTGAGCCGATCCCGATCGAGCGGCTCGAGACCTTCCGTGTGGTCGACAGTCGCGCCGAAGGGCACCGCTCACCGTCGATCCCGCCGGACTGGGCGACCTGCGAGCCGTGCCTGCGTGAACTGCACGACCCGGCGGACCGCCGGCACCGCTATCCCTTCAGCAACTGTACCCACTGTGGGCCGCGCTACACCATCTGCCGCGATGTCCCCTACGACCGCTCCCAGACCACGATGGCAGCCTTCCGCATGTGCGCCGACTGCCGGCACGAGTACGAGGATCCGGGCGATCGGCGCTTTCATGCGGAACCGAATGCTTGCCCGACCTGCGGTCCGCGTCTGACGCTGACCGACACCGCCGGCCGGCCGCTCGCCGGTGATCCGATTGCGCGCGCCGCGGCGCTGCTGCGTGATGGCTCGATCGTCGCCGTCAAAGGTCTCGGAGGGTTTCATCTGGCGTGCGACGCGACGTCAACGGCTGCGGTGGCCGAGTTGCGCCGGCGGAAGCGGCGCGACGAGAAGCCGTTCGCTGTGATGGTGGCCACGCTCGCCGACGCGGAGCGTGCGGCGCAGCTGGGAGAGGCCGAGCGCGCGCTCCTCGTTGCGGGCGAGCGGCCGATCGTGCTGGCCGAGCGCAAGCGCGGGTCTGACACGGCGATCGTGCCCGAGGTCGCTCCCGGAAATCCGTCGCTGGGAATGATGCTGCCCTACACGCCGCTGCACACGCTGCTGCTCGCGGCGGTCGAGCGTCCCTTGGTGATGACGTCGGCGAACCTCTCGGACGAGCCCATGGCCTGCGACAACACCGAGGCGCTGCAGCGCCTGGCGACCGTGGCGGACTACTTCCTCATGCACGACCGCGAGATCGCCAACCGTTGTGACGACTCTGTGGCGCGCGTCATCGACGGCCGCGCCGTCGTCTTGCGGCGCGGCCGGGGGTACGTCCCGACGCGCCTGCACCTGCCTCGACCGGTGCAGCGCCCGCTGCTCGCCTGTGGGGCACACCTGAAGAACGCCTTCTGCTTGGCCCAAGGAAATGCCGCGTGGATCGGGCCGCACATCGGCGACCTCGAGACGGACGAAGCGTGCCGCGCCTTCGAGGAGAGCGTCGAACGCTTCCAGCGCTTTGTCGGCATCACGCCGGAGGCCGTCGCGCACGATTTGCACCCGGATTACTTCACCACGCATTACGCGCTCGAACGCCGCGACCTCGAGCCCGTCGGTGTGCAGCACCACCACGCGCACATCGTGGCGTGCATGGTCGAACACGGACTGGCCGGACCGGTGCTCGGTCTGGCGTGGGACGGCACGGGCTATGGGACCGACGGCACCGCATGGGGCGGCGAGCTGCTGCTGGTGACGCCCGGCCGTTTCGAGCGCCTGGCCACGTTCCGTGCGGTCCCCCTCGCCGGTGGCGACCGTGCCATCCGACAAGTATGGCGCATCGGTCTGGCGTTGCTCGATCAGGCCTTCGACGGCGATCCGCCCCTGGATCGCCTGCCGGCGTTCGCACACATCGATCGGCGCGAGATCGAGCAGGTACGGCGTATGATTGCGACCAACTTCAACTCGCCCGTCGCGCACGGTGTGGGGCGCTTCTTCGACGCGTTCGGCGTGATCGCGCTCGGTAGGACAGCGGCACGTTACGAAGGCCAGGTCGCTGTCGAGCTTGCGGGCGTCGCCGACCCGAGCGAGGACCGGGCCTATGGCTTTGACATCGAATCTGGACCGGTCGGCGCGGTTGACGTGCGGCCGGCGGTGCGTGCAGCCGTCGCCGACATCCTCGGTGGGTCATCTGCGGCGACTGTGTCGGGGAGATTCCACGCCACGCTTGTGAATGCCGGGGTCGAGATGGTCCACGCCGCCGCGCAACACACCGGTCCCCTGCCGGTGGTGCTGAGCGGCGGCTGCTTCCAGAACGCCCGGCTGGTCGAGCGTCTGCGGCACGCGCTAGCACCGCGTTTCGAGGTCTTTTCCCATGAACGCGTGCCCCCGGGTGACGGCGGGATTACCCTTGGGCAGGCCGTCATTGCTGACGCAACTGTCCGAAGGTCGAGAAGCTAGCGGGCGCAAGGCCTCTCCAGCAGCGTGTCGGGCTCCGAAGCCCGCAGCGACCAACGGGAGCGGGCTATAGAAAGGGCGCCGGCCGCAGGCCCTAGCGGAAGGCGCCCTTCCGATACATGCGCCACACCTCTGCGCCGAGGGCGAGGATCGGGTGGCGCTGCTGGCGCCAGCCCGGATCGATCTTGAGGCCCGAGTGGCGCTCGACCTTCCAGATCGCGTAGTCGACGCTGCCCTCTTGGGTCAGGGCGCTCTTGAGGATCCGCAGCAGCGACAGGACCTTGCCCCACAGGCAACGGATGCGCCACAGGGCCGTGGCACCATGGGCGCGGCACTGCGCGGTGATCCGCAGCGTTCCGTCGACGACTTCCGCGGCGGCCGGAAAGGGCAAGCGCGCCAGCGCCGCGCGGGTGACGCGCGCGTACCGCTCCGGTGCAGACGCGTAGAGCTGCTGGGCAACCGCCGGGCGCTCCGCGCGCAGCTCCGCGGCGTAGCTCCACGCCAGCTGCGTCGTCCACAGCGCCTGCACCGAGCACGGCGCCGGCAGCAGCGGCAGCCCGCGCCGCACGAAGGTCGTCACCGCGTTCGCCAGCGCACGGGCCACCGCCTGTGCCGCGGCGGCGTCGGCGGCATAGACGAGCGCGCACGGCTGGGCGAAACGGCCCCAGAAGTAGGGTTGGAACGAGCGCGGCGAGGTGTAGCGGGCAAAATCTGCCAGCGACACGACGCCGTACTTGGCCTGGACGGTGAAATCGCCTTCCGTCTCCTTCGTGTAGTACACGTTCGGCGGCAGCAAGGCGTTGAGCGCGGCGTACAGACGGCGGGTGCCGAGCCTCCAGTAGCCGTCAACCAGCACGTAGAGGTCGAGCAGGCTGTGCTGGTCGTCGCGCATCCGCAGGCACGAGCCATAGAAGATGATCGCCCGCACGCTGTCGCCATGGCGCGCGCGGATGCGGTCGGCGACGAGTGCGGCACCGTCGGGCACCGGCGCGGCGAGTTCGCTGGCGATCAGCCGTTCGAGGTCGTCGGCCTCTGAGGTCATGCGTCCTGCAGGCGCAGGAACGCCGCGCTGTAGCCGCTGCGCAGCAGCACCGGCGTGCCTGCAGCCGGAGTGAAGAGCTCGCCGTCGAGTGTAAACCCACAGTCGAGGTGCAGCTCGAGCTCGTGTGCGTTGTGGCTGGTGTAGCCGTACTCCGGCCGAACGAAACGATTCGGCGTGCCGCGCATGACCGCCGGCGCGGCACGCCAGAGGTGTTGCGGGCGGTAGTTCATGGCGGTGTATTTGAGCGGCGCCGGCTCGCGTCCCCAGAACGGCCGCAAGCCGAGGAACTGCCGGGAGACGGTGGAGACGAGCACACCGATATAGGCGCCGGGTTGCAGCGCCTGATCATCGAGACGCCCCGACAGATGCAGGGGAGGGAACATGCGGCCGCTCTGACCGAGTGCAATCTTCGCGAGGAACACGGCCAAGGCAACGCCGGGGCCGACTTCACCGCGCAGGCCGAGCGTGGCGACGTAGTGCCGGCAGAACCGGATGCCGTGGTAAATGGCGCCGCTACCGAAAAAGAACGAGAAGATTGGCGGTGCGCCCGGCGCGATCTCGGCGCGCATGACCGGTCGTTTGACCGTGGCACCGCCGAGGCAACCGTCACGGGCGCTGCGCAGCAGGCGTTGCAATGCGGGGATCGGACGCACCATCGCCCCGACGTCGGCGGCCACCATGTTCGTCGTGCCGGCCGGCAGCACAGCCAGGAGGGGCAGGGTGTCGAGCGCGCCGGAACCGAGGAGACGGGTGAGGACCGCCTGCATGGTCCCGTCACCGCCGTTGACGACCATGAGCTCGCAGCCAGCGTCGAGCAGCGCCTGCGTCGCCGCGCCGATGTCCTCGGGCCGATTCACCTCGTGATGCATCACCCACGGATGGGCGCGCAGGACGTCCAGGATTGCGGGCAAGACGCGGCCCCGCTTGTTGCGGAAGCTCAACGGGTTGTTGATGACTCCGGTGCGGATGGGTCGGCCGACATCGACCCCCGGGGTGACCAGGAGCTTCGCTTCCGGTGGTTGGCTGTCGACTGAATCGAGTCCGCGCGCAACTGGGCGTCTGAGAGCGCTAGCCACGTGATCCCCCACAGAGTTTCGGCATCCATATCACACGTGAGTCTAGGGACAAGGCGCGTTGCCGGGTGCGTGCGGACTTCGATCACGCGTCGCGATGCGGTGGCGTCGCCCGGCTATCGTCGGATGCCCGTCTCGTCCACTGCGTCCGGCTTGCTCGCTCTGGCGCCGGCGCGCAGCTGAAAGATCGGCGACGCCAGCAGGACGTCGGCGACCAGCCGGTGCCCGGCCGGGGTCCAATGCGCATCGACGGGGTAAACGAGGCGCTCGAATCGCTCTCCTCTATGGCGAAGAGGGGACCGCCGACCTCGGGCACGGCATCCGTCAGGCGCAGCACGACCTCAACGCCGAGAGTAGCCAGGGACACACCCACGGCCATCAATCCGAGACGAACCGTGAGGTTGCGCATCACCTTTCCATCGCAGCACATGACTGCCGCCTGCAACGCCATGGCGCGACGGTTGCGACGCGCAGTTCGAGCTGACACAATCCCGCGCTGGTCAGAGTGATGGCGAGAGCGGAAGACATCGTCAAGGCGGGCAGCGGCGCGGTGCTCGTGTGGGGCCTGCTGCACGACGACGGCTCGGCTGCAACCTTCATCCACCGCTGCTTCAGTCGCGAAGGCTGGCGAGAATCCGACCTGCAGGGACGCCTGGAGCTGGGTGCTGGAGTCGTGGCCTGGCCGTTCGTCATCCCCTTCGTCGTAACGCTGTTCACCTGGTACAACGGAGCCTGGGTCAAGCGGAAGAGCGGCAAGGGCATCGGACGACAGGTCTGCGAGCAGCTCAAGCTGGCGGCCACCAATGCGCTGCTGCCCCCCTGGTACTACATCTTCGAGCTGTACGACGACGACAAGCGTCGCCGCGCCGGCGAGTACCTCAATCGCTTCGAGACCAAGCGCTTCATCTACCCGTTTTTGCGCAAGTACAATGGCGGACTGCCCGTTCCGGCTGAGCGCAGCACCGTCTACCTCAGCGACAAGGCGATGTTCGCCGATCGCTGCGGCGCCTTCGGCTTGCCCGCCGTGCCGGCGCTGATGGTGCTTGCACAGGGGCGCGTGGTGCACAGCGCCGGCACGGCGGCCAGCCTGCCGGAGATCGATCTGTTCGTGAAGATGCTGCGCGGCACCGGCGGACGCGGTGCGCAGCGCTGGGAGTACCAGGGGAGCGGGCAATATCGTGACCACACCGGAACGACGCTCGACGCCGGCGCGCTGGTCGAGCGCTTGCAAGCCTTGACGCTCAGCTCAGGCAAGGGCTGCGTCGTGCTTCCCCGTCTGGTGAATCATCCCGGCATCGCCGACCTGAGCAACGGTGCCCTGGCTACGGTGCGCGCCGTGACGTGCCGCAACGAACGCGACGAGTTCGAGGTCACCAACGCCTCGCTGCGCATGGCGCAGGGGCGCACCAGCATCGTCGACAATTTTCACGCCGGGGGAATCGTTGCCAAGGTCGACCTGCACACCGGTGTCTTGGGACCCGCCACCGATGGCGCCATGGCGCTTGGTCCGGGCCGCGGCTGGTGTGAGCGGCATCCTGACACCGGCGCAGCGATCGCCGGGCGCCAGCTGCCCTACTGGCAAGAAGCTCTCGATCTCGCCCGCCGCGCGCATACGCTGGCGTTCTCCGACCACGTCGTCATCGGCTGGGACATTGCCATTCTTGCCGACGGGCCGCGGCTGGTGGAAGGCAACAAGGGGCCGGATCTCGATCTCGTGCAGAAGTCGCACCGCGAGCCGCTCGGCAACGCCCGTCTCGGCCAACTCCTCGCCTTCCACCTCCGCCGCACCATTGCTGCCAGGTCGGCGCAGCCAGTGACACGCTGAGGCGCTTCACAGCGGGCTGCGCGTCAGGCACCACGCGCCGAGTCCCAGCGCCAGCAACATCGGCAGCGTCGCACTCAGCCAGGGGGCGATGCCGTAGACCAGCCCGAAGCTTCCAAACGTCTGGTTGACCATATGGAAGCCGATGCCCAGGAAGGCACCGACGAAGATACGCCGTCCCAGCGTCGTCGCACGCGGCCGCGACAGGATGAGCGCGACCGCCAGAAAATTCATTGCGGCAATGAGGATCGGCATCGCTGCGCGCTGCCACCACGCCAGCTCCAGGCGTTCCGCGCTCTCCCCCTGCCGGCGCGCCGTCCCGATGCCGCGGGAGAGGTCGGACAACGACAGCTCCTCGGGAGGGATGCGGATCAGGCCGAGCTGGCGCGGGGTCAGCTCCATCGCCAGCGGCCGGGCCGGGACCTGCTCGGTGGTGATGCGGTCATCCGCAAATGTCGTCTCGGCCAGGCCTTCGAGTTGCCAGTGGTGATCAGTGAAGGTTGCCGTTTGCGCGTGGGTGAAGCGGCGCATGCGGTGCTGCGCGTCAAACTCGTAGACGTAGATGTCGCGCGCCGCCCCGTCTGCCAGCACGGTGCGCACATTGACGAAACTCGAGCCGGCGCGGGTCCAGACGCCGCCGGCCACCGGCAGCATGCTTCCGCCAGAAAGCGCGACGGAGCGCTCGCTGCGGGCACGATAGGTGAGCGGCGCCGCGATCAGCTCGTTCAAGAGCAGGCCCATGACGGCAAGCGCCAGGGCAACTCGCATCACGCTCCACAGGATGCGCAGGCGCGATACCCCTGCGGCGGCCATGGCGATGATCTCGTTGCGGTGCGCGAGGCCACCCAAGCCGATCACGTTGCCCAGCACCGCCGCGGCCGGAAACAGGGCGCACACCTCGTTCGGCAGCGTCAGGAGGACAAACCACAGCGCCTCGCCGACTCCGTAGCGCGTGGCTCCAACCCGCTGCAGCTCCTCGGTGGCGTTGATTACGGAGAACACCGCGGTCAGCGCAGCGAGGGCGAAGGCAAAGTTCAGCACGACATTGATCGCCAGGTGCCGATCCAGTGTCCGTAGGCGCTGCCGCCGCCACATCTACCGCACTCCGTGAGGCCCGGCGTGCGGTGAGATGCTTGCGCCGGTCCGCGCGAGCGTGCCGAGCTGCGCCAACCGGGGTGCCCACAGCAGCACCAGGGCAGTCGCCAGACAGAGGGCGTGGACGATCCACGTTCCCGGGAGGCTCGGCCAGACACCATTCGCCACCCACTTCTTCACCATCGAAAGCAGCTCCCCGTAAACGAGATAGAGTCCGATGGCACTGAAGAGCTTCGTATACTGTCCCCAGCGTGGACCGATCTGACTGAGCGGAATCGCGAGGAGCAAAAGCAGGAAGGCTGAGACAGGGCTGGCGATCCGCCACTGCAGTTCCGCGGCATCCTCCGGGTTGGCCGACCGGGCCAGGTCGAGGGCGGACAGGGCGTGATTCTGCCCGCTGTCGCCCAACCTGCCGGCGAGGGGCGTGCGAATGACCAGCTCTGCGTACTGCGTGATCTGCACGTTTTTGGCGTCGCTGCCGAGGTCGTAGCGATAGCCGTCGAACAGACGCAGGAAGCGATAGCCCCGCTGCAGGTCGACGGCGTCGGTTGCACGCGCCGCCCACAGCACCGAGATGCCGTCGGCATCGCGCTGCTGGACGAAGACGTTCTCGACCGCATCCGGATCGGTGGCCGAGCGGTCCTCGGCGAAGACCGCCTGCTCACTGCCGGCGCTGAGCTGGTAGAAGCGGCCGGGGCCGAGCTGGCTGATGCCGGCCTGCTTCATTGCCGTATCGCGCAGTGTGTGGAACGCTACCGCCGCCCAGGGGCGCGCCCAGAACGACAGTGCCGCAGCGATCGCGGCGGCGAATACGCCGAACGCGACCACCGTCGCGTAGATGCGGCCGGGCGAGACGCCGCAGGCGCCGAGCGCGGTGAGTTCGTTGTCGTCGGAGAGACGGCCCAACGCGAGGAGGGCACCGATGTACAGGGCGGCCGGCAGCAGG
The DNA here is from genome assembly GCA_035541735.1 of Candidatus Margulisiibacteriota bacterium. Classification (GTDB taxonomy): domain Bacteria; phylum Desulfobacterota; class Binatia; order HRBIN30; family HRBIN30; genus DATKMS01. The sequence continues at coordinate 27,475 of DATKMS010000201.1, forward strand.
GAGGGCAGGGCCATCACCGTGCGCAAGCCGAGGAGGCGCAGGATCACAGCCGACGGCAGATCGCCTTCGGCCGCGTCCCCGAGGAACTCGGCGAAGTGACGCACCATGAAGACGGCCACCACGAGAACCAGTACTCCCGCCAGGTGCGAGAGGATCTCCTTGATCGTGTACCGCGATAGGATCGACATGCGCAGGTCAGGGCCGCCACGTGCCCGTGGTCGCGGCGGTGGCGAATTCGTCACGGGTCGTTAGAGACATGCTCTCGGCTTCGCTTCTGTGCATGGTCCTTGGGGCGGCACCTCGGCAAGCTACGGGTCGGACTCGACCGGAGTCAAGGGCGGTGGGGGGCGTGCTCGTTCCGTAGTCATAATCGAGTGTCTCCGGACGTCGGCGCCAAGCAATCACGGGCACGAACACGACCACGAACTGGTTGGCGGGCGTGCATCGCATTGGTAATACTTGCAGCCGTGGTCTGCCCGCGGATCAGCGTAGTCATCCCGGTTTACAACCGGGAACGGTACATCGGCGCGGCAATCGCGAGCGTCCTGGCGCAGACGTTTGGCGACTTCGAACTGCTGGTCATCGACGACGGTTCGACCGACGGGACGGGAGACGTCGTGCGCAGCTTTCACGATCAGCGCATTCGCCTGCTGCGCCACGGCGCCAACCAGGGTATCGCCCGGGCGCGCAACGCCGGGGTGGACGCTGCGCGCGGCGACTACCTCGCATTCCTCGACAGTGATGACGTCGCCTTGCCTGAGCGCCTGGCCGAGCAGGTCGGCTTCCTCGATGCCCATCCCGACCATGTCGCCGTCGGCGCATGGATCGACTGGATGGACGACCGCGGCCGGCCGACGGGTCGCGTGAAGCGGCGGCCGCTGCGGTCCGATGACGTCAGTGCGCTCCGCCTGTTCCGGCAGGGGATCGAGAACACCGCGAGCATGGCGCGCACCGCCGTGCTGCGGCACTACCGGCACGACGAACACTTCGAGGTCAGCGAGGACTTCGACATTTGGGCGCGCATCGCGGCCGACCGGCCCATCGCCAACCTGCCGCAGGTGCTGGTGCTGCGTCGCGCCCACGGGCAGCAGACGAGCAAGGGCAGAGACGAGCAGACGCGCCTGTACCGGCAGACAATCTATGCGCGGCAGCTCGAGGCGCTCGGCATCGCCTTCGAGGAAGAGGACCTGAGGCGTCATCACCTGCTGCGCCGCATGCGCAAAAGCGGCTTCACGCCCGACCGTGTATACGTCGATTGGGCCGAGGCCTGGCTGCGTGAGCTGCAAGCGGCCAACGCGCGTGCACACCGTTACCCGGAACCGGCGCTGTCGCGACTACTGGGCGGGCTGTGGGGCAAGGTCTGCTGGCACGCTGCGCCGACACTCGGACCCGTGACCGCGTGGCGGCGCTTCCGCGCCTCGCCGCTGCGCCGCTGGGCGCGCGCGGGGTTGCGCGATGACATCTTCCTCAGAGGGCCCAGAGCGGTGGCGTGGCTGGCGGCGAGGCATTGGTCAGAGCCGCGTGACGGGAGATGACAGGGAACAGACAACAGATGACAGACGGGTCCAATAGTGGCAATGCGTTGGAGTCTGTTCTCTGTTGTCTGTCATCTCTCGAATCACTCCGCCAAGTGCAGCGGATTGACGAAGGTCACGGCAAGAATGCCCCGGCCATCGACCGAGAGGGGCGGGCTCGTGCTCGCACCCTCGGCTGCGAGCTGCAAGTGGAATGACGCATCAAGCCAAACCCATTGCGGTTCGAGCCTGAACGAGTAGATGAACCGGAATGGTTGCGGAAGCACCGCCAACGGATTCCTGCGTACGAGCAGGCGTTGTGGTTGGATCTCCACGCTGATTCGGCTGTCACGAACCACCAGTCGCGCGGGGAGTGGATAGTTGCGGTCTGCGATCGGGAGGACCGACGGGTCGAGCATCATCTCGAAGACCGTGCTCGTGTAACCTGTCCCCCCACGTTCCAGCGCCAGCCAGCGGCGATTGTCACCCGACGGCGCCGTGATGTCAGACAGGTAGAAGGCCAGGCCGGGCTGGTCGGTGAAAAACTCAGTTCTCCGCTGCACGATCCGCGGCAGGCTCTCGTCCATCCATGCATGGGTGAGCGTGGCAGCTCCGCGGACCACGACCGGCGCGGACAGGCTGCCATCCCAGATGGTCCCTTCCACGGGGGCCGCGATCTCCAGTGTGTCGGTCCGCAACGTGGAGGTGGACGACAACGACGTCGGCGACGCCGTGGCCGCCCACGGCGGAGCTGCGTCGGCGGGAAACTGCAGGTCGATCTTTGCCCGCTGCGAGGTGCTGTCAATCGCGACGCGATACACCGGGCCGCGCAAATCGAGCGAGCTCGAAGCGACGTCGATCCGACGGCGATCCGGGCTCAGCTTCCAGTGGCCGCGCAGGCGGCCGTTGCGGAACTCGGCGACGCGGCCATCGGGATGAACGAGGTACCAGATCGCCGCCGCGCTCTGCGTACCCGGCCCCTCGTTGGTGATGAAGAACCAGGTGAACAGCCGGTAGCCGCCGTCGAGGCGCGCGGTGAGGTTCCAGACTTCGCTCGCCGCAGGGGCCGACGAGAGACGGGCCGCGGGATCGGTGCGCCGCGACATCTGGTCGCCAGCGGGACTCGGCGGGGGAGCGAGAAGCCGCATAGCTCCCGCCAGCAGGGCAATCTGGATCAGATGGCGATATCGCATGGCCGGCCGGGTTGGCATGTGATGGCGGTTCCTGCTACCTGTACGACGCCTCGGGTATGCTGAAATGTCAACGAGGGCGTTTTGGCAATGAGCGGCATGGTGGGGATCCTGCAAAAGGTGGGGGGAGTTGTAAACCGGCAGAGCACGCGGCCGCCGGGGTTCCGTGATCGGCCAGAGGTCGTTGTGCTCGGTGCCGGCGTGGGTGCTGCGCGCAGCACGAAGCCGCCGGTGCGCATCTTCGTCGGCAGCGAACCCGGCCAGCATCGCGCCGAACGGGTCCTCCTCTGGTCGATCGAGCAGGCACGCAATCCGTCCCGCGTCTACGAGATTCATCTCATGGCGGACCTGCGCGGCTTCGACCGGCGCCGCTGGCTCACCGGGTTCACCAACTATCGCTTCGCGATACCCCATTTCGCCGGCGGGAGCGGACGCGCGATCTACAACGACGTCGACCAGGTGTACCTCGTCGATCCGGCGGAGCTGTTCGACATGGACATGGGGCAGCATAGGTTCCTGTCGATCACCGCGCGCGACACGTCGGTCATGCTCATCGACTGTGCCCGCATGGCGGAGGTCTGGACACTGGAGCTCGCACAGCGGCTGCGCCGCAAGCGTATCGAGGCGAAGACCCGCGCTGCGGGCGACTTTTGGGGGCCGCTGCCACGCGAATGGAACGCCCGCGATGAAGAGTATGTGGCGGGACGCTCCAAGGTGCTGCACTTCACCACGATCCACACGCAGCCCTGGCAGCCGTTCCCGGAGCGCTTCGTATACCAGCGCAACCCGGTCGGCCAGGTGTGGCTGGACATGGAGCGCGCCGCCGACATGGCGCACTACGAGGTGTTCAGCGCCGATCGCCCGAGCACAGAGTACCTGACGCTGATCGAGCGGGTGCGCGCCGGGAACGTCCAGCAGCGGGCGGCGTCCGTGCCGGCGCATGGCCTCGAGGCGTTCCTGGCTGAGGCGGGCGCCACCAGTGTGCTCGATGTCCAACTCGCGGCACGGCGCGGACCGTCGCTTGTCCCCGCGGGTGTGGGCCGTACGGTCACGAGCGTTGCAGTCGCCGACGCGACCGTGGGCGCGTTGCCCGATCGGAGCTGCGATGCCGTTGTGTGCGCCGGCGCGTTCGACGACCTGCCCGATAGCGACATTCCCTGGCTCATGGACTCGCTGTTCCGCTGCGCGCGCCGGTGCGTGTATGTGTCGGGAACCGCCGATGGGAGAACGATTGCCGTGAACGGCGGGGCGACTCGGGCGCGGCGCCCTCGTCCGCCGTCGGGGTGGCTGACATACGTCGAGCGGGCCAGCGCGCGCTACCCCGCGGTGCATTGGAAGCTCGTCGTCTATGCAGACGCGATGACGGAGGGGCGGCGGCCGCTGGTGCGCGAAGGAGGACGACGCATCGACGGCAAGCCGCCGACGGTCTGGGTGCTCGCTGATCACAAGGCCGGTCACGCCACGCAATCCATCGGGCTGGCGGACGCGGTGGGCTTCCCCTACGAGGTCAAGGAGCTGCAGTTCAATCTGCTCAACCACTGCGGCAACCGCATCCGTGGCGCCAGCACTCTCGGCTTGGATAAGAGGCGCTCCACAGCGATGGGGCCGCCGTGGCCCGATCTGGTGATCTCCACCGGGCGGCGCACCGCTCCGGTGGCACGCTGGATCGGCAGCCAGAGTGCCGGGCGCGCGCGCCTCGTGCAACTCGGCCGCCGCGGCGGTGAGCTGGTGGACGCGTTCGATCTCGTCGTTTCATGCGCGCATTTCCGCCTGCCCTTGCATCCGCGACGCATGGAGATCATTGCACCGATCAACGCCGTCACTCCGGAACGACTCGCGCGCGCCGCCGCGCGGTGGCAGGGGCTCTTCGCTGGCGCCCCGCAGCCGCGTATCGTTCTCATTGTCGGCGGCACCTGCGCCCGGTATCGGTTCGAAGCAGAAGCGGCGCGCCACTTGGGCGAGCAGGTGGCCACCCTGGCGCGGTCCCTCGGCGGCTCGGTCTTCGCGATCACGAGTCCGCGCACGGGCGCGGCGGCGACGGCCGCCCTGCGCCAAGGCCTTGGAGACTTCGGTCACCTGCACGAGTGGCAGCCGGGCGAAACGGACAACCCGTACATGGGCTACTTGGCGCTCGCCGATGCGATCGTGGTGACAGGAGAGAGCGAATCAATGCTCGCCGAGGCGGCGGCCGCGGGCAAACCGATGTTTATCTATCCGCTCCCGGAGCGTCCGCTCGGCTTCCGGTTGCTGGCCGAGTGGATTGCCCGGCGGGCCGAAGCGCGCCCGCGCAAGGCGAAGGGGACGGTGCGGCCGCAGCAAGGGTTGGAGTACATCTGTGCGCGACTGATCGAAGCCGGCACCGTGCGACCACCCCGGCACCTCGATCGGCTGCATCAGCGCCTGATCGACGCCGGCGCGGCGCGCCCGTTCGGCGCGCCTTTCGACACCACCGCCTGCCGGCCACTGTGTGAAGTCGACGCGGTGGCGCGCCGCGTGCGCCAGTTGCTCGGCTTCGGCGATGCGGCGCAACCCGGTCCGCCACTGCCCGACATGCCAAATGGGGCCGAGCGCGCAGCCGGTGCCGAGGCGGCGCCTCGACAGCCCGTAGGTGGTGACGCTCACCACGGCGTGAACGCGGCGTAGGATAAGCGAATGGCGGCGCCGCCGAGAGTGTGGGTCCTGCTGGGAAGGGGAGTCGGCGGGAACGGTCAGATGAGCAGTCTGGCGCAGGCACTGGGATGGCCATACGAGGCCAAGCACCTGGTGTTCAACCGCCTCAGCTTCTGCCCGAACCTGCTGCTCGGCGCCGCGGCAATCACGCTCGACCACCGCCGATCGAGCCCGCTCCGGCCGCCGTGGCCGGACCTGGTGATCGCCGGTTCACGGCGTAGCGCACCGGTTGCACGCTGGATCAAGAAGCAGTCGGGCGGCGCGACCCGCTTGGTGCACCTCATGCACGCCCAGGCACCGCTTGAGCACTTCGACCTGGTGGTCACGACCCCCCAGTACCGGCTGCCCACACGGCACAATGTGCTGCACAACATCGGGCCCCTGAATCATATCGACCCGGCACGCCTGGCCGCGGCGGGCGCCACCTGGGCGGCACGCTTCGCTGGTCTCCAGAGACCATATACGGCGCTGCTCGTCGGCGGCAACAGCTCGTCGTACTTGCTCGACCCGGACACCGCGGCTCGGCTTGCCCGCGAAGCGAGCGCGCAGGTGCGCGCCGCGGGCGGGAGCCTGCTCGTCACCACCAGCGCGCGCACGCCACCCGCCGCCGCCGACGTGCTGCTCGCCGCCATCGACTGTCCCGCCTATGCGTACCGATGGCAGGCCAACGACAAGGACAATCCATACTACGCTGTGCTCGCCTTGGCCGACCGCTTCATCGTCACGGCGGACAGCGCTTCGCTGCTGGCGGAGGCGTGCGCCACCGATAAGCCGGTCGCGCTGTTCGACTGGCCGCTGCGTGCCGACGCAGACCGCGGTGCGAAGGGTCTGCTGCGGCGGTGGGGCGAGGCCCGCTATCGGCAGGGCAGCGCTGCGGCGGTGCGCGCTACTGACAGGATCTACGATCGGCTGGTCTACCTGGGGCTGATCAAGCCGGCGCGCGACTTCGGCGCGTATCATCGTGCGCTGCGAATGCGTGGGCTGGTGAGCCGGCCGGGGGAGTCGACCCAGGGCGCGCTGCGCCAGCCCCTCGACGACTTGTCGCGCGCGGTAGAGCGCATTCACCGGCTGTTCATTGATGGCGCAGCGGTCTCTGAGCCGTGCGATGATCTCGAAGCCGCCACGGCCGTCCCGAGTGGGGTGCGCTAACCATGTCTCCGGAATCCGTGCGCTACCTCGATGCGAACCGGCTCGACGCTATCGACGCCGCGGCGTTTCGGTCGCGTCGACCCTATCCGTGGGTCAATCCGCCCGACCTGCTGACCGCCGAAGGCTACCAGCGTTTGTACGACACGCTTCCCGACGTCGCGCAGTTCACCCCTATGTTTGGTGTGACCCGCAAGCACGGCCAGCGAAGTCACGACCGTTACACGCTCGAATATCATCGCCATCTCGACCTGAAGGCGCCATGGCGCGAATTCATCCGCGAACTCTACGGTCCAACCTACCGGCGCTTTCTCAGCCGCATGCTGAACCGGCGCCTCTTCAGCCTGCGCCTGCACTGGCACTACACGCCAAACGGCTGCTCGATCTCCCCGCACTGCGATTCGAAGACCAAGTTCGGCTCGCACATCTTCTACTTCAACACCGCCGCCGACTGGGACCCCGCGTGGGGCGGACAGACCCTGATTCTCGACGACGCCGGGCGCTTTAGTCCCAAGTCGGCCCCGCGGTTCGACGACTTCGAGAGTGCCATCACCGCAGAGACGCTGGGCAATCGCAGCCTGCTCTTCGCCCGCGGCGTACAGTCCTGGCACGGCATGCAGGATATCCACTGTCCCGAACACGCGATGCGCCGGGTGTTCATCGTCGTCATCAACGACGCGGTGCGAACGAAGGCGCGTGACGTCATCCGCCAACTGAGCGGGCAGGCCGTCGAGCGCTACTGAGTCGCCGGCACATGCCGCACCCTCAACACCGACAAGCGTGCGGGCCTGCTTGCCTGGCGCAAGGGAGCGCACCGTGACGGCTGAGCTGCTCGAACGGACCGCCAGCGGGGTGCGCCAGCAAACCGCAATCGTCGTCGTCGGTGCCGGCCGGAGCGGCACGAGCGCGATCACCCGCGGCGTGCAAGCGCTCGGCGTCGAGCTCGGCGATCGCCTGCGGCCGCCCGGCGGCAAAAACCCCACCGGCTTCTTCGAGGACCAGGACCTGCTGGCCCTCAATCGGCGCCTGAAGCGCCTGCTGCACATTCGCGGCGACAGCGTTCGCCTCATCGAGAGTGACGAATGGCACACGTCGGCGATGCGCAAGTTGCAGCGAGAGGCTGTCGACACCGTGCGCCGCCGCTTCGGCCAGTATTCTCTGTGGGGCTACAAGTACGCCCGCACGCTCCGTCTGTTGCCGTTCTGGCGCGAGGTGTTTGCAGCGTTGCACCTCGACGTGCGCTACGTGGTGGCGCTGCGCAACCCGCTCAGCGTGGCGCGTTCGCGAGCGCAGCTCGACCCGCAACGCGGCACACAGGAACAGAGCGACCTCGAGTGGCTGGTCAACGTCGTGCCCTACTTCCGCGAGCTGCGTGGTTGCCCCTTCGTGGTGGTGGACTATGACTTGGTCGTTGCCGATCCCGAGTTGCAACTGCGGCGCATCGCCGGCGCCCTCGGGCTACCGATGAACGAGCAGACCGACGCTGCGGTCGCGGCCTACGCGCGCCGCTTCCTCCGCCCGGGCATGCGCCACAGTGTGTACGCGGATGTCGACCTGCACGGCCGTGTCAACGAGCTGACCAGTGCCGCATATCTGTGGCTGCGGCGGCTCGCTACCGACGAAGGCGACGCGACCAACGCGCTCCTGTGGTCGGAGTGGGAAGACATCGAACGCCGGCTCGCGGCGATCGCTCCGGTGCTGCGCCACCTCGACCGCGTGCAGAGCGAGCTGCGGTGGGCGCAATGGAACCCGTTCGGCCCCGTCGGCGCCGCCGTTCGGGCATGGCGCCGCTATCGGCGCGGTAGTTGAGGAAAATCGAAGCACGAAATTCGAAGCTCGAAACAAAGGAGGAAAGCGCGAAAGCGGAAATTCGAAACACGGCGAGAAGCGCGGTGGCTTGGTGGTGCGAATTTTCCGACCATTTGGGTCATTCGAATTTGTTTCGGATTCGAGCTTCGGATTTCGAATTTTCTCCCAACGGCCACGGCGCTCAGGCACCGGCTGCGGCCGTGCCGTATGCGGGGCGCAGTTGGACCGGCACGACCGTTCCACTGTCGATACGATAGACACGGTCGGCAATTGCAAGCAGGTGTCCCTGGTGGCAAATTGCGAGAATAGTCACCCTGTCGCGCAGGCGGCGGAAGGTGTCACAGATACCGAGTTCGGTGTCACGGTCGAGTGCGGTGGTCGCCTCGTCGAGAATCAGCAACGCGGGCCGGCGCGCCAGCGCGCGCGCCAGGGCGATACGCTGCCGCTGGCCGCCGGACAGGCGCAAGCCACGCTCGCCGACGACGGTCTCGACGCCGTCGGGGAGGGCGGCGACGAAGTCGTGCGCGCCGGCGGCGCGCAACGCCGCGTCGACGTCGGCGGCGGTGAGGCTAGGGTCGCCGAGCGTGATGTTGGTGGCAATGCTGTCGTGCATCAGCAGCGCGTCTTGCGGGACGTAGCCAATCATCGAGCGCCACTGCGCCAGATCAACCGCGGACAGAGGTACGCCGTCGATCAGCACGGCGCCGTGGCGCGGGTCAATCAGTCCGATCACCAGGTCGGCAATCGTGGTCTTGCCGGCCCCTGAGGGACCGGTGATGACCGTCAATTGGCCGACCGGCACCACCAGAGACGCGTCGCGCAGCACCGCAGTGCCGTCGTAGGCGAACTGCACCGCGTCCAGCCGAACTTCATGCCGCAAGCTCGGTGCCGCCCCAGCGTGCTTGATCTCGCGCGCCGCCTCGGTCTGACGGATCAGAGCCTGCAGAGAATCGAGGGCGCTCTCGGCGGCCACCAGATCCTGCAGCTCGCGCTGCAGCTTGCCGAAGCAGTCGAGGATGCGGGTGCACAGCAGCACCAGCATGATGATCGTGGCGAGCGGCACTGCCAGGATGCTCAAGGCGCCGTAAACGCCGGCCGCCAGTACGACGACGATCAACGGCTCCTGTAACGCCCGCATCGCAGCTTTGCTCAGCACCTCGAGTTCCAGAGCGCGATTCAGACGGCGGGCTTCGCTTTCGAGCAGCGGCCCGAGCAGCCGCTCGCGCCCCATCGCCTTCAGTGGTTTCACTGCTCGCAGGCTATCGGTCAGCCGCAGGAGCAACGACTTCCCGAGCTTCGTCTGCCGCGCGCCGGCCCGGCGCGACACGCGGATCAGCTGATGGAGGATGGAAACCATCAGCGCGCCGCCGAGCAGCGCTGCGAGCGTCGCCGGCCACGACACCAGCAGCGCGACACCCGCGTAGAGCGCGGTCTGGATCAGCAGCATCAGAATGGTCGTGGCGCGTAGGTAGGCGTCGGACGCGCGCGCCGCCTCGGACGCCACGGCGTTGACGAAGCTTCCGAGCGGGGCATGGACATAGTAGTCCCAGCGACTGGTCAGCAGGGCGCGGATCAGCGCCAGACGCAGATCGGTGGCGAAATGCGCGACGCTGTAGCCGACCTGCCGGTTGGCCAGCAGGCCCAGCCCCGCCTTCAGTGCCGTCCCGCCGATGATCAGCGCGAGGAGCACCTCAGCGGTCGGCGGCAGTCCGACGGCGTGCAGCGCTCGCACGACGGCGCCATTCAGCCACGACGAACCGAGCGCGCCGCCGGCGTCCACGCTGCCGCCGCCGGCAACGATCCCGAGCAACGGCAACAGGCCGGCGAGACTCGCTCCCTCTGCCAATCCCGCCAGCAGTAAGCAGCCCAGCATCACCGCGGTGCGCCACGGGTAGGCGCGGGCGAAGATGCGCAACAACCTCATGCCCGGCGGTCGTAGCAGGATACACGTGAGAGTGACAGGTGCGTGGCCGCGCCTGTCCCGTCTTTGCACCTTGACCGCATCGCGTCGGTGTTCTACCAATCGCGCGACACCCGGAGCCGAGAAAGAAGCGAATCCCATATGCAGAACACTGCTACCCCTGCCCCGTCGTCTCTCCCACCACCGGCGCGCTCGACGGGACCGATTGCCGCCAAGGAACCACTGCGCATCGTGCCCGTGCAGACGGCGGGTGATCTCGGGCGGTTCATCCGGGTGCCGTGGGAGATCTACCGCGATGACCCGAACTGGATTCCACCACTGTTCGCCGAGCAGCGCCACCTGCTGGGCAAGAAGAACCCGTTTTTTCAGCATGCGCGGGCGCAGTACTGGGTCGCCTATCGGGGGGCATTGCCCGTCGGCCGCATCAGCGCACAGGTCGACGATCTGCACATCGAGCGCTACCGGGATGCCACCGGTCATTTCGGCCTGATCGAGGCCGTGGATGATCCCGAGGTGTTCGCCTCCCTGTTCGCCGCCGCCGAAGCGTGGCTGCGAACCCAGGGGATGCAGCGCGTCATCGGCCCGTTCAACCTATCGATCAACGGCGACATCGGCCTGCTCGTGCACGGGTTCGAGACGCCGCCCATGTTTCTGATGAGTCATGGCCATCCCTACTATGACGCGCGCGTCACCGAGCACGGGTATCGAAAGACCAAGGACGTTGTCGCCTACCTGCTCGACCCGCGTCTAACGCCGCCGGACGTGATGCTGGAGTCGGCGCGCCGCGCCGACAGCTCAGGCCGCATCAGGATCCGTCCACTGCGCATGCCGCAACTGCACGAGGAGATGACCATCCTGAGCGAGATCTTCAACGACGCGTGGTCGGAGAACTGGAACTTCGTTCCGTTCACCCCCGCCGAGTTCGACGATCTTGGCAAGAGTCTGAAGCTGTTCGTGCCGCCCGATTTTGTGCAGATCGCGGAAGTGGACGGCCGGCCGGCGGCCATGATCGTCATCGTGCCGAACGTCGGCGATTGCATCCGGGACCTCAACGGTCGGCTGTTTCCGTTCGGGTGGGCGCGGTTGTTGTGGCGGTTGAAGCGGCACGGGCCGCGCAGCGCCCGCGTCGCGCTCATGGGCGTGCGCCGGGAGTACCACCGCAGCACCATGGCCACGGCACTGGCGTTCGGTCTGATCAACGCGGTGCGCCAGCCCGTCCTGGATCGACGCCTGGAGCGCCTCGAACTGTCGTGGACGCTGGAGGACAATCACCCGATGCGGCGCATCAAGGAACGCATCGGCGCCCGCAAGTACAAGACCTACCGGTTGTACGAGAAGGCGATACGGTAGGGCCTGCGGCCGGTGTCCTGAACCATGGCCCACTCCCTCCTTCGACGCGGCTCGGGACAGGGGTGGCCGCTGCGCCCTCCCAAGTCCGACACCCTACTCGCGGAGCCGGCGCCTGTGTTCGGTGCCGAGCGTGCGGCAGCGCCCGCGGCTGTCATCGCAGAGGGTTTTACCGCCCTGGTGCTCGCGGGCAGCCGTCCCGGCGGCGACCCCCTGGCGCACGCCGCGGGCGTCTCGCACAAAGCGCTCGCGCCGCTCGCCGGCGTCGCCATGCTGACGCGCGTTGTGGCCACGCTGCGCGCGGCGCAGGCGGTGCGGCGCATCGTCATTTGCGGAATTGATCGGCAGGTACTGGCGCGGGAACCGCAGCTGCATTCGTTCCTCGACACCGGCCACCTCGGGCTCGTGAGCAGTCGCGCCACACCGAGCGCGAGTGTTTTCTCCGCGATGGAGCAACTCGCTCCCTGCACGCCGTTGCTCGTCGCCACTGCGGATCATCCGCTGCTCACCGCTGCGCTCGTGGACGACTTTTGCGCCCGCTCGGCGCGCAGCGGCGCTGACGTCACCGTCGGGCTGGTGCCGGCGCGGCTCGTGCGCGGCGCTTTCCCGGGCGTGCGCAGAACGACGCTGCCGTTCCGCGACGGCCCCTATTGCGGCTGTAACCTGTTTGCGTTCCTCACGCCGCAGGCACAGCGCGCACCGGCAGCGTGGATACAAGTGGAGCGCCACCGCAAGCAGCCGTGGCGTATGGTCAGTGCGCTCGGCGTGGGGATGACGCTGCGTTTCCTGCTGCGCCGGCTGACGGTCGACGCGGTCACGGACCTGGCGTCCGACCGCATCGGCGTGCGCATTCGACCGATCGTCCTCTCCCAGCCCGAAGCTGGCTTCGACGTCGACACCTCGGCCCAGCTTGCCGTCGCGGAAGCCTTCTTGCGCAAGCGCGAGCGCACGGCGTGACGCGAGGGCGGCGGCCTGAATTTGAGTTCCTCGCTCTTTTCTCGTTTGACAAACCTTCCGCAGCCCGGATAGTGTTCAATCCCTGAACGTTCAGGGTGTGAACGATGGACAAGGAGCACCGGCTGCTCGATGTGCTGGCCCGCGACGGTGGCTTGTCGCAACGCCAAGTCGCCAAGGAAACAGGGCTTTCTCTGGGGATGGTGAACCTCATCCTGCGCCGGCTGGTGAAAACGGGCGCCATCAAGGTCGTCAGCCTGAACGGTCGCACCGCCCGCTACCTGCTGACCCCGGCAGGGGCGGCGGAGAAGACGCGCCGCGCTTACGCGTACCTGCATCGCACGATGGATACCTTCCGCGACCTGCGGGTGCGCATCGACGCGCTGATTGGCGAGTTGCATGCCGGCGGCGCGCGCGAGTTCATCATCTG
>DATKMS010000202.1:0-2685 GCA_035541735.1 Candidatus Margulisiibacteriota bacterium
CACCCACGATCAGGCGCGCTCGCGGGCGTACCGGTGGGGAGAAGATGGTCTGGCCGGCATCTCCGACGACCGGCAACTACTCTGCTTCGCGCTGGCGTTGTGGAATACCAACGACCCCATCCTCAAGGAGCGGCTGTTCGGCCTCACCAACAGTGAGGGGAACCACGGCGAGGACGTGAAGGAGTACTACTTCTACCTCGACTCGACGCCGACCCACTCGTACATGAAGTACCTCTACAAGTACCCGCAGGCGGCCTACCCGTACGACGACCTCGTTGCGACCAACCGCCGTCGCAGCCGGCAGGAATTCGAGTACGAGTTGCTCGACACGGGCGTGTTCGCGTAGGGGCCGGGGAGTCGCGGACGCTGCGGCTGCGGCTGAGCACCGTGGCGCCGGGTGCATCGGCTGCGACAAAACCAGGACCGTTCGGGAGCGACTTCGACGCCACGATGCAGGCGCGCCGGCAGGAAGCGGACGAGTTCTATGCCACGGTCATCCCGTCTTCTCTCGATGCCGATGCAGCCAACGTGATGCGCCAGGCGTTGGCCGGCATGCTGTGGTCCAAGCAATTCTACTACTATGATGTCGACAAGTGGCTCTCCGAGCGCGGTGCCGATCCGTTCAAGCCGCAGCGCCGCGCCCCACGCAACGATCATTGGCACCACATGTATAACGGCGACGTCATCTCGATGCCGGACAAGTGGGAGTATCCCTGGTACGCGGCCTGGGATCTTGCCTTTCATGTGCTCGCCCTAACGCTTGTCGATCCGGACTTCGGAAAGGCGCAACTGACGTTGATGCTGCGCGAACGTTACATGCATCCCAACGGTCAGATTCCGGCCTACGAGTGGAACTTCGGCGATGTGAACCCACCCCGTGCATGCCTGGGCCGTCATCTTCACCTACCGCCTCGAGAAGGTATTGAAGGGCGCGGGCGACACCAAATGGCTCAAGAGCTGTTTCCAGAAGTTGCTCCTGAACTTCACCTGGTGGGTGAATCGCAAGGACCGCTCGGGTCGAAACGTCTTCGAAGGCGGCTTCCTCGGCTTGGATAACATCGGGGTCTTCGATCGCAGTGCGCCGCTGCCGACCGGCGGGTATCTGGAACAAGCCGACGGCACCGCCTGGATGGCGCTCTACGCCGACAACATGCTGCAAATCGCGATGGAGTTGGCCGAGACGGATGACGACTACGCCGACATGGTGCTCAAGTTTCTCGAACATGACACCTGGATCACCTCGTCGTTGGTGCAGCTCGGTGGCGGCATTGGAATGTGGGACGACGCAGACGGGTTCTTCTACGACGTGCTCAAGTTAGACGACGGCCGGTCCCAGCGGCTCCAGGTTCGCTCGATGGTCGGATTGCTGCCGCTCTGCGCGGCTACCGTGTTTGAACCGGGGATCTTCTCGAAGTACCCCGAAATCGGCGCGCGCTTCAAGCGGTTTCTGGACAGCCGTCCCGAGCTGCGCACGGCCTTTCATGACCCGATGAAGGTTGGTGTCGCCGGGCGCCGGCTCTATTCAGTCCTCGACGAAGCGAAACTCCGCCGTGTGCTGGCCAAGATGCTTGACGAGAACGAGTTCCTGAGCCCCTACGGCATCCGGTCCTTGTCGCGCTACCACGCCGAACATCCCTTTGTGTTCCGGGTCGGCAGCCAGGAGTATCGAGTCGCCTATCTGCCGGCCGAGTCCGATACGGGCATGTTCGGCGGGAACTCCAACTGGCGCGGGCCGATCTGGATGCCCGTCAACGGCCTGCTCATCCGCGCCCTGGTGAACTACTACGCCTACTACGGCAATGAGTTCACCGTCGAATGTCCCACGGGCTCCGGGCAGATGATGAACCTGTATCAGGTCGCCGAGGAAATCGCGCGCCGGACGGGCAGCATCTTTCTACGAGGCAAAGACGGCCGGCGTCCGGTCTACGGAGGGACGAGGAAGTTTCAGGACGACCCGCACTGGCGGGATCTCGTCCTGTTCTATGAGTACTTCCACGGCAACAACGGGGCCGGCCTTGGCGCCAGCCACCAGACCGGATGGACTGGGATCATCGCCCGCGCCATGCATCTATTCGCGACGACGACGGCGGAGCAGGCGCTCCAGCTCGGCTCGGTCGCCGCGCTCACGGAGGTGGAGCAACGGCCGAGGCGGCGATCCAAAGGCGCGGCTCGCAGCCGCGGACGCTGACACGGCAGCGTCTGATCGACGGCAACGAACGCTTCCGGCGCGGAGAGACATAGTAAATGAACAACGCAATGGACTACCCATTCCTTGTTTTCGCGCTCTCCTTCGTCGTCCTGTGGCTCTCGGAGCGGATCGGAGCGTTTGTTCTCAGGAGGCAGCAGAAGCTGCAAGAGGCCATACGTAAAGACTTGGGCGTTGTCCTGGCCGCTGCGCTGACACTGCTCGGGCTGATCATCGGATTTAGTTTTTCAATGGCCGTAAGCCGGTACGATCAGCGCAAAAACTACGAGGAGGCAGAGGCCAACGCGATCGGCACCGAATACGTGCGGGCCGACCTGCTTCCTGCCGCAGACGCGGCCAGGGTGCGTGCGCTGCTGGCGAACTACCTGGATCAGCGTGTCTTGTTCTACATCACCCGCGACAAGCAGCAGATTCGGCAGATCAATGCCCGCACGGCTCAATTGCAGACCGAGTTGTGGTCTGCGGTCCTTGGTCCGGCT
>DATKMS010000203.1:0-2462 GCA_035541735.1 Candidatus Margulisiibacteriota bacterium
TTCGACGGCCTCGCGGCCGAGATCCTTCATGCTGCGATCCAGATACTTGCCGAAGCGGGTCATACCCGCGCCAACGATCGCGACGTCTCTCATGGGGGTCCTCCGTGGATCGACTCGACTTGTGGCTGTACTGACACGACCCAGCCCGGCTCGCAAGGCCCGGTGGTGCGCAGGCCTCGACATGACTTCTACAGCGAGCTTCGTAAGCGTGGGACGAACCAGCAAGATGCCCGCGCCGTGTTGCTTAGTCAAGGCAACAGGGTTACGGGCCGCCGCGAACTGCCTGAACGTAGTGGGCGAAGCCCTTATCTTCCGGAGTTAAGCCGACAGCGCTCCTGCTGAAATCCACGCCGTACGCTTTGAATTCGAGCGTTTGGACAGTGGTTGAGGACCAGTAGAAGCCGTACTGCGTGCAGCTGCACACGGTGCAGCCTGGGAGGCAGTTGTTGTGGAACACAGGGTCGAGTCCGGCGCCGGTGTCCCGGGCCGCCAGCTCGGCCGCCGTGGGCAGCCGCCAGTCGGTGTAACCCGCGTGCTGGGCAGCGGGTTCATCACCGATGTTCTTGATGGAACTTGGCCGCAGCGAGTGTGCATGGTACTGAGGGGTCGTGGATCCACAACGCCACATCGCGCGGCTGCTGCAGCGCGCGGCGCGGGATGCGGAGGTTCTTGCCGTCATGCTGTACGGCAGCACCGCACGTCGCGACACTTCGGCAGTGTCGGATGTTGATGTGTGCCTGGTGCTGGCGCGGCAGCGGCGCACCTCGGCCCAGATGTCGGCGAAGCGACTGGAGTACCTGCAGGAGGTCGATCTCGACGTCCAGGTGTTTCAGCAACTGCCACTCTACATCCGCCAGCGCGTCCTGAAGGACGGCCGGGTCCTGTTCGTGCGCGATGAAGACGAGCTGTACGAGCTCGCGTTCCGAACCGTACAGGCCTTCGAGGACTTTCGGCCGCGCTACCAGGCGTACCTGAACGAGGTCGCGCGTGCTTGATAGGGAGCGCATCCTCGCAAAGCTCGACGAGCTAGATGGATACCTGCGTGAGCTGCACGAGGTTGCGCCGGCGAACATCGCCGAGTACCGCAAGGTCGAGAAGAAGCGATCATGCGAACGGCTGCTGCAGATAGCCATCGAATGCGTCATCGACATCGGTCACCTGTTCGTGACCGGCTTGCGACTCGGTTTGCCCGCCGAGGAAGACGACATCTTTGAGAAGTTGGAGCGGGCCGGCATCATCTCTGCCGAGATGGGCGCGGCGCTCAAGCGCATGAAAGGGTGTCGGAACATCCTCGTGCACGAATACGCGCGCGTGGATGACGAGATCATCTTTGACGCCGTAAGCACGAGGCTCGGAGACTTCGACCATTTCAAGCGCGAGGTGATCTCAGCGCTCGAACGTCAGTAGGGTGGCCACCGCTCCGATTCGCGATCAGCCAGTCTTCACCACATCCACCCGCACGGCCCGATCGGCAGGAATTGGCTGCCATGATGTGGGCCGATACGTCAGGTGTCCGTAGCCGGCCGCGAAGCCGAGCCACTTCACGTGACCGGGCTCGACGTCCGCCTGCCCGTACCAGTTCTTGTGCATGAATGGCTCGAAGCCGTTGTAGACGATGACCTGACCGGGCCGGCACGCTGGTGAAACCTTCGCCTGAATGATGCACTCGCCCACGTCGCTGACCAGCTTGATCTGCTCGCCGTTGCCGACACCGAGGCCGGCGGCGTCCTTGTCGTTGACGAAGGCGAACGGTTCGCCGCGGTGCGTATTGAGCAGATGCCGGTTGGTCATGTTCATCGAATGGATCGACCAGCGGTTGTGGCCGCTGGTCATCTGGAAGCGCCGCTGCGGGCCGCCGTGTGCCGGGGTTTCCTTGTGCGTCGGCAACTCCTCGGCGGCTTCGAGGAACCATTCATGATCGATGTAGAACTGCGCACGCCGCACTAGCGTCGCGTACGGCAGTTTGTCCTCGGTGTGCCAGCGCAGGGGGTTGTGCACCTCGTCCGGCTTGATGGTCGAGCCTTGTGCCTCGCCGTGCCCGGCGAGCCCCCACCCGGTCCAGCGCACGTAGCCCTTCTCGCGCAGCGTCTCGAGCGTCGTCCCTTCCGGGAGAATGCCGTAGACGGCGTTGTCGCGCACGGCCTCGTCGTAGAAGCGCTCCTCGTCGCGCACGGCGCCATTGAGGGTGTAGCGGGCGACCATGTTGACGAGTGAGCGGGTATTGCCCTTGCGATCACTGAACTCCGTCAGGCCGCGCGCGGCGGCGCGACGCTCGATGGCTTCGAGGATCATGATGCCCATGTCGTGCTCCGGGCGCGCCTCTCCCGGCGGCGGCACCGCGCGGTCGGTCAGGACCCAGTTCAGGTGGTGCACCGACGGCATGGTCTGGCTGAGCTTCTCGTAGTGCTGCGCGGCCGGCAGGATGTAATCGGAGTACATGCCCGTCGTGTTGAGACGGAAGT
>DATKMS010000204.1:0-3165 GCA_035541735.1 Candidatus Margulisiibacteriota bacterium
CAACGGATGTGTACCTCGACAACACATCCAAGATGTAGCCCGATGAATCGCATACAGATTTGAGCTGAATATCCGGGTGAACGCTGACCATCGACTGATGCGACAGCCCCATCTTCCCGAGCCCGATGATCCCGGCCCTAATCATTGTTCACCCCCGACTCGACTCGACCGGGCACGGTAGTTGTGTGAGATTGCCACCGACCGGGGCGACGAAACGCGTGCGCAGCTCGCTCATGAGGCACTCCTTCCATCCGAGGCTCTTTAAGGCGCTCCACAAGCCGGACACCCAGCGCAATCCCGAGGAGCGTGGGGTTGGCCTGACTCGATGTCGGAAGGACGGACGTGCTCGCGACGTACAACCCACGCACCCCGTGGACCTGAAGCTGGGCATCCACGACGCCGCCATCCGGGGTCTCCGACATCCGAGTGGTCCCGGCCTGGTGGAAGCCTGCTCTCTCCCCCAAGTACGCATGTATCGAACTCTCGACATCGTCGGTCAGCCACTCCACGTGGCCGGCGCCGTGGCGGCGAAGGTGCTCGTCAATCAGGACCGTCGCCTGGCGTACACCCTCGTAATCGGCGTCGGAGAAGTGCATGTGAGTGCGAAGCCTCGGCATGCCAAGGGCGTCGCGCTCGTCGGTCAGCTCGACGCGGCTCTCCCAGTGGGGAATATGCTCGCCGTGGTATTGGAGTAAATATCGATTGTCGGCGCTCTTCACGAAAAAGCCCGGCGCCTTGCGGCCCTTGCGGAGGAACCGGGCGTAGCAGAACGTGACCGCGAACCGGATGGACGGGAACAGGTCTCGCACGATGTTGCGCAGATGCGCGAAGATCCGGGGCGAGCCGTCCGTCTTGGTGTGCGCCTCGCGGATCGCTTCCGCGAGCATGAACTGGCCGACCGGGGAGATCAGGGTGAGGTAGACGCCCGACAGAATCCCACTTCCGTGAGCCGGGTCGCTGATGGGCGGGTTCACCAACCAGACGGCGGCGTTCGGCATCCCCAATTCACGCTGTCGGTGCGGATCGACGGTAAAGCGACGGCGAACGTACACCCCCTCGTCGTCCCGCTCATATCCGTAGATGACCTGGTCCGTGGCGAAATGCACGCGCGCGACTCGGCCCTCGACGTGCGCCATGTACCAGCGCCCGAGGTGCCCGCCGGCATTTCCCAGCCCCGCCGGATGATGGCGATCCGACGCAAGCAGCAGACGGGTCGCCTCCAAACCACCGGTCGCGATGACGTAGTCCGTCGCGACGACTCTCCCCTCCCGACCATCGAGTGCCTTGACGACGAGGTGGTCGACGAAGTCGCCTGCTTCGGTCGTCACGATTTCGGTGCAAGTGAGGCCGGTCCACACAGTAAGACAGGGGGTGTCTCGCAACGCGGCTCTATACACGCGCCCGAAACGCGTCGGCAAGGACCAGCGCTCGAGATCGGTCGTGCGCACCTCACCGTCGGGGAGCCCGACGACCATGTCTCGATGCGCAACCTCCGGGATATCGCGCGCATTGAATGCCGCCTGACCGCACACCGCCCAATCGCAGGCCCTTTGGAGGTACGGCTCAACATCCTCATACCCGATCGGCCAGGGCGCCTGCGCGGTGATCGGCCGATCTTCGAAATCAATCGGGTCGAACTTGACGCAGCGTCCACCCCAGAGCGCGGTGGTCCCTCCCACCTGCCGACGGACCGTTAGCTCACTATGCGAATGGAAGTAGTCGTCCTGCCGCGAATCGAAAGTCGCCAGCCCCTGCGCCGCTTTGTCCGTGCGCTCGAGACCGCTTTCGATCAGCGCCACCTGGACGCCCGATCTCGCGAGTTCCAGTGCCGTCACGATGCCGATCGGACCGGCCCCGACGACCACCACATCGGTCTCGATCGTGGTGCTGGTGGCGAACTCCTCCGGGCCACGGATCATGCGGCAGCAGCCCCTCGAAACTCATCAACGAGAACGCGAAACCGCGTCAAGATCTCGTCGTCAGGCGGCGACGAGACGGCGCGCGCCGCGGCGGCCACTCGTCGTGGATTGGTGGTGCTGTAAAGAATCGCGCGGCAGCCCGTTGCCGAGGCAGCCGACCCGAGGATCAGCCCAGCGAGCGCGCCGAGGGCGAGCGGATCGATCTGGAGCGCCTCGCGCCAACGTCCTGCCAACCGTGCGTCCGCTACCAACGCCCCCCAGAACACCGCGTAGGGCGTGTTCAACACGCCAAACGCGAGATCGGCCGGACGCGGCGAAGGATTGAGCACGTCACTGTGAAGTTGACTAACTCCCTCAGGTGCGAACGCTCGGGCGAAATCTACCTCGAGCTCCCCGTCTTGAGAGACGCCCCAGGCGCGAATCTTGCCCTGCTGCAGCGCACGCTCGAAGAATTCGCGGAGTTCGTCACTGGCAACCGTATCTCCGGGCCTCGGGCCGTGAACGAAGAGGATGTCGACGTAGTCGAGACCCAACGCGGCCAGACTCCGGTCAAGGCTGCGTGCCGCGACCGCTGTGTCGTACGACCGGGCGGTCTCGAACGGTGCCTGGTGCCGCTTGACGGCGCGCCGCAGCGCCGGCGCTTTTCGGAGCAGTGCGCGCGCCGGAGCCTGAAATCGGCCGAAGCACCGCGCCGCACCGGATACATCGATGCCGAACTTGGTAGCAACAGTCACCGCGTCCCGGTCGACCGTGCGCAAGAACGCCCCCAGCTCCGCCTCTGCCATCCCAAGGCCGTACATCGGCGCGACATCGAAGTGCGTCATCCCGCTGTCCAGCGCGCTGCCGAGCAGGGCCATCCGCTCCTGCCGGGTGGGAGACTGCATCAAACCGCTGCATCCGAAACCGACCGCGCTCACGCTCAGCTTCGGTCCCTGAAGTTCAACCTGCCGCATTACCGCAGCCCTCGTAGACCCGCCGGAGCTCCGCGTCGATTACTTCGGGGCTCCGCGTCGCCGCAATGTGCGCCTGACCCCGCAGCCCATCACGTTCAGCCAGGTCCGGATCGCGTAGATACCGGCCAATCGCCGCCGCCAACGCAGGCGCGTCACCAACGGGTACGAGCATGCTCGGGTCGGACGCAATCTCCGCTGTGCCGCCGACGGGAGTTGCCACAAACGGTCGCGCGCCGGCGAGGGCCTCGGTCAGGATCATCGGCATTGCTTCAGCGACTGACGGAAGTGCGACC
>DATKMS010000205.1:0-5907 GCA_035541735.1 Candidatus Margulisiibacteriota bacterium
TCCGGCGAGCGGATGGGCTTGAGCCATGGATGCCCCGTGGGCTGCACGTTCCACTGCTCCGCGATCTCGCGTTCGAACCAATGCGCCTGCGTGCAGTCGGGTGTAAGGGCAGGATAGGTCTCACCGACAACAGTGCTGAGAAGATCGAGCGTGCCGGTGTCGCCTTGTGCGAGGACTGCGATCAGGCGCACGTGACCTCCGGCGCTGGACTGTCCAAAGAACGCGGCAATGCGAGCGCCGGCGTCGACCCCGCGGATGACAGCCTCTCTGAACTCGGCGACCGCGAGCTCCGGGACATCGCGGGTGTTGACCGCGGCGCCGTTGTAGACCGGGGGTGTCGCTGGCACACGCATCAACCGAGCGCCCGCGCGGCCTCTTCGATCACCCGCTGCAACGCCGCCGGGATGTACAGTCCAAGAAGCAGGACGAGGACACCGAGCGCCGCCGGCGGGATGGTGGCCAAGACCGGTTCCGGACCTCCCGCCTCCCGTTGCGTCACCCCCTGTGCCATTCGCAGGACGATGGTCATCATGCCCACGAAGATCATTGCCAGGAACACGAGGTAGGCGATCGCCACCACGTGGCGGCCCTGATCCAGTGCGGCTTTGAGAATCGTGAACTCACTCAGGAAAGGACCGAACGGGGGCGAGCCGGTGATGGCGAAAAAGCCGGCGACCCACAACATGCCCGACACCGGCAACACGCGCAGCACGCCGCGCACCTCGCTGGTGGACTTCGACCGGTACACGGCCAGTATGTTTCCGGCGACCAGGAAGAGCATGGCCTTCGTCAGCGAGTGGTTCACCGCGTGCAGCATGGCGCCGAACGTGGCGGCGCCACCAAGCCCGACGCCCAATGTCAGGATGCCCATATGCTCGATGCTGGAGTAGGCGAGCATGCGTTTGTAGTCGGCCTGGCCGATGATGAACACCGCTGCGACCGCCATCGACAAGAGACCGAAGCCAACGAGCAGTTCCTGTCCGAATGCGGCCTCGCCGGCCGCAACACAGACCTGCTGCAGGCGCAGGATGCCGAGGAACGCACAGTTGAGCAACGCACCGGAGAGCAGCGCCGAGACGACGGATGGTGCTTCGCTGTGCGCGTCCGGTAACCAGGTATGCAGCGGTGCCAAGCCCATCTTTGTCCCGTAGCCGACGAGGAAGAGCAGGAAGGCCGCCTTGAGCCACGCGATATGGAGGTGGGGCGCCGCACCGATCAGTTCCTCCACCACCAGGGGTATCGGGGTGCCACCGTGATTGGATGCGGCCACGGCGAGAAAGAAGTTGCCGAGCAACGCCAAGGCGATGCCGACGGAACAGATCATCAGATACTTCCACGTCGCTTCCAGCGAGCGGTGCTGTCGATGGAAGTAGATGAGCGGCGCACTGGCCAGCGTTGTGGCCTCGACGGCGACCCAGAGGAGACCGAAGCGGTGGCTCACGGTCACCAGCGTCATCGCCGCGAGAAAGAGCAGCAGGCAAGTGGTGAAGGTCGGTTCCGGCGCATTGGCGAACAGCAATCCCTCCTCGAAGTCCTCGCGCGCGCCGCGCCGCTCACGGTGCAGATAGCCGGCGCTGTACACCGCTGCCGCAACGAACAGGGCACTGGTAATGCTGAGAAACAATTGCCCGAGGCTATCTAGACGCAGCCAACCACCGAGCGTCGGCGCGGGTTGGACGGCCCATGTCACGCCCGTCACCGCTGCGTGCGCGCCGGCGGTGAGCACCAGCAGGATGCGCCGCGGCATGTCGGGCCGGAGGAAGAAGGCAGCGACTGCCGCGAGCAGCGGCAGCAAGAGCAGCGTCAGAATCACGGCGTTCAGTCCCGCAGCACCGCGAGTCGATCCGCGTCGATGTGATCGAACGCGCGATTGATGTGGAAGAGCGCGATGCCCATGACGAACACGGCGACGAAGACGTCAAGCAGCACGCCGAGCTCGACCAGCATGGGCGTGCCTTGCACCAAGCCAACCCCGAAGACGTAGATCCCGTTCTCGAGCACCAGATACCCCAGCACCTGGGTGAGAGCCTTGCCGCGGCTGATGATCACGAACAGTCCGGCGAGGATGGTGAACAGCGCCACCGGCACCAGCAGCGACGCGACGGGCTTGGTCGGCAGCGGTAGACGCTGGCTGAGCCACAGTGAGAGTGCCAGCGCCAGCGTGCCGATGAGCAGCGAGACTGTATAGCTGACGAGCGGGTCCACCTCGCGGCGCACCTCGGCATCGCGGAGCACGCGCGCCAGTAACCACGGAAACGCCACGCCTTTCAACGCGATGATCGCCGTCGCCAACGCCAGCGGGCGCAGCGACGGTGTGCCGTGCTGCACCGTGAGCGTCAGCAATCCAAGCAAGAGGCCTTGGAAGGCGACAATCCGGATGCAGCCCGCGATCCGGCTCGAACCGAGCAGGAGCAAGCTGGCCAAGGCCAGAAGAACGAGGATCGAGTCGGTCCACAGGTTCATCGCATCGGCCCCCTCACCGCAGAATCAGCGCCAACGCCAATGCCGACAGCGCACTGGCGCCCACCAACAGCTGCGGCACACGCAGCAAGCGCCAACGCGCCATAGACGACTCGATGATCCCGGTGACCGCGGCCAAGGCAAACAAGCCAGCGAGCATGGCGAGCGTGTCGATCCATACGATCCCACTGCGCACCGGCACGACGATGCCGACCAACAAGCTGCCCAGCAGCCACAGCTTCAGCGCGCTGCTGTAGAGGATGAACGCCAACTCCGGCCCGCTGTGATCGAGCACCATGACCTCGTGGATCATCGTCAGCTCGAGGTGTGTGGTCGGATCGTCGATCGGGATGCGCGCGTTCTCAGCGAGGAAGACGATCAGTAGCGCGCCGGCGAGCAGCGCCAGTGCCGGCCCGGCATGTCTCCACGCATCGCTGCCGAGACCGGCGTACATCGGCGAGAGCGACAAGCTTCCGGTCTGGCGCGCTATCGCGGCGAAGCCGAGCAGCAACGTTGGCTCTGCCAAAGCCGAAAACGTCACCTCCCGGCTCGCACCCATGCCCTCGAAGCTCGACCCCGTGTCGAGCGCGGCGAGCACGGTGAAGAAACGCATCAACCCGAGCAGGTAGGCAAACAGAATCAGATCGCCCGGAAAGGCAAATGCTGCCGGTACCCCGCCGAGTGGTACCAGTGCCGAGGCGACGAGCACGGCGGCGAGGCCGACTGTGGGGCCGGCGCGGAAGACCCAGGTGGTCGTACCACTGTACGCCGCGCCTTTGCGCAGCAGCTTGAATAAATCATGGTACGTTTGCAGCAGCGGCTGGCCGGTGCGGCCGGCCATGAGCGCCTTCGTTCGATTGATAAGGCCGAGCATCAGCGGCGCCAAGAGCAGCGGTAACGCGAACGTCAGCCCAGCTTCCATATCAATAACACCAGCAACGTGAGGGCGATGTACAGCACGTAGAAGTGCACGCGTCCGTGTTGCAGCCAGCGCAGCCTCCCGAGGCCGCGGCCGATGGTCGTGAAGACCGGGCCGTACAAGCGCTCGCTGCACACGTCGGGGGTTTCGGTCGCCAGCGACGCGGCATGCGGGAACAATCCGGCCGGCGCCCCTCCGCGGCGCCGGGTTTGCAGCAGGACGCTGAACAGCTCCGTCAGCGGGTGCGCGAATGATGAGGCGCTGTACTGCATGCGCGTCGTCGGCTGCGCGTAGCCGCAATCCCATGTGAGAGTTGTGGTAACCCGGCGTCCCGACAGCAGCCAGGACCGCACGCCCGCGAGCGCTGCGATCAAGCCGACCAAGCCGACGCCGCCGGCGGTGACGAAGGACAGGACCCCGCCAGCCTGAGCGACGTGGGTGCGCACGACATCGGGTGATAGACCTGTGACGTTCGCCAACACTGGCGCGAGCGCACCGACTGCCAGCGGCGATAACAGCCCGATCAGTACACAGCTGGCGGCGAGCAACAGCATCGGCAGGCGCATCGCCAGCCCCGGTTCGTGGGCCTGTGCGGCATGGTCACTGCGCGGCTCGCCCAGAAACACGATGCCGAAGGCCTTGGTGAAGCAGGCCGCTGCGAGGCCGCCAATCAGCGCGAGCCCTGCCACGACGCAGAGCACGGGTACGGCCGTTGCTGCCGCCGCTGACGTCAGGCCGTGGAACGCGCCGAGGTAGATGAGCAACTCGCTGACAAAACCATTGAGCGGTGGCAGCCCCGAGATGGCTACGGCGCCGATCAGGAATGTGAGCCCAGTCCATGGCATCCGCTGGAGGAGACCACCGAGATGATCGATCTCTCGAGTGCCCGCGGCGTGGCCGACCGCTCCGGCGCCGAGGAAGAGAAGGCCCTTGAACAGGGCGTGGTTCAACACGTGGAGCAGCCCGCCGGCGAAGCCCAATGCAGCCAGGGTGGGCATGCCGGTGCTGAGCCCCAACACGCCAACGCCGAGACCGAGGGCGATGATGCCGATGTTCTCCACGCTGTGGTACGCGAGCAGACGCTTGAGGTCATGCTGCGCCAAGGCGAAGACGACTCCGAAGATGCCGGAGGTCAAGCCGACAGCGCACAGCATCCATCCCCACCATGCCGGCGGAGGCGCCGCAGGCGTTGCCAGGAAGGTCAGCATCCGCACCAGACCGTAGATCCCGGTCTTGATCATGACGCCGGACATCACTGCCGACACGTGACTCGGGGCCGCCGGATGTGCTTCCGGCAACCACACGTGCAGGGGCATGAACCCCGCCTTCGCACCGAACCCAACTAGAGCGAGCACGAACAGCAGACCGGTCTGCGACGGCGCGACCCTGAACTGGTCAAAGTCGAGTGACCCGCCGGTGCTCCCCAGCACTATGAACAGTACCAGCAGGAAGGCGGTGCCGAGATGCGTCGCCACGAGGTAGACCCAGCCGGCGTCACGAACGCTTTCCTTCTCATCCTCGAAGGTGACGAGGAAGAAGGACGCAAGCGCCATCACCTCCCACGCCACCAGGAAAAGCACGGCGTTGCGCGCAATGACTACGAGCACCATGCTCGCAACCAGTAGGTTGAAGAAGAACCACGCGGGTCCGAGCGAGCGGGTTTCGCGATAGCTGCCCAGATACTCGGCGCCGTAGACGGCCGCCAGCCCGGACACGATGAAGATCGGCACCAGGAAGAACGCCGATAACGCATCGACCTCGACGAAGAAAGCCCCGTACGGCACGCTCCACGGCAAGTGCAGCGACTGCGGCGCTGCACCGCAGAGCACGCGCAAGGACGGAATCACTCCGAGCACAGCGGCCAGGACGGCAGCGCCGACGGCGCAACCAGCGGATGCACGAAATGACCTTTGGGTCAGCAGCGCGGCGCAGCCGCTGGCGAGCAGCAACAGCACCGCAAGAAGCACGAGGAGCATCTACTGGTTGCCGCCGTTGCGCGCCGCTCGCTGATCAAGAGCAGCTTCGACACGTCGCGCCTGGTTAAGGATCTCATCGCGCGACGCTTGGTCGATGATGGCCTGCTTGAACCCCGCGTCACTCAGCGCGAACGACAAGCGCGACAGCATGCGCAGGTGTGCGCGCACAGTCGGACTGATGAGCGAGAACAGCACGTAGACGAACTTGCCGTCGAGCGCGCCGAACTCGACGGGTTTCTCGAGGAAGCAGAGGGTAATCATCGGTCGCGACACGTGCAGGACGATCGGGTTGCGCACGTGCGGGATGGCGATCCCGTCTCCGATACCGGTCGACTGCAGGTTCTCGCGCGCCAGCAGCACGCGCAGCAGAAACCCGCGGTCGACCTCCTCGGGCAGCCGCATGTGCTCGACTACTGCGCGCAGGGCGGACTCCTTGTCGGTGCCGTCGACACGGTAGAAAATGCCGCCGGCCTGCAGCGCCTCGACGAGGCTGGGCAATTGCGCGACTCTGCTCTCCGGCTCTTCGAACAGATCAGCCGAGACGTTCATCTT
>DATKMS010000206.1:0-22732 GCA_035541735.1 Candidatus Margulisiibacteriota bacterium
GACCACGAGTTTTTGCTGGCGGGCGACGTGTTCACCGAGGACGTGGTGGAGACGTGGATCGAGTACAAGATGGTCAATGAGGTGAACGCCATGCGGCTGCGCCCGCATCCGCACGAGTTCAACCTCTACTTCGACGCCTGAAGCGGCGGACGGAGGTGTTGCGAACAGAGGGCCGGTGGTCATACCACCGGCCCTCTGTGTTTTCGTGTTACTGACAAGCGCCGAACCGCGTGCGGTCTACAGCATAGCTGAGCCCCCACCCTGACCCTCCCTGTGGCCGGAGGTGGCCACGGAGGGGACCCGAGAGGGAGCGGGGTGCTTCACAGGAAGCAGGCTTTAGATCGCTGGCGGCGCCTCGCTCCTGAAGCCGCTTGCCACCATCAGGTTCCTCCCCTGTGAGCACTCCACAAACGAGGCTAGGTCAGGAGGGGGCCGATGCCGCCTGGTCTCCGCCGCTCTCGTCCTTCACGAAGAACGAGTACAGCAGCAGGATCACCATGCCCGTGCTGATGAACGAGTCAGCGACGTTGAACGCTGGCCAGTACCAGCCGTGCCAATGGAAATCGAGGAAGTCCGTCACCTCACCGGACGTCATCCGATCGACGAAGTTCCCGAGCGCCCCGCCGAGAATTGCGCCGAGGGCGAAGAGCAACAGGCGGCGCTGCGGTTCGACGCGGCGCACGAAGAGCAGCAGCGCGGTGACGGCGACGATGGAGACGAGCAGGAAGAACGGCAAGCGGATGCTGCTCGGCGCCCCGGCGAACAGGCTGAAGGCGCCGCCGGTGTTGCGCACGTGGGTGATGTGGAAGAACGAATCGAGCACCACGATCGATTCGTAGAGCCCCACGGTGTGGCGGATGTACCACTTGGTCACCTGATCGAGCACCAGCACGACCGCGGCGACGCTGAGCACGAAGCCGTATCTTCTCATCCCGCCTGTGCTCGGATCACCGGCAGGCAGCGCTCGCACAGTCCCGGATGTTCGGGATCGGTGCCCACGGCTTCGCTGTAGTTCCAGCAACGTTCACACTTGCCGCCGCGTGCCCGCTCGACGCGCACCTTGAGCTCCGGCAGGAGGGGGCTCATCGCTTCAGATCCGAGGCCGTGGCTCAGCTGCACTTGCGAGACGATCAGCAACGCCGGCAGGGTGCTCGCTTGTTGTTCCAGCAACTCGCGCAGGCCGTCCGCCGCACCGAGATGCACGCGTGCATCCAGTGAGTGACCGATCTGCCCTGCCTGCCGCGCTTCCTCCAGGGCCTTGGTGACTGCGGCGCGTACGGCGAGGAGGCGCTCCCATTTCTCTGCCAAGCGGTCGTCGCGGAACGTCTCTGCCGGAAAGCCGGCGAGCAGCGGGCTGGCAGGCCGCTCGTTGCCGGGAAGATAGGTCCAGATCTCCTCGGCGGTGAACGACAGGATCGGTGCCATCAAGCGCACCAGGGCATCGAGGATCTCCCACAGCGCCGTCTGCGCCGCCCGCCGCTCCGGCGCACGCGTGGCGGAGCAGTAGAGCCGATCCTTCACGATGTCCAGGTAGAGCGCGCTCAGATCGACGGCGCAGAAGTTGATCAGTTGCTGCACGACGAGGTGGAACTGGAAGCCCTCGTACGCCTTGCGCGCCCGCGCCGCCAGCTCGCCGGTGCGATGCAAGATCCAGCGATCGAGCTCCGGCAGATCGGCGTGCGCCACACGGTCACGCACCACATCGAAGTCGTACAGGTTGCCCACCAGGAAACGGCAGGTGTTGCGGATCTTCCGATACGCTTCGAGCAGCGGGGTGAGGAGGTTCTTCGAGAAGCACGTGTCGGCGGTGTAGTCGACGGAGGCGAACAGCAGGCGCAGGATCTCCGCACCGTGCGCCTTGATGACCTCTTCCGGAGCGATGACATTGCCGAGTGACTTCGACATCTTCTTCGCTGCTTCGTCGAGGATGAGGCCGTGGGTCAGCACCGCGTGGTACGGCGCCTGGCCGCGTGTCGCCACCGACGTGATGAGCGACACCTGGAACCAGCCGCGGTGCTGATCGACGGCTTCGACGTACAGATCGGCCGGCCAGCTCAGGTCGCTGCGGTGGCGGAGGACGGCCTCGTGCGAACACCCGGCGTCGAACCACACGTCGAGGATGTTGTCATCGGTGTCGAACTCGTCACTGCCGCACGCACAGCGGAAGCTGGGCGGCAGCAACTCGCGGCTCGGCAGCTCGTACCACGCGTCGGAACCGCGTTGCGCGAAGATCTCCTCGACGTGCTTGATCACAGGTGGATCGAAAGCGAAGGTGCCGCAGCTGCGGCACCGGAACGCCGGGATGGGCACGCCCCACGCGCGCTGGCGCGACAGGCACCAGTCGGGCCGCGTCTCCATCATGTTGTGGATGCGGTCATGTCCCCAGGGTGGCACCCACTGCACACGGTCGATCTCGGCGAGGGCCTTGCCGCGCAGATCGGCCTGATCGACACGCACGAACCACTGTTCGGTGGCGCGAAAGATCAACGGGCTCTTGCACCGCCAGCAGTGGGGGTAGGCGTGCTGTAACCGCTCGACATGCAGCAGCGCGCCGCGCGTGCGCAGCTCATCGACAATCGTGTCGTTGCTCTCGAAGACGCGGCAGCCCCCATACGGCCCCGCTTCGGCGGTGAACTTGCCGGTGGCGTCGACCGGCGTCAGCACCGGCAGACCGTACTTTTGTCCGACCGCGAAGTCCTCGTAGCCGTGTCCCGGCGCCGTGTGCACGCAGCCGGTGCCGACGTCCGCCGTGACGTGCGTCTCGAACACCAGACGCGACGGCCGGTCGATGAAGGGATGCTTGAAAACGTCGCGCCCATCGAGCGGCGTGAGGTCGACCGGAATGCGCCGTCCGCGATCGGTCAGGCCAGTGGCGGCGAGGAAGGCATCCACCAGGCGAGTGGCGACGATGTAGTAGGCACCGTTCACCGGGACGGCGACGTAGTCCAGGTGCGGGTTCAAACAAATGGCGAGGTTGGCGGGTAGCGTCCACGGCGTGGTCGTCCAGATGACCGCCGCGATCTCCATGTGGTGATGTGCCAACTCGGAGGCATCGCCCGGATCGACAGCGATCGCCCCGGCGTCGTCGGCCGATCCCGTGAAAGCGAACTTCACATAGACTGACGGCGAGGTGTGACCGCTGTATTCCACCTCAGCCTCGGCCAGCGCGGTGCCGCACACCGCGCACCACAGCACGGGACGCAAGCCGCGGTAAATGAAGCCGCCCTCGACCAACTCGCGGAACACCTTGATGACCGAGGCCTCGTATTCCGGCGCCATCGTGAGGTAGGGATGCTCCCAGTCGCCCAGGACGCCGAGGCGGCGGAACTCGTCACGCTGGATCTTGAAGTACTTGTCGGCGTACGCGCGGCAGCGCCGCCGAATGTCCAACTGTGTCAGGTCGCGCACCTTGCCGCCGAGCTCCTTGGTCACCTGATGCTCGATCGGCATGCCGTGGCAATCCCAGCCCGGCACGTAGGGCGTGTCGAAACCGGCCATCGCCTTCGACTTGACGACGATGTCCTTGATGATCTTGTTCAGTGCCGTGCCGAGGTGCACGTGCCCGTTGGCATACGGTGGCCCGTCGTGCAGCACGTACTTCGGCTTCCCCGCGTTGGCGTGCAGCAGTTGTTGGTAGAGGCCGATCTCGTTCCAGCGTGCGACGATCGCCGGCTCCCGCTGCGGCAGATTGGCGCGCATGGGGAAGTCGGTTTTCGGCAGATTCAGGGTGTGTTTGTAGTCCATCCCGGCGGCCTCGGTCTCATTAGCAGCAGGGGTAGAGCGATTCAAATTATTGCTCAGTACGGACCGGCATGCGGGTGGGGAGCCGGCTTCAGCCGGCTCGGCTTCTCTTAGCCGGGGGCTGAGCCCCCCCGGGGGAGAGGTTCATCGAATACACTGGCCGCCACTTGCGGTATGCGTACTCAGGCGCCGTACACGAGCTGCCCAGCGACCCACGTTTGTGCGACGCGTGGTGGGCTGTGTGGATCAAGCTGCCCATCCAAGATGGCCAGGTCAGCGCGTTTCCCCGGTGAGAGCGTGCCGCGCTCATGCTCCTGGCCGCCGGCGTAGGCTGCACCGGCCGTGTAGGCGCGCAGCCAGTCCTGGTAACTGAGCGCCTGCTCGGCGCGGAAGATGTTGCCCGAGCCGGTGCGGCGCGTGGCACCGTGAGATGCTGTGCGCAGAGGCTCGTAGAAAGCGCACGGATCGTCGGACGATGCCGCCAGTGGGATGCGTGCCCGTGCCAGCTCACCGAAGGGGAGCCAAATCTCCTCATCCCACGGCACCGCTTCTACCGACTGACCAATGTGATGCACAAAGCCAGGCTGTACGACACCGATGGCTCCCAGTGCCGCCATCTCGACGATCTGCGCAGGTGCGGCAAGGCAGGCGTGCTCGACGCGGAAGCGGTGGTCGTCATCCGGTCGGACGTGCGCTGCGCGCGCAAACGCTTCGAGAGTGTTGCGCAGGCCGACGTTGCCGACGGCGTGCACGGCAACGCGAAAGCCGCGCGCGACGGCGCTGACCATGCTCTCGGCCAGACCCGGAAACGCGATGCCAAAGGCGCTGCGCTGTCCGGCAATGCTCACGTCCATCGCCGGCGCAATGCCGCCGTCGGCGAACAGCTTCACCGGTCCGACGCGCAGCCACTCGTCGCCGTCGCCGGTGACCGGTCCATCGAGCCGCGGCTCCATGAGGATGGCTTCGGCGTGCGGCATCATCAGGACCGAGATCGGCAGTGCCCCGGCAGCGCGCATGGCGCGGTACACGCCCTCGGCTGCCTGGCCGCACGCCGCATCGTGGACACACGTAATGCCGTCGCGCAGCAACTGGCGCATGCGCGCCGCGAACAGCTCGGCCCAACGGTTCGGATCGCGATGGGCTGCCATCGACTGTGCGTGTGCCGCACTCCATGCCCGCTCGATCAACAAGCCGCTGGGGGCACCGTCTGCGCCGCGCGCGATGACGCCGCCAGGCGGGTCCGGCGTGTGCCGGCCGATGTGCAGCTCATCCAGTCCCTGCGAGCTGACCACGCACTGGTGGAGCGTCCAGTGGGCGACGATGACCGGGCGGTCGAGCCCAAGCGCATCAAGTTCATGGCGATCCGGCAGCAGCCCGGTGGTCACCTCATTCCAGTTCGCACCGCGCACCCAGTGTGCGTCCGGCTCGCGGCGTGCTTGCTCCAGCAACGCCGCCCTCAACTCGTCCGGCGTCGCGACCTGCGAGAGATCAGCCCAAATCGGGTGGAGCGCGGCGATCGACAGATGATTGTGCGCGTCGATGAAACCAGGGAGCAGGGTGCGGCCCGCCAGGTCCTCGATGATCACGTCGGGATACGCACCCAGCAACTCGCGTTCGCCGACCGCCGCGATGCGACCCTCGTCGATGACCACGACCTCGGCGCGCGCCAGCGATGGGTCCATCGTCAAGATGGGCCCACCGGTGAAGGCACGCAGCCGATCTGTGCGACGCCCGTCCATGGCAATCGCCCAGAATCAGCCTTCGCGCAGGTCTCCCATGCGCTTGCCCTTGGTGGCACGAGTGCGGGCTCGCTCAATCACTTCGGGTGGCACGGGATCGGTCTTCGCCATGCCGAAGCGCAGCACGGCTGGGAACAGCGTGCGCAAGACATTGGCGGCCATGAGTTGCAGGCTCCAGCGCGGGATGGTCATCTCGTAGCGCCGTTTCTCGATGGCCTCGAAGATCGCGTTGGTGACGATCTCTGGCGGATACTTCGGCCCGTTGTACGCTGGCGGCTCATCCTCCTTGAGCCAGATCTCGGTGTCGATCGGTCCGGGATTGATCAATGCCACGTGGATGTTGGAGCCGCGCAGGTCGTTCCACAAACCCGCGCTGAAGGCGTTCATTGCCGCCTTCGAGGCGGCGTACATGGTCTCGCGCGGCGGTGAGACCTTGGCTGCGAACGACGAGATGTTCACGATCGTGCCGCCGCCGTCGCGCAGCATGTAGGGGATGGCAGCCAACGTCGTCCACACGCAGGACATGAAGTTCACGTCCATCACGTGAACCGCTTCGTCAGCCGACATGTGGTAGATCTGCTTGTGCTTCGAGATCGCGGCGTTGTTGATGAGAATGTCCAGCCGGCCGTGGCGCGCGACGGTCTCGTCGACAACGCGCTCCGCAAAGGGCCGTTCGCCCAGGTCGCCGGCGAGGTATGACGACGCCGGCGACTGCGCCTGACACTCGCGCATCAATTGCTGCAGGAGCGCCTCGCGGCGCGCCACGCCGACGACGATTGCCCCGCGTTGGGCGAAGGCCTTGACGGTGACGTAGCCGATCCCCGACGAGGCCCCGGTGACCAGAACAATCTTGCCCCGATAGTCCATCGCAACGGGTTGTAGTCCTAATCGAACAGGACAGGCAACCGGTTCGGTGAACGAAAGCTGACGCCCTGGATCCAGCACTCCTGCGCCGGGTCGAGCCGCAGGTTCGGCAACCCATCGAGCACAGCGTTCACCGCGGTGAGCACTTCGAGGCGTGCGAGGTGGTAGCCGAGGCAGAAATGCTTGCCGAGCCCAAAGGACAGGTGGTCATCGGCGTGGCGATGCAGATCGAACCGATCGGGGTCGGGATAATGATTTTCGTCGTGGTTGGCGGGGCCGATCATGGCCGACACTTTGCCACGCGCGGGAATCTCCACGCCACCGAGCACCACGGCGCGGGTCGTCTCGCGCGCGGTGCCCAGCAGCGGCGGCTCCCAGCGCAACGTTTCCTCCAGCGCCCATACCAATTGCGTCCGGTCGTTGCGCACTTCCTCGAGGTCCGCCGGATGCGACAACAGCGCGTACAGTACATTGCCGAGAAGGCGGAAGGTGGTTTCCGCACCCGCCGGCAGCAACAGCAGCAGGAACCCGAAGATATCGTCCGTCGTCAGCCGCTCACCTTCAACCTCTGCGGCCAGCAGTTCGCTGATCAGATCTTCTTGTGGCGCTTGCCGGCGCTGCTCGACGATCGGTGCCAGGTAGTCCTTCAGCGCCCGCGACGCCGCGAGCCCCGGTTCGGGATGCGTGGCGCGATAGCCGATCAAATCAAGCGACCACTTCTGGAACTGCCGGTAGTCACTGATCGGGACGCCGAGCAGGCGCGCAATGACGGTGAGCGGATAGTGGGTGGTGAGTTGGCTCACCAATTCGGCGCGCCGGCCGTTGCGCTGAATGGTGCCGATCAACTCATCCACCAGCGGCTCGACCAGCCGCGTGGCATAGCGCTCGATGGCTTGTGGGCGAAACGCGTTGGAGACCAGGCCGCGGTGCACGGTGTGGGTGCGCCCGTTCATCTCCAGAATCGTACGGCCCATCACCGGTCCCATGACCTGACGCATGACGCTGGACGAGAAGGTGTCGGCATCACGCAGTACGTGCGAGACGTCGTCGTAGCGCAATGCCAGGTAGAACGTCTGCCCCTCGACCTCAACGCGGGCCACGCGTTCGCTGCGTCGCATCGCAGCAAACATCGGGTAGGGGTCACGCACGTCTGACAGGATCGATCCGTCGAAGAGAGATTGCTCGCTCATGCTCATCACTCCGTTACCGGCGCCTACTACCCCAACGCTCGTCAGGCGACAACCGTGTTTGACTGCTTCGATACGTGTACCGTCCTTCGAAACAAGCCGCAACGCGCCAGGCCCTCCGAGCGCACGCGACCCAGAGGCCACTCTGGGCCTTTGGGAGCGGCAGTGAGTTTTGACATCGCGCCGGCCCATTGCTACTGGCGCCCCTGTGGAGAGCGAGCGCGCGGCGTTGTTCGACGAGTTGGTGCGGCAGCGTTTCGGAACGCGCACCGCGGTGCGGAGCGTCCTCGCCCTCGCGGGCGACGCGTCGACCCGACGCTACGCACGGCTGCACCTCGAGGGCCCGGGCGCGCCACCTTCGCTCGTGGCGATGCTCCTCGCCGATCGCGGCATCGCCCTGTCGTCGGAGGAGCTGGCGGTTCTGCAGCAGCCGCCCGCCGAACTTCCCTACCTCAACGTGCATCGATTCTTGTCCCGTCTCGGGGTGGCGGTGCCGGAACTCTATGCCGATGCGTCCGAGCGCGGCGTGCTGCTCCTCGAAGACATCGGTGACGTGGCATTGTGGGACGCCGTGCAGCGGCAACCCACAGAGACCGTGCAACACCTCTACCAGCAGGCCATCGACCAGTTGCTGCTCATTCAGATCGAAGGCACGCGCCGCCACGACCACACCTGCATCGCCTTCCAGCAGGCCTTCGACGAGCGCCTGTACACCTGGGAGTTCGAGCACTTCATCGAATACGGCATCGAGCGCCGTCTCGGCCAGAGCTTGCCGGCGGCTGACGCCGAAGTGCTGCGCCGTCACTTCGGTGTCATCGCGCGGCGTCTTGACGCGGCGCCGCGATATCTGAACCATCGCGATTTCCATAGCTGGAATCTGTTTGTGTTGGACGGCACCATCCGGGTCATCGACTTTCAGGACGCGTTGCTGGCTGCCGCCCCCTATGACCTGGCGACGCTGCTGGGCGACCGTGATACGCCACACGTGGTGCGGCCCGAGATAGAAGCCGCGTTGCTCGACTACTATCGGCAGCGTTGGGAGGCGCTCGCCGGAGAAACGGTCGATTCGAAGGCGTTCGAGAACGTGTATTTCCTGTGTGCTCTCCAGAAGGCGCTGAAAGTGGTCGGCCGGTTCTACTTTCTTGATATTGAGAAGCGGAAGCCGGGGTATCTGCGCTACATCCCGTCAACTGTGCGACAGATCGAACGCATTTTGCTGCGTTTTCCGGAACAGGCGGATATGGCAGGGGTCTTGCGGAAGTGGCTACCGAGGTAAGTCCCGTGCGCGCAATGATTCTAGCGGCGGGCAAAGGAACACGGCTGCGGCCGCTGACCGAAAGTGTGCCCAAGCCGCTATTGGAGGTTGCTGGTCGACCGATGATTGCTTTCCCGCTGCAGTTGCTGCGGGAGGCGGGAATTGAAGAGGTCGTGATCAACTTGCATCACCTCGGGCAACAGATTCGGCGCCGACTCGGCGACGGCAAGGCGTACGACGTGCGCATCACCTACTCTGAGGAAGATCCGATCTTGGACACCGGGGGGGCTATTGCGGCTGCTCGGGAGTTTCTCGGCAGCGGGACGTTCATCGTGCTCAACGCCGATACGGTGATCCACCTGCGGTTGCGCGACGTCATCGCCTTTCACCGCCAGCACCGCGCCACCGCCACACTGGTGCTGCGGCCAGATCCTGACGCGGCGCGGCAAGACGCCATATTGATCGATGCGACACAGCGCATGCACTCCATCCTCGGCCATCACCGCGACGGCAGCGCCGGCGATGGCGCGCCCAGAACCCGTATGATGTACACCGGCGTCATGGTGCTGGAGCCGCGCGTGTTCGACTATATGGGACAAGGCGTTTTCAGCATCACGCGCGATGTCTTTCCGCGCCTGTTGGCGGCAGACGAACCGCTCTATGGGTATGTGCACGCGGGCTATTGGCGCGTCCTGGATACGCCCGCGGATCTTGCCGCCGGCCGCGCGGAGTTGGCGCAGTGCGACACATGATGAAAAATTTCTTGACAAACTGCGTCATGCTCGGCTAATCGATCATTTGATTGAGAGGGGTTGCGATGGGGATCACCATCGTTCAGAAGAGTGACCTGTCGGTTCGGAAGAAGGAGCCGAAGATCGCTCTGGTCCTCGCCGGTGGGGCCGTCACTGGCGGCGCGTTCAAGCTGGGTGGCTTGAAGGCCCTCGACGATTTTCTGGTCAACAAGAAGACCACCGAGTTCGACACTTACGTCGGCTTGAGCGCCGGCGCGGTGCTGGCGGCGCCGCTGGCGGCCGGTGTGAGTCCCGCCGAGATGCTCAAGAGCTTGGAGGGGAAGTCAACGCAGTTCGATCACTTCCGCCCCGGCGATGTGTACGCACCGGCATGGGGTGACTTCGTCTCGCGTCCCGCCCAATTCGCCTTCGACGTGCTGACGTTTCTGCCGGGCACCGTCGGTGACCTGCTGCGGCAGGTACCGCGTTTGGCGCGCAAGCTGCAAGAGCCTTTGGCCGAGGCGTGGCGCAATCCGAGCACCACCAGCCTGCAGGAATTGCTCACCCCCATCGGCGAAGCCATCGCCGGCCGCCGCGGTTTTCCGTCGCCGCTGGACTATTTGCCCTCCGGGTTCTTCGACAACTCCAGCATCGAACGCTACCTGCGGCGCAACTTCGAAGCCTCGGGCATCCCCAACGACTTCCGTGATCTCTATAGGGAAACGAAAAAAGAGTTGTACATCGGCGCGATGAACCTCGATAGCGCGGAGCGTGTCGTCTTCGGCTACGACGAGGACACGTCCGTGACCGTCTCCGAGGCGGTGCAGGCGTCCACGGCGCTGCCTGGATTCTACAAGCCGGCGCGCATCCGCGGCGTTGACTACGTTGACGGCGGCGTGCGCCGCACGGCGAACATCGACGTCGCCATCGAGCACGGCGCCGATCTCGTCATCTGCTACAACCCGTTCCGGCCGTTCTCCAATCGCGTGCGCCGGACGGTGAAGAACGGCGAGTACGAGATCGAGGGTCAGTTGCTTGCCGAGACCGGCATCCTGACGGTGATCAACCAAGTGTTCCGCACGCTGCTCCACTCCCGCCTGCAGTACGGGCTGCGCCAGTACCAGGATGACCCGAACTTCCGCGGCGACATCGTGGTGGTTGAGCCCAAGGAAACCGACCGCCACATCTTCCAGCTCAGCGCCATGGCCTACTGGCAGCGTCTCTCGGCCGCACAGTACGGCTACGTGTCGGTCACCGAATCGATCGAGCAGAACTACGATCTCATCAAGCACATTCTGGAGAGCTACGGCGTCTCGATGACCCGCCGCCAGGCGCGTGCCGGCGTCGAACGCATCCGCGAAGAAGACCCGCAAGAAGTGTCAAAGGTCCTCCTGCACGACGTGCCGCGCCGCAATTTGAGCGTGGCGTAGGGAAGCTTTCAGCAGTCAGGCATCAGCTTTCAGCTCGAACAAGAAACAAGAGGGGCAGTGGCCGGAAGCCACTGCCCCTCGCATTTCTAGCTGACGGCTGATTGCTGACAGCCGACGGCTACAGCCTTTCGATGATCGTCGCGATGCCCATGCCGATGCCGATGCACATCGTCGACAGGCCGTAGCGCTTGTTCTGCCGTTCGAGCTCGTCGAGGAGCGTGCCGATCAGCATCGCGCCGGTGGCGCCGAGCGGGTGGCCGAGGGCGATGGCGCCGCCGTTGACGTTCACCTTCTCCGGATCCATCCCGGTCTCCTGCATCACGCACAGCGGCACCGGGGCGAAGGCCTCGTTGATCTCGATGACATCGATGTCGTCGATCTTCATGCCCGTGCGCTGCAGGATCTTCTGCGTCGCCGGAATCGGACCGGTGAGCATGATCACCGGCTCGGAGCCGACGATCACCTGGTCGACGATGCGGCCGCGCGGCTGCAGCTTCAGCTCCTTCACTCTTTTCTCCGAGGCCAGCAGGACGGCCGCGGCGCCGTCGACGATGCCGCTCGAGTTCCCGGCGGTGATCTTGCCGTCCGGCTTGAACGACGGCTGCAATGCCATCAGCCCGGCGAGCGTCGACTGCGGCCGCACGTGCTCGTCGGTGTCGAAATGCTTGTTCTCGCCGTTGTGCGTGACATCCACCGCCACAATGCTCTTCTTGAAGCGGCCTTCCTGAATGGCGCGCCACGCCTTCTGCTGGCTGCCGAGTGCGAACTCGTCGATCTGCTCGCGGCTGAAGTTCCACTGCTCCGCGATCATCTCGGCGGACAGCCCCTGCGGGATCAGATTGTACTTCTCCATCAAGCTGGGAGGCAGCGGGCCCATGTCCGCACCCAT
This sequence comes from Candidatus Margulisiibacteriota bacterium, assembly GCA_035541735.1. GTDB lineage: Bacteria > Desulfobacterota > Binatia > HRBIN30 > HRBIN30 > DATKMS01. The sequence goes on from DATKMS010000206.1 coordinate 11,837, forward strand.
CGGCACCCGGGTCATGTTCTCCACCCCGCCGGCGACGACGAGGTCCTGCGCCCCAGCTTTGATGGCTTGCGCGGCGAAGTTCACTGCCTGCTGTCCGGAGCCGCAAAAGCGGTTCAGTGTGACTCCCGGCACCTCGATGGGCCACCCGGCTGCAAGCACCGCACTACGGGCGAGGTTGGTGCCTTGTTCACCGGTCTCGGTGACGCAGCCGACGACGACGTCATCCACGTTCTTCGGATCGACGCCCACGCGCTTGACGACCGCGTTGAGCGGCACGCAGAACAGATCGATGGGGTGCACCTCCGACAGGCTGCCCTTGCGCCGGCCGCGCGCTGTCCGGCACGCATCGATGATGTACGCTTCTGCCATGGATTCCTCCCCCAATGAATTTCGGATTGCGGATTTGGGATTGCGGATTGAAAAGCTCCGCGTTCCGTAGACGTGGGTAACAGCGGCTTGACCCTCAGTCAACCGCGGCGCGGCTTGCCGCTGCCATGCCGCAAGTACTCCTTGAGTTCGGCGATCTCGGCGCGCACTTCCTGTCCGCGCGGCGTACCGGTGGTGAATAGTGGCTCGGCTTTTTCGAACTGGCTGAGCGCCTTGTCGTACTCGCCACGCAGCTTGTACGCGCGCCCGAGGTGGTAGTAGCCGTCGCCTGCCTGGCCGCTGCGGCCGGCGAGGATGCCGAAGCCATAGTGCGCGTCCGCCAGCGTCGGGGCCAGTTGGAAGGCGCGTTCGTACTCGCGCAGCGCGCCGGCGGTGTCGTTCTGTGCTTCCAAAACCTTCCCCAACTCGTAGTGGGCGACCGGATCGTTTGGTGCGATCTCGGCGGCGCGGCTCAGCAGCTCCCGCGCTTTGTCGAGTTGCTGCAGGCGGAGGGCCGTACGGCCAAGTTCGCGATCAACGCCAGCAAAGCCGAGCTGGCGCGCTACCTCGAGGGACTGCCGCGCTGCCTCGAACGCTCCGGTCTCGAGCTGTGCGACGCCGAGCAGGTAGCGGGCGCGGCCGTCGCTCGGCTGCGCCTCCGCCTGGCGGCGGTAATAGGTCACCACATCCTGTGGCGGCTCCGAGCGTGCCCGCACCACCGCCTGCACGCGCTCCAGCTCCATACTGGAGGGTTGGCGAGGACCGCTGTCCCATTGATGCGTGTGGAGCACTGCCTCGAGGTTGGTGAGCCGCGTCTCGGTGAGCGGGTGCGACAGCAGGTACGGGGGCGCGAACGTCGGTGTTGTGCGCTGCTCGTCCAGCATCTTCTTGAAGAAGTCGAGCATGCCGCGCGGATCGTAACCCGCTTGCTGCATGTAACGGGCGCCGAGGTAATCGGCCTCCTGCTCGAACTCGCGCCGGTACTGCAACTGCACCGCAGCGTTGGCGGCGACCGCGCCGGCGCCGATGGCGGGCTGCACTGCCGACAGCAGAACACCCAGCAGCGTGGCATAGTTCATCAGCTGCGTGGCTTCCTGCTGGCGCGCCAGGTGATGCGCGTTGACGTGGGCGATCTCATGGCCCAGCACTCCCGCCAACTCGTCGTCGTTCGCGGCCCGCGTCAGCAAGCCGCCGTGCACATAGACGTAGCCGCCAGGCACGGCAAAGGCGTTGATGCGTGGGTCGCGCACCACGGAGAACTGATACTGAAAGGTCTGGTCGTTGAGATTGCTGGCGATGCGCTGGCCGATGCGATCGATGTAACTCGTCACCTCCACATCATCGATCAGCGGGAGCTGCGCGCGTGCTTCGAGGTCGAACTGCTTGCCCAGCTGCTTCTCGTCGCTGATCGAGCCGGCGTGCACCAACCGCGCCGCTGCCGGATTGCAGACGAGCGCGCAGATCACAATGGTGATGCAGCGCTGGTGCCTCATGATGCGGCTACGGATGCTGCTAGCGGCTCTTGTTGGCAGCGTCCAGCTTGGGCGGAAACAGTGGGCTGATCTGACCGGTGTCTGCTTCCCCACTCTCGACCTCGTCCGTGCCGACCACGCTGGCGAAGCGCGTCTCCAAGCGTTCCAGGCGCCGGTCGGCTCCTGCGAAACTCGAGATCGCGTTGTTCAAGTGCTTGCCGACCAGCCGGAAGTCGTCCCGGAAGCGATCGAAGTCACCGCGCAGGCGGGCGAGCTGCTGCAAGATTTCCTGCGAGCGTTCCTCGATGCGCAGGCCGCGCAGGCCGAGGACGATGGCCTGCAGATAGGCGTAGAAGGAGCCCGGCGACACCGGGATGACCTTGCGTGAGAGCGCGTAGGCGCTGATGTCGGCGTCCCCGGTGGCCTCATCCTTCACGACGATTTCGTAGTAGACGTTTTCCGCCGGGATATACATCAGCGCGAAGTCGAACGTGCCCTCGTCCGGCAGGATGTACTTGGTGGCAACCGCGTCGATGTGCCGCTTCACGTCGGTGACGAAGGCGCGCCGCACGCGGCTGCGCTCGTCGTCCGTCTGTGCGTCCAGCAGGCGGCGGAAGTTCTCCAGCGGAAACTTAGCGTCCACGGGCACCAGGCCGCTGCCGAGGCGGATCACGGCGTCGACCTTCTGGCCGCTGCGAAAGCCGTGCTGCACGACGAAATGATCGGCCGGCAGGATTTGCTTCAAGAGGTCTTCGAGCAGCAGCTCCCCCAGCCCGCCGCGCAGCTTTGGCGCCTGCAAGATCTGTTGCAGCGAGGAGATGTCCTTGCCGATCTCGTAGATCTTGCGGTTGGCCTCCTCGAGGCTGCCGAGGCTGCGGTGCACCGCGCCGATCACCTGCGCCGTGCTGTCGAGGCGCTCGCCGAGGGTGCGATGCGTGTGCTGCATCAACTCGACGTTCTCATGCAGGCGTTCGTGCACGGTTGTGGCGATGTGTGCCAGCTGTTGATTGAGCGCATGCGTGTTGGCTTCGAGAGCGCGGCCGAACTGATCGCGCAAACCTTCGATCTGCTGCTGCAGCAGCAGGGGCGACCGGTCCGCCTCCTGGGCTGCGCTCAGCGCCTCCACCCGTGCCGCGGTCTGGCGCTGGTTGAGGAGCACGAGGACGAGCAGGACCAGGAGGACCGCGACGACGGCGAGAGCAACGCCCAGTGCGACTGCGAGGGTCACAGCAGGTGCACCGCGTATTCCAACAACGCGCTCAGTTGCCGCATCCGGCGCGCGTGCACCGGCCGCTCTGCGGGCGGCGCGCTCTCGAAGAGTTCCAGAGAGAGCCGCAGATTGGCTTCGAGGATCTCAATGCACCGCTCCGTGCAGGCGCGTTCCTGCTCGCGGCGGCGGGCGCGGACGATATCTTGGAATGGGACGACAACGGCCATGCTCAGCGCCCCTCGACGGCGCAGGGTTCGCCCATGCGTCGCGCCAACACGGCATGGCCACCGCTGCCGAACCACTCGATCTGCCGCGCCAGGCCCAACAGAATCTGCACGTCACGCGCTTCGAGTTGTGCACGGCCCAGGAAGCGCCGGAAGGCGAACATGATGTGGTCGGGATTGTCCGGATGGAGGAATCCGATCGAGCGCAACGCCGCCTGCAGCTTCTCGAACATCAGATCGACCTGGTCGGCGCGGGCCCACTCGCGGGTCACCGCAGGGTCTCCCACCGCCGCGAGACGCAACTCGTAACAACAGACCATCACCGCCTGCGCCAGGTTGAGTGAGGGGTAGGCCGGGTCGGCCGGAATGGCGATGAGCTGGTGGCAGGTCTTGAGGTCCTCGTTGCTGAGCCCGTGGTCTTCCGGACCAAACACCAGCGCGACTCGATTCGTGGCTGCCGCCGCGACGATGTGTGGCGCCGCCGTGCGTGGCGGCTCGGCCGCCTCGCGGTACAGGCCGCCGCGGCAGGTTGTACCGACCACGAGTCCGCAATCTGCGACCGCAGCACCCAGTGTGTCGCTCTGGCGGACGCTGTGCAGCACGTCCTCTGCATGTGCCGCCATGGCCTTTGCCCAGAACGATTTCATGACGGCCGGGTGCACCAGCACGAGTTCATGCAAGCCCATGTTCTTCATGGCGCGCGCCACGGCACCGACATTCGCCGCACCGCGTGGCCGCACCAGCACGACGCGGATGTTGTTCAGAGACATTGCGCGGGATCGTAGCATTCCCGATCGCAACGTGAAACGCGGTGAGCGGGAACCGGCGTGGTAGGGGCGAGGCATTTGCGGGTGTGACGGGTTGTCGGGGTATGGTGAGGTCGCTGCGCGTAGTCGGAAGCCGGTATCGGAGCGATGAGCCTGAAACACCGATGCCCTGAGCCTGCGATCGGCCGGGTGTTCCGTGCGCGACCCGTCACGATTACCGGTGTGTGTCCTCGATATTGCCTGGTTGCGACGCGCTGGGTCACTGGGTATGAGTCAGAGCGATGCGCATCGTCTCGTTTGGCGACATCCACATGTCCCTGCAAACCATCGCACGGCTCGCGCCGGAATTGGGCGCGGCGGACCTTGTCATCCTTTCCGGCGATCTGACCAACTTCGGCGGCCGCGACGATGCCGCGCAGGTGCTGGCCGCGACGCGCCGACACGCGCCGAACGTGCTGGCGGTCTCCGGCAACCTCGATCAGCTCGAGGTGATCGACCTTTTGCGACAGGAGGGCGTGAGCCTGCATGGGGAGTCGCGCCGCTGTGGCGACGTCGGCATCTTCGGCTGCGGCGGTTCGAACCGGACGCCGTTTCACACGCCGACCGAGCTGACCGACGAAGAAATCGGCCTCCTGCTCGAACGCGCCTACGCCGGCGTAGCGGACATGCACCGCCTCCTGATGGTGTGCCACACGCCGCCCGCGCACACGGCGACCGATCGCATCAGCAGCGGCCAGCACGTCGGCAGCCCGACGGTGCGCGCGTTCATTGAAGAGCATCAGCCGGCGGTCTGCATCACCGGGCACATCCACGAGTCGGCTGGCGTCGATCGGATCGGCCGCACCGTGGTGCTGAACGCCGGCGCGCTGCGCGATGGCGGCTACATTGTCGTTGATGCCGCCGCCGACGGACTGCGTGCCGAGCTGTGCCGCCTGTCGCACCTGCGCTCCGAGCGGACGGCCGAAAGCTGATGGCCATGGACATGCGCGTCGACCACGTCTCAATCGCCGTGAACGACATCGACACGGCGCTACGCTTCTTTCGCAACTGTCTGCCCATCGAGATGCGCATGCACAAGCGGCAGGGCTATGATGACGATTTCAACTGGTGCGACTTCTACATCGGGCAGTTCAAGTTGGAACTGATCGAGGCGCGGCACCCCGCGAGCTTCGTCCGCCGCTTCATCGACAAACGCGGCGAGGGATTGCATCACCTGTCGCTCGAAGTCACGCAGCTGGAACCGTTGATCGAGCGGCTGGCGGCAGATGGCGTCCGCATCGTCGACCGCTTCGACGGCGGCGACGGCGACGTCACCGCCTTCATCTCGCCGCGCAGCGCGCACGGCGTGCTCGTGCAGTTCTGGAACGTCGACAACATCGTGGCACCCGAACGGCCGCACACCGTGCCGTTCCGTTTGCGCACCGGCGAGACCGTGCTGGTGCACGTGAACCATGTCTCGATGGCGGTGCGCAGCATCGACCGCACCTTGGACTTCTACCGCCGCTACTTCCCGATTCGCGCCGAACATCCGAAACACCCGGGGTACGACGGCAGCTTCGTGCTGACCACGTTCACACTGAACGGTTACCGGATCGAGCTGATCGAGCCGGCGCTGGGACACGAGGCAGGTTTCGTGGCGCGCTTCCTCGACAAGCGCGGCGAGGGCTTCCACCACCTCTCGATCGACGTCAACGACCTCGACCCGCTGTTGACCCAGCTGGAAGCCGACGGCGTGCGCATCGTCGACCGCGCGGACATCGGCGGCGGTTGGAAGACCGCCTTCATCTCGCCGCGCAGCGCGCACGGCGTGCTCATCCAGTTCTGGCAGGACCCGAGCCTGGGGCGATGAGGAGATTGCGGATTTCGAATTGCGAATTTCGAATTGGAGCATCCTCCTGCGCTCCGAACAATTCGCGATTCGCGATTCGCAATTCGCAATGTCTTTGAAGGCAATCCTCTTCGATGCGGCCGACACCCTCTTCCGCGTCCGCGGTTCTGTCGGTGCCGCTTACGCCACCGCCGCCGCACGCCACGGTGTGACCGTTGCTGCGGCGGACATCGAAGGACGCTTCCGCTCCGCCTTCGGCCGCATGCCGCCGCTGGCGTTTCCGGGGGCGCCCGCCGCCGAGCTGCCGCAGCTCGAGTATGCCTGGTGGAAGCAGGTTGTGACCGCGGTGTTCGCGGGCACGCGCGTCGACGGCTTCGACGCCTTCTTTGCCGACCTCTTCGAGTACTTCGCGCGTGGCGACAGCTGGGAGCTGTTTGCTGACACCGAGCCGGCGCTGGCGGCGCTGCGTGAACGTGGGTTGCGGCTGGCGATCGTCTCCAACTTCGACGGGCGGCTCACGCGCATCTGCGCGAGCCTCGGCATTGCCGGCTACTTCGAGACGATCGTCATGTCCGGGCGCATCGGTGCCGCCAAGCCTGACGCTGGGATCTTTACCGTGGCGCTGCAGCGCCTGGGTGTCAGCGCGTCCGAGGCCGCCCACGTTGGCGACAGCCCGCGTGAGGATGTCGACGGAGCGCGGAGTGCCGGCCTTACGCCCATCCTAGTCGCGCGCGACACGCCAGCTTCCGGGGCCAACGTCGTAAGCGATTTGCGCGAAATTCAGGCCTTCTGACAGCTTCTGAGTCCGCAGGCCTGCTCCACGAACAGGCGCACGCAGGCGACGCGTTGAGCTGCGCGCGCCCCGTCATCCGCAAGGCGTTAGCGTGTCCCGCGTGACCCTGGCATATCTCGGCCCGTGCGGTTCACGATTATCGGCGAGATTGTTGAGGTCCAGAGTATTGCGACCTATCGCGTCATCCCCGATCCCGACGCCGCACAAGACGGTGACCTGCGCGTGATTGACGAAAGCGGCGAGGACTACGTGTATCCTGGGGACTGCTTCGTCATCGTCGACTTCCCAGCGAGCGCGATCCGCGCTTTGCGGAAGTCCTTCGCCCGCGAGGCCAGCGAGGCACGCTAAACAGGCGAACCGAATTGCCGCAGCGCAGGCCGTCGCCGTCGCTTACGAGATGACCTTCGCTTCCTTCAGCGTGCCGATATCCTCCCAAGATAGACCCAAGTCGAGCAGGATATCCTCGGTGTCCTGACCCACATCGGGCGCCACGCGCCGGACGTCGGTGGGCTCGCCGTTGAACTGCACGGGGCTGCAGGCCACCTTGAACGCGCCGTGGGTGGGGTGCACGTAGTCGACCAGATACTGGTTGGCGATCACTTGCGGGTCGTCGCGGATCTCCGTGGGCGACTGCACCGGCGCGTGGATGGTGTCGTACTTCAGCAGGCGCTCGATCCACTCGCCGCGTGTGCGGGTGGCGAAGTGGTCGCTCAACACCTGCACGAGCTTGGCGCGCGTGTCCTCCTCGATCCACTTCATGAGCGGATACTGCTCGAGCAGTTCCTCCCGTTCGATGGCTTTGCAGAACTCGTCCCAGTGGCGCATCGGGGTCAGCATCATCAGCATGAGCCACTTGCTGTCCTTGCAGAGGTAAGTGTTCATCAACGGGTTGGGTGCCCGGCTGCGGTCGTTGTGCGGCAAGTCGTGGCCGAGCAGCAGCGACGCCAGGATGTCCGGTGCCATCAGCCACACCGCCGTGCCGAGCAGCGACACGTCGAGAACACAGCCCTGGCCGGTCTTCTCGCGATGGTACAACGCCGCCGCGATGCCCCCGGCAATGAACGTTGCACCGATGGTGTCTCCAAAGGCGGCGCGTTGCATGATGATCGGTTTGCCGGGTTCGCTGAGCATGTAGCCGACGCCGCCGCGTGACCAGAACGAGCCCGCGTCGAACCCACCGCGCTCGCATTCCGGCCCCTTGGGTCCCTGGCCCGAGCCCTTGGCGTAGACGATCCTCGGGTTGATCTTCTTGATGTCGTCGTAGTCGATCTTCAGTCGCCGCCGCGCCGCCGGCAGGAAACTGGTGAGGAAGATATCTGACTTCTCGACCAGCCTGTACAATACTTCGCGGCCGCGCTCGCTGGTGAGATCGAGCCCGAGGCTGCGCTTGTTGCGGCTACCGTTCTCGATGAAGAAGTTGAGGCCGTGCGCGCCCGGGATGATGCCCGAGCTGATCAGGCCGCGCAGTGGATCGCCGCGCGTTGGATGCTCGATCTTGATCACGTCGGCCCCCCAGTCGGCGAGCACGGTTCCGGCGCCGGGCACGAAGAACCATTCGGCAACCTCCAGCATACGAATCCCGTCGAGTACCTTCAGCATCAGCAGCCTCCAGAGATGAACTGTGCGGCTTTCATACTCCATGCGCGACCGGAAGTCAGGCGCCTGCGCACCCCTTGGCACCCCTGGCAGAAGGTTTCTTGTCATGTGCTACTGCGGCAGGCATATTGTCGGCCCAGGATGCAGGAGGGAATCCAGTGGCTCGACCGCGTGGTAGCGCTTCTCGGGTTCAACCCGTTCGTCTACCTGGCGGTTGCCGTGGGTGGCATGAGCGTGTGGGTGTGGTGCACGATGGTCGGGAGCTTCGCCCTCACCGGCCGCGCCATGTGGATACGCCGGGCGAGCTTGGTGGTCGCCGTGCTCGGCGCGGTTCTGTTCACATATACCGCACGCAGCCTGCGCTAGCAGCCTGTCGGACTTGGAAGCCTGCAGCGACCCATCGGGGAGCGGACCATAGAAATCATGCCGACCGCAGGTCCTAGCAGTGTGTCGGACTTGGAAGCCCGCAGCGACCAACGGGAGCGAGCCATAGAAATGACGCCGGCCGCAGGCCCTAGGCTGAGCCGACGGGCCCTGCGTGTTCGTCAGCGCAGCAGCCCCAACACGATCTCGACGGCAATCAGGATGATGATCGTCAGCTCCAACGCCTCGGCGCGGTAGGTGGCAGCGCGGCGATTGAGTATGTCGAAGATCTCGTGCACCACCTTCAGCTTGGTCTCGACGCTGCTGCGCCACGCTTCGAGATGCAGGCGCTCCGCGGTGACCGAGTAGACCTTGGCCAGATACAGGTCCTCGATGAACTTCAGCGCGTTGGCGACGCGCTCGGCGATGACGGTGGTCTCCACCTTCAACTCCGACACCTCCTCGAGGGCTTTGCCGAACGGATTGACCACCAGCGTGCGCAGGCGCGGCCGGCTGTACACGACCTGAAACAGCTCGCTCAGCTGCGCGTCCAGCCGCCGGTCGAAGAACCGCAGCTCGACGAGTTGGACGTTGAGGAACTCGAGCGCATCGAGTAACGCGGGGTAGTCGGCGGCGTACAGGAAGGCGGCGTTCCAATCGGTGACCACCAGATCCTGCGGATGGTACGAGATCGCCGTTTCGAATACCTCCTCCGCTTCACCCTCGGCGAGACGTTCCTTCTCGCAGCGCAGCGCCAAAGCGATCGGCGCGCGGTAGTCGGCGCGCAGCTGCACCGGGGTCACCGGTGTGTCAAAGCGGTCCACCTGGATCACATAGAAGTCTTCGACGAACTCGGTGAATCCGACCTTGCTGATTGCCGCCGCGGCCACCGGCACGATCTCACGCATGACGTCGAGCGCGGTGTTCTCCATGGACTTCGTCCGCACCAACGCTGCGGTCAATGGCCCGAGCCGCTCGAGCGGACCTGCCAGCGGAAGGCGCAACATGAGGGTGATGGCTCCAAAGTCGTGCGCCCGTACCACCACCGCGGCCTCCACGTCGCCGTCGGTGAGGCGCACTCGCCGTGTGCCGTAATCCAGATCCACGGTCTTGCCGGCGCCGCGGATGCCGACACGTCCGGCATCGGTGGCACGCAGTCTGGCCCCGCGCGGCGCCAGCAAGCGCACCAGGGCATCCAGGCTGATCTCGTAGCCGACGTCGTACGAGAAGAGACCCGTGAGCGTGCCTGCGACAATGTTCATGCGGTCCATCTACCTTGCGGCATTTGGGAACGGATGATATCAGCCGCGGCACGAGAGAGGGAGTGGCGATGGCGATCAAGCGTGTGCTCGTACCGGTGGACTTTTCAGGCGACTCGCTCAATGCGCTGGCGTACGCACGCGACCTCGTGAAACCCTTCAAGGCCGAAGTCGTCCTCGTCCACGTGGTCGAGCCGATCTATTACGCCGCTCCGGCGGACATGTATATGACCAGTCCCAATCTCGCCAGCATTATCGAGGAGCAGCAGCAGGTGGCCGCGCAGCAGCTCAAGCGTCTGGCCGGCGATCTCGAGAAGAAAGGGCATCGCGTCCGAACCGTGCTCAAGAACGGCTCGCCCGCGCAAGTCATCATCGACACCGCGCAGCGGACCGCGACCGATCTGATCGTCATGGCCACGCACGGCCACACCGGCCTGGCGCATCTGTTCATGGGCAGCGTCGCCGAGAAGGTGGTGCGCACCGCGGCCTGCCCGGTGCTCACGGTGCGCAGCACGCTGCTGAAGAAGCGGAAGCGGCGGAAAGGCCGCGCCAGCAAGCGTTGAGCGTGGCACAGGCCGCTGGCCTTATGCGGGCCGGAGACCGACCCCCTTTCGTTTCGACTGCAACCCTGGATTGTGCCAAGCCTCAGATCAACTCACCCAGTGGCGTGTGCTCGATCTGGAAGGCTTCGGCGACACCAGCGTGCGTGACGTGGCCGTTGAGCACGTTTACGCCGCGTTGCAAGGGCATGTTCTCCTGAACCGCGCGCTGCAGGCCTTTGTTTGCCAGTTCCATCGCATAGGAGAGCGTCGCATTGGTGAGGGCAAACGTCGACGTGCGTGGGACGATCGCCGGCATGTTGGTCACGCAGTAGTGTACGACACCGTCGACGACGTAAATCGGGTCGTCGAGCGTCGTCGGCCGCGAGGTTTCTACGCAGCCGCCCTGGTCGATGGAAATGTCGACGATGGCGGCGCCGCGCTTCATGCCGCGCACCATCTTGCGGGTGACCAGATGC
>DATKMS010000207.1:0-6485 GCA_035541735.1 Candidatus Margulisiibacteriota bacterium
GTGTAGTTTGCCGCGAGATAGCGCCCCACCCATCCCACCCCGGCGCCGCCCGGGATGGCGCTCTGCCAGCTGTGTCGCGATACGTCGTGGGACAAGCTGTAGTCCGGGTATCCGCAGCCTTGGATCACCGCGACCTTGCCCAGATCGTAGAGCTGTTTCAATCCAGTCAACCCCGGGTGGAGCGCCAGCGGCGTGTTGGAGTTCGGGTCGTTGCCGACGGCCGTGGCGGCCAGTTCGGACGCCAATAACTGGAGGCCGCCCGTGCCCGTATTGCGTGCCGCTTCATACGCGGCGCGCAGATTGCCGGAGGTGCCGTTGGCGATCGGCGTCACGGTGTTGAGCCCGTCGTTGCCGCCGTCCAGGAAGACGACGATGAAGTAGCGGTCACCGATCGTTTGTGCGAGCACCTGCTGCACCCACGGATTGCGCAACAGGCTCGGCCCGAGGAAGCTCCCGGCCGCTGCCAGGCCGGTGCGGGTGATGAACTGTCGTCGGGTAATTGCCATCCAGTCCTCCTACTAAGCCGGCAGGGCCGGAACCAAACAAGAAGGAAATGAAAAACAGGAAGCCGGAAAGCGGAAGTGAAAAACGGGCCAATTGACCGGCTTCCGGTTCCCGGTTTCCTGTTTGCGGTTTTCCATTTCTCTTCCGTTCCGGACTTTCCCCGCAAAAGACTAGTGCAGCTGGTAAGCCGGCGACTGCAGCACCAGTCCGAACAGACCATTCAGCTTCAGGGTGCGGAAATTGTCGTCGTTCAAATTGACGGCCATGCTGGGGTTGCCGTCCGTCAGATAGCTGATCAATGCATTGCGGTCGGCAGGCGCCAGTTGATCGGTGACGCCGAGAAGGTCGGTCACCGCATCGACGATGGCGCCGGCGTCGGTGAGGTTCAGGTCGATCAGTTTTTCCGGCCGGAAGGAGGTGGCGCCCTTGCCGCGCGCGGCGATGACGTCGGTTGCAAACTGATAGCGCGCCAGCAGCGTTGCACTGCTGAGCCAGGCGGTCTCCCAGTCCCAGCCGAACACGCTCGGCGGTTCGAGGAGGATCTGGCCCATGGCCGAGAGATAGTCCTGGGCGGGCGTACCGCTGCTGAAGTTGATGTGCTGGTCCGCGCCCTTCAGCTTCATGCCGAGCAGGCGCAACGTCGTCACCACGTAGTCCGTCGGCCACTTGACGGATTTCTTGGTCGACGCCGTGAAGGGGGCCGCGGCCGCCGTGGCGTAGAAGGCGTCGTTGATGAGGATGGCGCGCACCAACTGGCCGATGTCGAAGGCGGTGTCGAACTGCGCGTCCGCGACGAGGGTGTCGATGTCCGCGATCGCTGGTGTCGCGTTGGCCAGGTAGGTGAACAGCTTGTTGGCGATGTAGCGTGCCACGGTGTTCTTCCCATCGGAATCCTTGTGTTGAAAGATGATGTCGATGACCTGGTCGATTTCCGTCGGGCCTTCCCCTCCGGGTTGTGTGTAGTCGCGCCCCGCCGCCCCGAAACCGCCGGCGCTCGTGTAGATCACCTTCGGCCCGCGCTCGGGGAACTGCTCGGTGAAGTCGTGACGGCTGGGTTCGAAGACCGCTACGCCCTTGCCGTCGTAGTCCCAGCCGCTGAAGGCGCGGGCGATCTGGACGATGTCTTCCTGCGTGTAGTTGGGGTTGCCGTTGAAGTCCTTGACACCCAGCGTAAACAGTTCTTCCAACTCGCGAGCGTAGTTCTCGTTCGGCTCGCGCTTGCGGTTGCGCACGGTGTCGAGGTACTCCATCATCGCCGCATTCTTGTTGATCGCCTTGACGAACGCTTTGAAGTCGCCCTTGCAGAATTGGCGCAGCAGTTGGTTCTGCACGGCCATCAGCTTGTAGTTGTCGACCTTGTCGTTGCCGGTGGCGAAGTGATCGTGCCAGAAGAGCACCAGCTTCTCCTGCAGCGGCGCTTTGACCCCGAGCATGTACTTGATCCAGTTGTTGCGGACGGCATCGATGTCCTTGCCGCCGGGTTTGAACTTCGCTGGCTTGAAGTTCAGCACGTAGTCGGCCGCCTTGCCGCGGGTCGGATAGGTCTTGAGGATCGTCTTGACCTTATCTGCAGTGGCGCCGAAACCCGTACGGCGCAGCAGGTGTTGTGCCTCGGATTGCGACAAGGGTGCGTTGGCGTTACTCCCCATATCTTCCTCTCTGGCTAGAACGTTCCTGGGACCCAGCCGCTGTCCGGCGCCCCATTGTCGATCCACAGGCGAATCACTTCACGCAACGACTTGTCCAGCTTGGGCTTGTCGCGCGGCATGGATTTTCCGAACGAGGCGTCCGGCAGGTCACCCGTCACCTTGTGATACAAAAAGCTGGTTGTGGAATCACCGCTGGCTGGACTCAGGACAGTGACGCGCTTCCAGCCGCTGCTTGCGGCCGAGGTGTTGTTCGGCACGACGTTGACCAGGTTGGTGCGGGCGGCGCCAGCCTCGAGCAACAGATCGCCCGACTTGCTCTGCGAGTCGTGACAGCCGCTCAGGGCACAGTTCTGCGAGAAGATCTGTCGTTGGATGCGATCGAAAGTTCCCGCGAACAGCGTCTGCGGGTTGCAGCCGTTGGCCGCGGAGGCGGTGCAGGTCAGCTTGATGCTGTCCGTGTCCGTGTACACCTTGCCGTCGATGGCTTTCGACAGGGTGGTGATCTTGATGGTCTTGGTGTTCGGCTGGCAATGGTTCCTGCCGATGGGCCCTTTGATCGGGACGCTAAAGTTGGTGGCGGCCGCGCACGCGTCGGCCTCATCCGTCGGCGGCTGGATGCCGTTGTCGATCTGTGTCTGCAGCGCCTGAAACTGCGGGTCGAACTGCTTGTCGCCGTTGTCGAGGGCGTGATCAACTGTGATGTGCGCCACGCCGCTCAATGTGCAGCTCCTGAGTGCCGTACTGTTGGCGCAAACCCGTAGTGGGATCACACACGTGCCGTTGACAGTGCCGTCGACGTCGCAGCTCGGGTCGCCGTCGGCGCATTTGACCTGCCGGGGTTTCGCGGCAGGCGTATTGGCAGCGGCATCAAAGACCAACAGGCAATCACTGGATGCCGCGCCGCCGCCACCCACCACGACGCCGCGAGCGGGGGCCGCCAGCGTCAGAAGTGTGCCGCCCACTCCACCAGCTACGCACAGTAGGCGCCGAACAACCCCCATAAGCATGCTCAGTGTACGGGTATGGTACGGGGGAAGGCCGGTATCGTCAACCGAAATTGCGCCGCGAGCTGGCCAGACTTCCCCCAGCCCGCGCTTCGGGTGTTGTTGGTCTTGGAGCCGGTGCCATGATCACGAGGCCTGTCCTCAGCGGCGTCGAAGGGTCCCTCTCCCGCCGGCGGCCTCGGCTGGGGCGAAAGGAGTGTCTGTCAAGGCTCCCTCTCCTTACCTTACCAAGGAGAGGGCCGGGGTGAGGTTGATAGAGAACCGGGGAATGAATCCCCCGGCTGATACAGCGAAGCCGGCTGGAAGCCGGCTCGTGGAATTGATGACAGCCCGGTTCACCGGGCTTGGTTGTGTGAGCCGGGGGATTCATTCCCCGGCGCCCGCGCGCGTCGTGTGCGGCGGTGTGCTCCGCTCGCGTACAAGACGACTTTGCGGGATTGTCAGAGTATCCAGGCTGGGACTTGCGGAACGAGGGCGTTGGCAGGGTGACGTTTGATTCGGCCAGCCCCGGGACTGCGCATCTCAATCTCGGCGGTCCCGCTGCTCGACCAGTACATAGAGGTTGACTACGTCAGGATCTACCAGGTGCAATGAGGGAGTTGTCACCGCCCGATGGTCTTCGGCTGCCTTCCGGGACGAACCGCGCAAGGCCAGCCGGCTTCGAGCCGGCTTTGCGGGGTCAGCCGGGGGATTTCATTCCTCGGCTTGACCGGCGTTCTCGGAGGCAAACGACGTGAGCGCACGCCGGCTGCATGAGACTCCGTAGAGCCAACTTCCTGGGCGAGCAGCCTGTCGGACTTGGAAGCCCGCAGCGACCAGCGGGAACGGGCCGTAGAAATGACGCCGGCCGCAGGCCTTAGGCGGTGCGTTGCTCGGTGACCGGAAACTCCGCGATGCGCAGGTTCGTGCAGCCGTACGGAACCAATTCGATGTCTTCGTCCGAGTCACTCGTCGCCACGGGGCTTACCGGCAACGGACCGGCAGAGTTCTGCGCCATGCGCCAGGTCGGGATGCGGCGGGCCCGCGTGTGCAGAATGATCGGTGCGGCCGCCGGGGCGAATGGAACGCTGCCGATCGGTGCGGAGCGTGTGGCGAATGTCGGGGCAAGCGGCAGGCCGTAGTTCCACGGCGTCGTCGGGCGCACTTCCCAATCGGCTTGCGGCGGCTGGCCCGTCAACAGGCGGAACTCCTCGCCCATCTTGAGCGCAAAGACGAGCGGCCCGCGCACCACCGCCATCGAGTTGCGGTAGCGACGCTCCAAGGTGATCGGCATCGGCAGACGCACGCGCACACCGTCGCCGTCCGTCCACACGCGGTTGATCGCCTGAAAGCTACCCGCGTTGGCCGGTTGTGGTTCCTGCGCGCCGACCTGAACCAGTGCGGCCGGCGTCCACCCCGGAATGCGCAGGAGCAGCGGGAACTGTACGGGCGCGGGCGTGGCGACGGTGAAGCACACCTCCTCGCGGAAAGGATAGCCGGTATCTTCGATGATCGTGACCTCGGTGCCGTCGCCCACGCGGGCGGTGACACTGCACGGACCGTACGCCACCGCCGCCAGGCCATCATCGGCGGTCGCCATCCACAGGCTCTTCACCAGCTTCGGCCAGCCCTGGTGAAAGTTGGCGGTGCAGCAGCCGTAGTTGGGCTCGAGGCCGTAGATGTTCGAGGTGTCGCTGTTGGTGGTCCATTGGCGTGGCGCGACCGAGCACAACACCTGGTTGACCTGCTGGTCATACTGGTGCGCCCACATGTCAGGCGTGCACGCCGCGGGCAGCGCGTTGTACGCGATGCGTTCCAAACGATCGCCGAAGACCGGGTCGCCGAGAATCGCCAGCAACTCTTCCAGCGAGTACATGTACTCGACGACGGCGCACAGTTCGGTGCCCTGCGAGGGGTCGCGGCCGGCCAAGTGCTCGTCGCCGCTGAATACGCCGGTGACTTGACCGTGATACCGGTCGAGCGTCTCGATTGTGTGATACACCGAGCGGCGATCCGCCTCGGCGCCCGACTGCCGCCACCACACGCCGCCGCTCTTTACCGCCATCGCGTTGTTGACGACGTGCGTTGCCAGCGTGCAACTGTCGAGCGTGGTCTTTTCAGTGCACGGAAAGTTTTCGAAGTGGCTGTGCCAGTCGAACCCTTGTCGGGCGACTTTGGCGGCGACGTCGAGCAGCCACGCAGCGCCGGTGCGGTTGTAGAGCCAATGAATGCTGAGGACGAGATCGGCCCACCGGTACTGCGCCCAGTCGAACAGCGGGCGCTCCGCGAGTGTATTCTGCAGATAAGTGCAGAATCGGTTCATCACGTCGATCACGCGCGCGTCGGCGGTGGCCTCGTAATGCTGAGTGAGCACCTTGAGGGCGATGGTTACTGGCCAGTGGTCGTACGGCCGGAAGTAGGGTGCCTGCACTGGACCGAGCCAGCCCGACGCGTCCTGCATCCGCAGAATCGACTCCAACCAGCGCGCTGCCATCTGCTTGAGGCGTGCGTCGGCGAGCATGTGCGCCAGCGGCACGAGCCCGTCGAGATAATACGGCCCGCGTTCCCACCCTTCACTGTCGCCGCCGAGCCACATGTTCTTCGGACCCAGGTCGGGCCAGAACTCTTCGATATGTCCGGTTAGCCCGCTGCCTTGGACGCGGCACTGGTCGAGCAGCCAACCGCGCGGCTTGACGCTCCCGAGCGGCAGCGGCGTGAGCGCTTGCGGTTGCAGGGGTGGGCGATTGGTCGAGTAGTGTCGGCTCATACGGCCGCCGAGAGCAGGTCGTGGAGTACGTGTGGCGCGGCGAAGTAGTCCTGCGCGATCTGGCGAGCCGCACGCACGTGTGTGTCGTAATCGGAAGCGATAGCCGTGCACGCGGCGATTGCGTCGTCGAGCGTGTGCACCGCGAAGAGGCCCTTGCCGGTCGGCAAGACGCGGCCGAAGCCTGTGTCCTGTGTGATGACCGGACGTCCAGCGGCCAGATAGCATGCGCCGCGGTCGCTGAACCAGCCGCTGGCAAGCCTGACGTTCAACTCCTTGGCCACCGTGAACTCGCCCTTTGATTGGGAGATGAAAGCTCGGTACGTCACGGGATCGCGCGAGACGGAAATCGGATCGACGACCTCCCACCCGTGCTGGCGCAACAACGCGCCGTCGGCGGGTGTCTTGTCGACGTCCATTGCAACGCAGAAACGTTCGCCCGTGCGCGCCGGCAGATCGAGGAACCGCATCCACTCGGTGCGTTTGCGCCACGCGTACACCGCGCCGCCGAGGGAGATGTCGCGGCGGCCCTCGTCCCATCGCCCGATGGTCGTGAAAGCGGCGCCGGCATCGCTGGAGAGGGGC
>DATKMS010000208.1:0-13081 GCA_035541735.1 Candidatus Margulisiibacteriota bacterium
GCCACCTATACGTATCAGCTGCGTGCCTTCGTCGCCGCCGTGCGCCGCGGCGAGCCGGTGCCCACGGGCCCGGACAACGCCATTGCCAATATGCGCGTGATCGACGCGGTGTACCGGGCCGCCGGCCTGCAACCGCGCGGCGCGGCTTTTCAAGACTCGGAGAATCACGAAAACACGACAGCTCGAAAACTCGAAACTTGAAGAGGCTTCCGCTCCACAAACCAGCGAGCCTTGACGAGGTGAATTTTCGGAGCGACCCAGACCATCAAGACAACGGTTCCGTTTTCGTGATTTCGCCCTTTCGTGCGTTCGTGATTGCATTCTGATCTCTCAGTTCCGCTTCGACTTTCCGCGCCCCGCTTGGTAGGGTCGGGCGGTGACTCTTGGACACCGCGGGCGTGCCGCATGGCGCGCCATCATCGTTCCGCTGCTCGCCGCCGCTGTTCTCGCGGCGTTGCTGGTGTTCCTGCTCCGCCAGCATCCGACGACAGACCTCCCACGCCCAGCCCCGCCCCCACCCTCCGACGCGCCGTTCAGCGCCTGGCTCAAGTTCGAGTCGGTACAGGCGCGAGCGCAACCAAGCCTGCAGGACTACTTTGTCGATCAGTTGCTGCAGCATCAAGTGTTTCAGCTCCCGCCGCAGGACCTGCCGCCGGCGGAGGCGCACGAGGTCATGCTCGACGACGACAAGTTGCTGCTGTCGTCGGGCCGTCGCCTGTGGAACCACGAGTTGCTGCACCAACCGGGGCTGGCTGGAAAGTTCTGCTACCTGCATTCGAGCTTCTGCCCAAAGCGCCTCTTCGAGGTGCAATTCTTTGTCGACGGCAAGCCGGCACCGATCTACGAGAATTTGTATCAAATCGAACGCTTCCCCAGTCACACGCAAGTGACCTACGTGTTGCCGAGCGTGCGCATCCAGGAAACCAAGTACATCACCTACGACGACCGCGCGGTCTGCAGCTACCGGGTGCAGTCCACGGATAAGCAGACCCACCAGGTCGATATCGAGGTGCTGGCGCAGTATCTGCCCATGCCCAACGCCGATCCAGAACCGGCGGTATTTCCGCTGCTCGGGAGCGGCACGTTTCAGAAGACCCCCGTGTTCGTCTACCTCGACGCGCCCGGCTTCACCCGCAGCGACGGCGCCGCCATCCACCTGCGCCGCAGCCTGACCGCCGCCGCTGGCCCGGTCACCCCGTCCGACACCCCATCCGCCACGCCCGCCGAGGAAGCGCAGGTGGCCGTGAGCTTCGAGAACCAACGCCGCAGTGCACCTGCCCCTGCCCTTCCTGCCGACCTCCTCCTGCAGCATCGGCGCCAGTACAATCGCTGGTTCTTCGACAACGTACCGTACTTCGACGCCTCGGACGGGGCGTTCAAGAAGATGTGGTACTACCGCTGGTGGGTGGTGCGCTTCAACATGGCGCAGGCGGAGACGCCCGACCTCAGCGGCTACCGCTTCTACGAGGGCAAGCTGGGCTTCGACAACGTCATCTCGTTTGCCGTGCCCGTGCAGCTCAAGGAACTGACGTACCTGCGCGATCCGGAGTTCGGCCTGCAGCAGGCACAGAACAGCTATCGCAACTTGTCACCGCAAGGGGCGGTCGTCGACCCGCCGGGCAGCCCGTACTGGGGCGAAACCTACTCGCACTGGATCGCTGCAGCGCTCGCGGAGTTTCACCGCGTGCATCCGATCCCAGTGGAGACCCTGCGCGGATTGCTGCCGGCGATGGCGCGTGACGTGCGGGCGTGGGTCACCGTCTATGACCCGGACCACGACGGATTGCCGCAGCGAGCCAAGCCGCGCGTCACCGGCTACGACCTCGACATCCTGTCGTTCTGGTACTTCAGCGGCTTGAAGCTCGACCTCAACGCCAAGCTCACCGACATGGAGCGTGTCGACTTCGCCAGCTTCGTCTACGCCAACGCCCGCGCCGTCGCCGAGTTGGCGCGCGTCGCGCACGATGCCGCAATGGCAGCGGAGTTCGACGACATCGCCGAACGCATCCGGAGCGCGGCTCTGCAGCATCTGTGGGACGACGAGACGCACTTCTTCTATCCGCAACGCGCCATCGACGATGTGCGTATCCCGATCCGCGAGTTGCACGGTTTCTTTCCGTTCACCACCCTGCTCGCCCCGGACGAGCCGCGGTATCATGAGGCGCTCAAGAAGTTCATCGACCCGGAGGAGTTCTGGGCGGCATATCCGCCGGTGATCACCAGCCAGTACTACTACCGCCGCTGGACCTGGGAGATGGACGGCCTGACGCGCAACATCGCGCCGCATCCGATCAGCATGGGGGCGCGCACGCTGCTGCAGGTGCTCAAGCACTACCATCAGCAGATCATCCGGCCGGATCACTTCATGGATCTCATGGCGCGCTACACCGCCTTGATGTACTCGGGCGTCAACCCCTACGATCCGCTGTGGCGGCCGAACGCGCACGAGTACTATTCCAAGTGGGAGCCGCATCAGGTGTCGCCGCGGCCGAAGCCGTCGGACATCTCCCACGACTTCCATTCAATGTACTGCGCGCTCGTCGTCGAAGGTGTGGTCGGCCTGACGCCGCGCAGCGACGACAAGATCGAACTCGACCCGGCGGCGTTGCACTGGAGCCACTTCGTGCTCGACCGGCTCCGCTACCACGGGAAGGACCTGACGATTCTGTGGGATCAGCCGGACGGCCAGGTACGCTACAGCGGCTACCCGGAAGGGTTCTCGTTGTATATCGACGGCAAGCTGGCCTTCACCCGCGACCGCCTGGGTCACGTCGTGTACGACCCCGCGACGGGCACGGTGGAAGAGACACCCAGTCCAAGCAAGGATCAACAGCAATGAAGAGGCCGCCACCCGAGCCACGGGGACGGCGGACACCTTACGGCCAGCGATAATCCTTGAACAGCTCCCGCAGGTCGCGCTTGGCGAACTTGCCGACGCTGGTCTTCGGCAGCGCCTCGATGAAGACGACATCTTCCGGCAGCCACCATTTTGCGACGCGATCCTTGAGGTGCTGCATGATGGCTTCCTTGGTCAGTTGATGGCCGGGTTTGGGAACGACGCACGCCAGCGGGCGTTCCTGCCAACGCTCGTGCGGCAGGCCGATGACCGCCGCTTCCAGCACTTGCGGGTGGGCCATGATGGCATTCTCGAGCTCGACGCTGGAGATCCATTCACCGCCGCTCTTGATTACGTCTTTGGCGCGGTCGGTGATCTGCACGTAGCCATCGGCGTCGATGGCGGCGACGTCGCCGGTCCGGAACCAGCCGTCCTGGAACGCTCCCTGCGAACGGGCATCCTTGTAGTACGAGCCGACCACCCACGGGCCGCGCACCTGCAACTCGCCAACGCTGGTGCCGTCCCAGGGCAGCTCCTGCCCGGTGTCGTTGACAATGCGGATCTCGACTCCGGGCAACGGCATCCCTTGCTTGGCGCGCACGGCCCGCCGTTGCTCGTCACTCCACGCGCGCATCGTGCTGCGCGGCCGCGACAGCGTGCCGAGCGGCGAGGTCTCCGTCATCCCCCACGCTTGCACGACATTGATACCGAGCCGGTCGAACTTCTCGATCAAGCTCTCCGGTACCGCCGAGCCGCCACACGGCACGCAGCGCAGGCTCGACAGGTCGTAGTGCCGTTGCTCGAGCACGCTCAGCAAGCCGATCAGCACAGTCGGGACGCCGCCGGTGACGGTGACGCGCAACTGCTCGATGAGCTGCGCAATGTCCTGCGGCGTGGGCTGCGCCCCGGGGTACACCTGCGAAGCACCCACCATCGTCGCCGTGTACGGCATCCCCCAGGCATTGGCGTGGAACATGGGCACCACGGGAAGCACCACATCCGCCTCGCACAGTCCCATGGCGTCGGCCATGGCTTGCGCGTAGCTGTGCAAGACCAGCGAGCGGTGGCTGTAGACCACGCCCTTCGGGTTGCCGGTGGTGCCGGAGGTGTAGCACATGCCGGCGGCCGTGTTCTCGTCCAGCTTCGGGAACGCGTACTCTTCGGGCGCGGCAGCGAGCAGGTCCTCATAACGGTACGCCGGCTTGAGCGACGTGCTCGGCAGCGGCCCGTCGCCCATCACGACGTAGGCACGCACAGCGCGGAACTCCTGTGCCAACGGCTCGAGCGTACCGACAAGCGAGTCGTCCACGAAGATCACGGCATCTTCCGCGTGGTTCACGATGAAGTTGATCTGCTCCGGGAACAGCCGGATGTTCAGTGTGTGGAGGACGGCGCCGCTGCTCGGCACTCCCAGGTACAGCTCGAGGTGACGCGCGGTATTCCACGCAAACGTGCCGACGCGGTCGCCCGGCCGCACCCCGAGCTGGGCCAGCGCGTTGCCGAGGCGGCACACACGCCGGTAGAGATCGGCATACGTGTAGCGATGCAGGCCGCCGGCGGTCCGTGTCACCACTTCCTTTTTCGGAAACAGACGGTAGGCCCGCTCGAGTAGCAGGTTGATCGTCAGCGGGTAGTCCATCATCGAGCCGCGCATGGGTGTCCTCCTCGGTCATGTGGAGAGGAGTATATCGCCGCGGCGTGGCGTGCGGTCAACTGCGCGGCGAGCGGCCGAGCGGCATGGCTGGCAGTCTTCCTTGCCACGCTTGCCGGCGGCTTGCGGGGGACACCCCGCTCGATTGTCGACGGGTGCACGTTGACAAGCGCAGACCTGATTGGTAGGCGTGTCGATCAATAGGTGAGGCCGAAGAGATGCACGAGCAGAGCACGCTCAGTCAGTTCATCAACCTGATGTTGGCGCCGGACAATATCCCGATCGTCGGGATGATGTTCCTGCTGTTCTTCTTCACCTACCTGGCCTTCCGTGAGGCGCGCAAGAACGACCAGCTCATTGCCGACGGCAAGCGCGACGAAGTGCTGAAGGAGATGCAGCAATGAGCGCACGGAGCACGCGGCACGTAGCGGCCGCCCGCGGCAGTCTGTAGAACGAGCAAGGTGCGACGAGCTACCAGCGAGCATTGAGATGCCATTTACGATTGTTGCGGAGAACTGCACCGGCTGCACGGCGTGCGAGAAGCGTTGCCCAACGAAGGCGATCAGCGGTGAGCCGAAGCTGGCCTTCTTCATCGAGCCGGCGCTGTGCATCGACTGCGGCGCCTGCGGCGTCATCTGTCCCGATGAAGCGATCCTGGACACCTACGGCAACGTCACCCATGTCCTCAAGAAGGCGCAGCGGCCGATCGCCATCGTTCATCCGGACAACTGCAACGGCTGCGGCGTGTGCGTCGACGTCTGCCCGTTCGATTGCATCTACCCGTCACCCAACAACGGCCCCGGCTATCTCGGCAAGGTCGAGGTGAACGAGAGCAGTTGCGTGGGCTGCAAGCTGTGCGAAGAGGTCTGCGGCTGGGAGGGCATTTACATCATGCCCACTGAGGAGAAGGTGCCGTTCCTCAACTCCCTCGGCTACGAGCTCGAGCAAGCGACGCCGTAAGGCCAGGCGCACGCCGTGCGCCCCGACATCGAGGGTCTGCTTTCTACGACTGCTGCGGTTGGGCCTTGCCAGCGGCTTCTTGGAGGAGACGCAGGGTCTTGCCCGTCAGCATGCCGTCGGCTTTGAGGCCTTGCGTGCGCTGAAACGCCTGGATGGCACTCACCGTGACGGCGTCGAGCGTCCCGGTGGGCTCGCCGAGGTACTCGCTCAACACCTTCAGGTCTTGCTGCGCCTGCTTGATCTGGTCGGGACTGGCCTTCTGCGCCAGCGCCGCACCGACAACGTCGGGAATCGACTCTTTGACTTTCCTCTCCGCTTCGCGGGCGCGGGTTTCGGCGTCTTTTCCGGTGCACGCCGCCAGCACCGTCAACATCAGGATGATCACTGTCCGTCGCATAGGCTCACACGATCTTGTTCAGAGGATACTCGATGATCCCTGTGGCGCCCTGCTTGATGAGCCGCGGAATCAGCTCGCGCACCTCGGGTTCCGAGATGACACTCTCCACGGCGTACCACTCCACCCCGTGGAGCTGCCCGGTCTGAAACAACGGCGACACCGTCGGTGCCGTGAGGCTCGGAATCATGCTGATGACCTCCTGCAGCTTGTCCTTCGGCACGTTCATCTTGATGCCCACCTTGCTTTCAGCCGTCAACGCGCCTTGCAGCAGCATGCTGATCTGCTCGATCTTCTCCCGCTTCGCCGCATCGTGCCAGGCGCGCGGGTTGGCGATGAGCTGCGGATTGGACTCGAAGAGCTCCTGTACGATGCGCAGGCGATTGGCGCGCAGCGTGCTGCCGGTCTCGGTCACCTCGACGATGGCATCGACCAGGCCGTCTGCCGCCTTCGCTTCGGTAGCACCCCACGAGAACTCGACGTCGACGGCAATCTGTCTTCCGGCGAAAAAGCGCTTCGTATAGTTCACCAACTCGGTGGCGATGCGCCTGCCGTGGAGGTCTTCCGGGGCGCGCACCGGCGAGTCCTCCGGCACGACCAGCACCCAGCGCGTCGACCGGAAGCTGGCCTTCGAGTACACCAGGTCGCAGACGACGTGCACTTGCGAGTCGTTCTCCAGAATCCAGTCCTTGCCCGTGAGGCCTGCATCGAGGGTGCCGTCTTCGACGTAGCGTGCCATCTCCTGCGCGCGCACCAGCGAGCAACGGATCGCCGGGTCGTCGATGCTGGGGAAGTAGCTGCGCTCCGAGACGTTGATCTTCCAGCCGGCCTTGCGAAACAGGTCGACGGTAGTGTCTTGCAAGCTCCCCTTGGGAATGCCGAGCTTCAGAACGGTCATGGACGCAGGCGGCCCTATCGCCTCTTGCCGTACAGGGTTTCGGGGTCGACGACGCGTTGCGCGGCCACGTGCCATCCCGCGCCGTCGACGGTACGGAAGAAGCAACTCTTGTAGCCCTCGTGGCAGGCCGCCCCGCCGCGCTGGTGCACCCTGAGAAGGACCGCGTCGCTGTCGCAGTCGATACGGATTTCCTTTACATCTTGGACATTCCCCGAGGTCTCGCCCTTCAGCCACAGTTCGTTGCGTGAGGTGCTCCAGTAGCACGCGGTGCCGGAGGCCAGCGTTTTCTGCCACGCCGCTCGGTTCATGTAGGCCACCATCAGCACTTCGCCGGTTTCCGCGTCCTGTGCGATTGCAGTCACTAAGCCGCCGCGTTTGTCGAAGTCAGGTTCTTGCATGGCGTCGATGTGGGGGAGTTCCTAACATAGCGCTCCCCATCGGCGCAACGTGACTGATCCGACGATGGTGGTGCGCCCGCGCGGACGGCGTGCCATGCCTGTCTACACCCGATCCAACTTCCGATCGGAGTAGTCGCGGGGGAATCTGTCGTTTGCCCGGTTTGGGCATCCTCGCTAAGGTCGCGAGCCATCCGGAGGGATACATGAAACTCGCAGACATCGCGGAGCGCATCGGTTGCGAGCTGCGCGGCGACGGCAATGTGGAGATCACCGGCATCGCCCCGATCGAAGACGCTGCGCCGGGCACGTTGACCTTCCTCGCCAACCCGCGCTACCGGCAACACCTCAAGACGACCCGCGCGGCAGCCGTGATCGTCGCCGCAAATGAGCCAGACGTATTGCTGCCCGCGCTACGCGCGCCGGATCCGTACCTCGCTTTCGCGCGCGCACTGGACCTGTTCTACATTCCGCCGCCACAGCAGATCGGCATCCATCCGACCGCGCAGATCGCACCGAGCGCGCGCCTCGGCCACGATGCGGCTATCGGACCGTACAGCGTCGTCGGCGAAGGCGCCGTACTCGGCGACCGGGTGCGCTTGGACGCGCATGTCGTCATCTATCCCGAAGTGCACATCGGCAACGACTGCCGCGTCTACGCCAATGTGACCGTGCGCGAACGCGTGGCAATCGGCAACCGCGTCAGTCTGCAAAGCGGCTGCGTCATCGGCGGCGATGGGTTCGGCTACGTCATCGGCGCCGACGGTCAAGCGCGCAAGATCACGCAGGCGGGCACCGTGGTGATCGAAGACGACGTCGAGATCGGCGCCAACACGACGATCGACCGCGCGGCGGTTGGCGCGACGCTGATTCGGCGCGGCGCCAAGCTCGACAACCTGGTGATGGTGGCACACGGCTGCACCGTCGGCGAAGGCAGCGCGCTGGCCGCACAGGTCGGACTCTCCGGCAGCACGCGCATCGGGCGCTTTGTTCGCATGGGCGGCCAGGTCGGCTGCGCCGGTCATCTGACGATCGGCGATGGCGCGCAGATTGCGGCGCAGAGTGGCGTGCCCAATGACGTTCCGGCCGGCGCGATCGTCAGTGGATATCCCGCGATCGAGATCCACCTCTGGCGTCGCCTGAGCGCCGCCCTGCCCCGCCTGCCGGAATTGCTGCGCCGTGTGCGCCGCATCGAAGACGCACTCGGTCTCCACAAGGACACCGCACGTTCTCCCGCCGGCAGCCCCTCGTCTTGACGATAGAGACCCAGTTCGCTAACTGCCCATCTTTCAAGGGGTAACGCCCACGTGAAACTCAACGTCCACGAAATCGACGAAGTCGCCAAGGAGCTGGTGTACGAGGAGTCGACCGACTCGCTCAACGCGCTACTGCTGCACGGACAAGTCTGCGATTTCGAGTTTCCGACAGCCGCCGAGGTACGCATCGATTACTACCGCGCCGGACAGGAGTTGTTCTTCCAGGGGCACATTGACGGCAGCGTGATCGGCCATTGCGCCCGCTGTTTGGAGGAATACACGTTCCAGCTCGGCAAGGACTTCTTCATCGTGCTCGTTCCCAAAGCGGACTTGCCGGAAGAAGTGGAGCTGAGCGGCGATGAGCTGGATTTGAGTTTCTACGAGGGCGATCAGGTCGACCTGTCGCCGCTGGTGCGCGAACAGATCATCTTGGCCCTGCCCACCCGGCCGTTGTGCCGCGAGGACTGCAAGGGCCTGTGCGCCCGCTGCGGGGTCAACCTCAACGCGCAAGCCTGCACGTGCACGGCAAGCGGCGGCGATCCCCGATTGGCCGTTCTCAGAACTCTCAAGGTTCGGCATTAACCCCCACAGCGCGCTGGCACCGGCGCCGCGGACAAGGAGTGACCACATGGCAGTTCCCAAGCGAAAGACATCACATTCCAAGCGCAACAAGCGGCGCGCGCACGACGCACTGACGGCACCGAACGTGATCAGTTGCCCGGAGTGCGGCGAATCGACGACCTTGCACCGTGCCTGCCCGCACTGCGGGACCTATCGTGGCCGCAAGGTCATCAACATCGAGTCCGACTGAGGCGCCCGCCCACGACCCGCACGATGGGCGCACCACTCGCTTTTCTCTTCCCCGGCCAAGGCTCGCAAGCCGTCGGCATGGGGAAGGATCTGTGCAACCGCTTCGCGGTTGCACGCCAGGTTTTCACGGAAGCGGACCAGGTGCTCGGCTTCGCGCTGTCCGAGTTGTGCTTCAATGGCCCCATCGAGGAGCTGACACTCACGGCGAACACGCAGCCCGCGTTGCTTGCGACCAGCTACGCCTTGACGCGGGTGCTGCGTGCAGAGCTGGACATCCAGCCGGCGTGGGCGGCGGGGCACAGTCTGGGCGAGTTCAGCGCATTGGTGGCGGCCGGCGCTCTGAGCTTCGCGGCTGCGCTGCGCGTGGTACGCGAACGGGGACTGGCCATGCAAGAGGCGGTCGCGCCCGGGGTGGGCAGCATGGCGGCGATTATCGGTCTCGACCGGACTGCAGTCGCCAGCATCTGTGACGCGGCAGCTGGCGGACAGGTCGTGAATGCGGCCAACCTGAACGGCGGCGGTCAGGTGGTCATTGCGGGCCACCGCGAGGCCGTCGAGCGTGCCGCCACCCTCGCCAAAGCGCGCGGCGCCAAGCGCGTCGTGCCGCTCGCCGTCAGCGCCCCCTTCCACTGTGCGCTCATGCAGCCCGCCGCAGACCGCCTCGCGCGCGTGCTCGATGCCATACCGGTTGCACCGTTCCAGTTTCCGGTGATCACCAACGTGGAGGCGGCGGCGTGCACTGACCCCGCGCGCGTGAAGCGGTTGTTGGTTCGTCAGGTGGTCAGCCCCGTACGCTGGGAGGAGTGCATCGCAGCACTGGCGCGTTTGGGATGCACGGCGGCCATCGAAGTCGGTCCGGGACGCGTGCTCACCGGGTTGGTCAAACGCATCGCGCCGCAGATCGTCTGCACCCCCGCAGACGACCTCGACGCACTGCGCGCCGCGGCAGGTGCCGCATGAGCGTGCCGCTGCAGGAACAGGTTGCGCTGGTGACCGGTGCGTCGCGTGGCATCGGCCGGACCGTGGCACGCCGCCTGGCACGGGCCGGCACACACGTGGCGGTCAATTTCGTGCGCAACCTGGCGGCTGCGGAGGAAACGGTCCAGCTCATCACGGCGGCAGGCGGCCGCGCCGAGGCGCTGCAATTTGACGTCGCGGACTTCGACGCGGTACACGAGGCCGTCGCGCGCCTGGTAGGGCGCCGGGGCCGTTGCGATATCCTCGTGAACAATGCCGGCATGACGGTCGATGGCCTGTTGCTCCGCCTCAAACCGGCGGACTGGGACCAGGTGATGGCCGTCAACTTGCGCGGCACCTTCAACTGCACGAAGGCGGTGGCGCGCTCGATGCTTCGAGCCCACTATGGGCGCATCGTGAACATGACCTCGATCATCGGCAGCATGGGCAACGCCGGCCAGGCGCCCTACGCTGCGGCGAAGGCCGGTCTCGTCGGCTTCACGAAATCGCTGGCGCGCGAACTGGCAAGCCGCAACATCACGGTCAACGCCGTCGCGCCCGGGTTCATCGATACCGAGATGACGGCCGACTTGCCTGACGCCACGCGCGCGGAGTATGTGAAACTGATTCCCGTTGGCCGCCTCGGTACGGCCGACGAGGTGGCGGATGCGGTGGCCTTCCTGGCGCGCCCTGAATCTGGGTATATCACCGGACAGGTCATCGGCGTGAACGGCGGGCTGTACATGTAACGGAGAGGGAGGAGTACGGATGGCAGCAGCGGTAGAAGCAAAGGTGAGAGAGATCATCTGCGAGCAACTGGGCGTCAGCGAGGACGAAGTGACCCCGGACGCCTCGTTCATCGAGGATCTCGGCGCGGACTCGTTGGACATCGTCGAGTTGGTGATGGCCCTCGAGGAGGAGTACGACATGGAAATCACCGACGAGGAAGCCGAGAAGATCCGTACCGTTCAGGACGTCGTCAACTACATCGAGAGCCACAAGCAGTAGGCGGCCGCGGGCCCATGCACGGACGTGTGCGCCGATGACCGAACTCGAACGCGTCGATCCCGAGATCTATCGCGCGCTCCGCCAGGAAGCCGAGCGGCAGGAACACAACCTCGAGCTGATCGCTTCCGAGAACGTCGTCAGTCGGGCCATCCTCGAAGCGCAGGGCTCGATCATGACCAACAAGTACGCCGAGGGATACCCCGGCCGGCGGTACTATGGTGGCTGCGAGTTCGTCGACGTCGCCGAGCAGTTGGCCATCGACCGTGCCAAGCAGCTCTTCGGCGCCGAGCACGCCAACGTGCAGCCGCACTCCGGCTCGCAGGCCAACATGGCGGTGTACTTCGCGCAGCTCGAGCCGGGCGACACCGTCCTTGCCATGGACCTCACCCACGGCGGCCACCTGACCCACGGCAGCCCGGTGAACTTCTCCGGCAAATTCTTCAAGGTCGTGCCGTACGGCGTGCGCCGCGAGGACGAGCGCCTCGACTATGACGCGATGGGGGAGCTGGCACGGCAGCATCGGCCCAAGATGATCGTCGTCGGCTACAGCGCCTACCCGCGGGAGATCGACTTCGTCCCGTTTCGGCGTGTCGCCGACGAGGTGGGCGCCGTGATCATGGTGGACATCGCCCACTTCGCCGGTTTGGTGGCTGCGGGCATCCACCCCTCGCCCGTGCCGCACGCCGAGTTCGTCACGACGACGACACACAAGACACTGCGCGGCCCGCGTGGTGGTATGGTCATGTGTCGCGACGCTTACGCCAAGAGCATCAACTCGTCGGTATTCCCCGGAAACCAGGGTGGCCCGCTGATGCACATCATTGCCGCCAAGGCGGTGGCTCTCAAAGAAGCGCTAGCACCGGAGTTCAAGACCTATCAGCAGCAAATCGTGCGCAATGCCAAGGCGCTGGCGGCGGCGCTGACGAAAAAGGGGTTCCGCTTGGTGTCCGGCGGCACGGACAACCATCTGCTGCTCCTCGATCTGCGCAATAGCGAGCTGACGGGCAAGGTGGCGCAGGAGACGCTCGATCGCGCCCACATCACGGTGAACAAGAACACCGTGCCGTTCGAAACACGCTCGCCCTTCGTCACCAGCGGCGTGCGTATCGGCACCCCGGCGGTGACCACCCGCGGGATGAAGGAGCCGGAAATGGAAGCGATCGCCGACTTGATCACTCGCGCACTACAAGCCGTAGGCAACGACACCGCACTCGCGTCGGTTGCCGACGACGTCATCTCGCTGTGCCGCAACTTCCCGATCGGCCTGACCAGCGACTGAGGTTGGTTCAAGACTCGCGGAGGTGGACAACCGACAACCGACGCGGAGACAACAGACTCTGGTCTGGTACCCGCTCTGGAACGTCAGGCGTCTGACGTCTGATGTCTGTCGTCTGTTGTCGGTCAGGCCGTAGGGCAGGCTCCTTCCCGCCCGCTCACCTGAGTTCTTCAGCCACACCCCGCCCCTGCCCCACACGGCGCAGCGACGCCTTGAATTCCTCGTCGACCCCGAACGGGGTGCCGGGAACCAGCAGCGTGTCGCGCTTCCAGTGCTGCTCATCGCGCCGCGGGTAGTCGATGTTGTAATGCAGCCCGCGGCTCTCCTTGCGGGTGATCGCCGCCTTGATGATCAGCTCCGCAACCAGGGCGATGTTGCGCAACTCGATCAGATCGCCGGTGACCAGAAAGTTCCAGTAGTACTCGCGGATCTCGTCTTGCAGGAGCGAGATGCGCGTCAGCGCGCGCGCCAAGCGGCGGTTGGAGCGGACGATCCCGACATAGTTCCACATGAGCCGGCGAATCTCGTCCCAGTTCTGCGTCACCACAACCGACTCGTCGCTGTCGACGGCGTCGCCGGGGTTCCACTGCGGCAACTGCGGGACGGCGCCGCGCTCGCGGCGCACCACTTCGCAGGCGGC